>NZ_JAMYKY010000015.1:0-158645 GCF_040317695.1 Mesorhizobium sp. M1403 | reverse complement strand
GCTCCTTCGCTCAACTGCCTCTCCAAAGAATCCTTTCTCAGCCTAAACTCAACCCCAAAATCGCCATATGCGATTCCCCTGCCCTTGTGGGGGAGATGTCCGGCAGGACAGAGGGGCGCGAAGGATCGCAAGCCTGCGTTTTTTATGTTTTTCCGACCGGATTCGCCCAACCGGAATTCGCCTAACGTCGCGTTACAAATGATCCACAAGCCGGCGGGACAGCGCCCCCCTCTGCCCTGCCGGGCATCTCCCCCACGAGGGGGGAGATCGGCAGTTTCAGCTGATCATGCGCTGCCCTCGAGCGCCGGGCTCCGCCCAAAACGCTGCACCACGAAACGTCCCATCTTCTGGCCGGGCACTTCGATCAGCGTGTAGGTGATCCAGGACAGCAGGCACACCACCGGCAGAACGACGACAGTGACGACCGCAAAGCGCAGCGGCGCCGACAATTCGTGGCCGAACTGGGTGATGACCAGGGCCGCGACCGGCTGGAGAACCAGCAGATGGATCAAATAGATGCTGAAGGAAAGCTCACCCATCAGATGAAAGAACCTGTTGGCGAGCGTCATGGCGATCTTTCTGGCCACGATGCCCATCATTCCCGGCAGCATCCGGTAGAGAACCAGGGCAAAGAAACCCAATACGAGCGCTTCCCGCATCAAAAGCTTGCCAAGCCCATAGCCGCCGCCGAAGGGCAGCGCGGCCAGAGCCATGGCCAACGCCAGATATGCGAAGGGCCGCTTTTGCCTTTGATGGACGACGCCCGCCAGCAGCATCCCGCACAGGAAAATCTGCATCTTCAGCGGCAGGAACGACGGCATCGGAAAATGCACCGACAATTGCCCCATCAACAACACGATCGCGCTGCCGGTGGCCGCGACCAGAATGGCGCTCCATACCCAGCCAAGCCTGCGCACCAGCAGCATGATCGCCGGAAACACCGCATAGAACTGCATCTCCAGCCCGAGGCTCCAGTCCGGCAGCGGCGTGCGATAGGCGAAATTCGGCACCAGGCCGAACAGGAACAGCAGATGGGCGCCAATATTCTTCAGGCCGCTGTCGAGATAACGCTCGGGCGCCTGCGGCGACCTCAGCAGGAACTCGTCGATGACCATCCTCGACTGGTAGAGATAGGGGCCAAGCGCCAGGGCAGCGAACAGCATGATGTAGAACAGCGGCGCTATCCTGAAGTAGCGGCGGGTCCAGAATTTCAGCCAGGTTTCCGGCCTTTGCCAGGGCTCCTTGTCCTGGCGCAGCTGGTAATGGAACACCATCAGGAAGCCGGACAGCATGATGAACAGATCGACGCCGAGGTCCGGTTCGCCGAGGATAGGAACCTGCCAGCCGGTCAACAGCAGGCAGTGCCCGATAAGCACCCAGATCGCGGCGAGCGCCCGAAGCCCGTCCAGGCACTCGATGCGCGATGCTTCCGTCATGCCGAACTTCTCGATAGCCATGTTGCAATGCAGCATGGCGGCTGAGGGAAGAATGTCAACCGTGCGGAAGGAACACGATTTGCGCTCGGTTGTTACGGAAAACGCGGAAGCTGCGATCTCCCCCCTCGTGGGGGAGATGGCCGGCAGGCCAGAGGGGGGCGCGAAGGAACGCCAGCCTCTGTTTTCGTTTCCCGCCGGAATGAGCCGATGGCGGCAACTTACAAATTGATCACCAAGGCCGGCGGGACAGTGCCCCCCTCTGCCCTGCCGGGCATCTCCCCCACGAGGGGGGAGATCGGCAGCATCACCGCCTCTCTTCTTCACCAACCTTGCGTGCCGGCGCCAGTACCACCACGCCAGCACGCGGTTGCGGAACACTCTTCTCATCGCGCCCATGTCAAACCCCCAGCAGCACGCGGCGCTGGCCGGTGAGCTCACTGGGCGACAAATCGGTCTTCACCGTTCCCGCGGTCCCATCATTGGCCGCCAGCTGGGCCCGCAACGCGGCCTCGCGCGCCTGCACGTCCTTGTCGGCAATGGTCGGTGTCGGCGGCAACGGCTTCAGCGCCGGCGGCTTTTGAAAAAGGCACATGGTTTTCTCCAAAGTGAGAGATTCTCGTCCAGTCGTAGAGCAGAAAATCCTCGCCGTTCCGGCCGTAGCCCGGCAGGCGGCAGCGTTGCGTGGCACCAAGCCGGGCCAGCCAGCGCAGCGCCAATTCATTGGCGGCCAGCGCTCGCGCCTCGACCCGCCAGGCGCCGTGCGCCGCAACCTGCGGCCCGAGCACGGCGTGAAAGAATTCCGTAATCCCAGGCACGCAGCGCTTCATGCGGCGCGTGCCCCAGCTCCAGGCGATCCACAGCCCGCTGCGCTGTTCGGCGGCGCCGAAGCCGGCCTCCGGATTGCCGTCGAGCTCGGCAACATAGGCAAACCCCTGCAGCGCCGTCAGCGCCAGCAAAGCCGGCGACCACTCGTCGAACTGGCAGTCGATCTCGGCTCGGTCCTCCGGCCGCAGGTTGGCGGCGATATAGGAGAGATCGCGCAGTGTGGCGGGGATGATGCGGATGGTCACCGAAACGCCCCCAGCGGATCGGCCTGCCCCGCCTTCCGCCGCGCGGCTTTGAACACCGCCGGGTCGACCACCGCTTCCCTCAGCATCATCACGCCATAGCGGGTCGCCGCCATCAAATCGTCGCGCAACTTCACCACCTGGCCATCCCGGCGGTGATAGAGCCGGAACTCCTCGAACCACGGCAAAAGCGTCGAAAACACCTTGAAGCGGCCTGATTGCATGCGATCGAGCATGTCCATCAGCCCGGCCTCGACCGATACCGAACCGTCGGCGAACTGCGCATGGCTGGCGAGCATGTTCAGCCCATGTGCCGAATATTGCTTGGCAAGCGCGGTGCCGGCACCCTCCAGTGTCTCGCGGCGGCCGTCGCGCGGCCATGCCCATGGCAGCCATTCGCCCCACGGTTTCAGAGTCAGCGCCTGCATGGCGGGAGTCTGCTGCGAAGCGCGGCAGGCCTTTGTGACATAGACGACGTCGGCCTCCGTATCCCAGGCGAGCTCGACCGCCGCCGAGGGATGGTCCCAGCCGAAATCGAGTGCGCCGAGCCGCGGCCAATAGCGCGGCAGCAGGAACGGCTCACAGGCGATCAGCTCCTCGGCCACCGGAAATATGCGGCCGGAGCCGAGCACCGGAATGCCTTTGGCCCGCGCCTCACGCTCATGCGCCGGATAGGCGGCAATGATCTCGGCGCGCTGCTGCGGCGTATAATGCTCGGCATCGTCGATGGTCATGAAGGTGACGTGACGGGTCATTGTTTTCACCCTCGCGGCATTGAATCATGGTGGCAGGTGTTGGACGTATGCTGCTGTTCGGTAAGATGTTTTCATGATGGCGGGACAGCGCCCCCCTCTGTCCTGCCGGACATCTCCCCCTCAAAGGGGGAGATGGCAGCTTCAGCGTCTCGCTTATCCGCAAGCATTGGAGATTGGCGAAAGCCAATGCGACATCCAATCTCCCCACTAGAGGGGGAGATGTCCGGCAGGACAGAGGGGGGCGCGAAGGAACGCGAGTTGCGCGATTTCGCAGCCCTGTCATCCCCTCCCCATCCCTCCCACCTGCTCCGCGGACAAAAACAGCAGCACCACGTCCGACATGCCGAGCAGCGGCGTGAAGGTGACGATGGTGATGCCGCCGGTGGCGTTGGTGCGGGTCAGTCCCTCGGAATAGATGTCGAGCGGCGGCTCCTCGTCGAACCAGACGCCGTGCAGCGTTTCGCCCTGCCATTTCTCGCGGCCTTTCTCGTAGCTCTTGAACGACAGCACCGATTCGTCGGCCTGGACATCGCCACCGCCGCCCCAGCGCACCACGATGCCGTCGAGCGCGCCCGGCGCCCGTCCCGCCATCGTGCTGACGATCGCGTCGGCCGGGATCATCCCGGTGCCCCAGGCCGCCTGCTGCTGCGGCGGGCCGATCAGGATGCGCTGCGGGTTGTCGCGCGTGCTTTCACCGGTGACGCCGGCCGCCCACATCCGTACCGCACAATCGAAAACCTTGCCTTGCCACCAATCGGGATAGCGGCCGGTGAGGTGCATCGCCCACTCGGCGCCGCCCGCCCTGGTCTTGCCGAGCTGGTTGCCGGCCATGAACAGGCGCTCCCGATTGGTCGCGCCGGCTGCGTGAAATTCGGCCTGTCGGGGATAGGGCCGATAGGCGGCAAGCTGGTTAGTGCGGCGCCTCCGGTCCAGCTCCGCCAGCAGGCTGAGATATTCCTTCCTTGCCGCCCGGCTGGGCGAAGCCTTTTGCGAAGTCCGGCTTCTCGAGGAACGGCCTAAGGACGGCTTCGAGGCCGCGGATGCGCTGCCTGATTTCGTCATCGCTCAATGCATCCAGATTGTTGATGTTGACACTAAGATCCTTGGGCAGCACCGAGAGCACGAGCTTCAGATACTGATCGGGCTTTTCGGCGCGCACCTCGGCGATGACGCCGGCGCCATGGGCGCGGAAATCGGCGCGGATCGCTTCGAGGAAGCCGTCGGCCAGCGTCTTCTTCGCCCGCTTGGTTCGCTTGCCGGGTGCTTGATCGTGCGGCTGGGGATCGCCGGTGGAAGGAGTCTTGGCCATGCCCTACTCTGCCGTCCCGGCGGAGATCGCCGGCTTCTTGTTGGCTGGCCGCACAATGCGCTTGCGCGGCTTGGCCTTCTTGCCGGCGCGTGCCGACTTCGGCTTGTGCGGCTGGCTCGCCGGCTTCGCATCAGTCGGCGTGCCGGGCTTCATCGCACCGGCGTCAGGCAAGGCATTCAGCCGTGCCCTGAGAATTGCCACCGCCTTGCCGTCGAGTGCTTCCGACGGGAAGCCGAAGCCGCCGACCGCATCGACGGTACCGCCACGCAGCATACCGATCCGCACGCCGGCGGCGACCAGTTCGAAGCGGCCGATGCGTGCATAGGGTGCGGCGCCGGCGAACTCGCCAATGGCGCTGACGACCTCGTGGCCGTCATCGTCGGTGATGATGGTGGCGTAACGGTTGGACATGGTGCGTTTCCTAGGATGGGCGCACGCGGGCGCGTTAATCTGAGGATCGTCGAGGTCGCGTTCCTTCGCGCCCCCCTCTGTCCTGCCGGACATCTCCCCCACAAGGAGGGAGATTGGCTGTCATCACCGCTTTCGCCAATTTTGTAGGATGCAAAAAAGGTGCTGTCGCCAAAGCTGCCGATCTCCCCCTCGTGGGGGAGATGCCAAGTGGTGGGAAGAGGGCAGGACAGAGGGGGGCGCTGTCCCGCCGACTTACAGCCGGCAGCACGCACACCATTCGATCGAAAAGGAAGCCTGAAACAAAAAACCCGCCTCGGCGGGCGGGTCGTTGGAGCCAATTGGCACCATACCCAAATTAGTAGCATAGCTGCCGGCACAAAGCAAGAACAAAATGTGGCACCAGCGGAAAAAAATGCACTGACGACCTCGCACCCTTCATCGGTGGACGGCTGGAAAGAGGGGTTCTTTGGCGAGAAAGGCGGGGCATTGCGTGAGACTTGCGTTGATGGGATGGTGTTTGCGCTTGAGGGGAACGCGTCATGGGCAATGTCACCGGTCACTACGGCAGCGACGGCATCGTCGATCGCATATTGGCCGCGATCCCGGACGCCGACCCGGCCGGCAAACTCGCCGCCGCGCAACTCTATCCATTCGATCAGCTCCATGGCCGCGAACTGATCGCCACGCGGGAGCATGCTGCCCGTCTTGCGCCTTCGCCGACAGATCGGATCTTGGATATCGGCAGCGGCATTGGCGGGCCGGCAAAGATTTCTGGCCTCGACCTATGGCTGCCAGGTCGACGGCATCGACCTGACGCCGGCCTTTGTCGCCGCGTCGAGCCGACTGACCGCACTCAGCGGATTGTCCGACAAGGTTCGCTTCCATCAGGCCGACGCGACGAAATTGCCTTTTGGCGACAGCACGTTCAATGCGGCGATCTGCTTCTATGTCGGCATGAACATCGAGAATAAGGCCGCGGTCATCGACGAGGCCTGGCGCGTGCTGAAACCGCGAGGCAGGCTGATCTGGACCGAGGCCGTGCTCGCCGGCGGCGAGCCGTACTACCCCATGCCCTGGGCGGTTTCGCCGGCGACCAGTCACCTCGCCGATCGGGAAAAATTGAAAACCCTGTTTGCAGATGCCGGGTTTCGCATCGACGAGATCGTCGACGAAACCGGCGAACATGTTGAGCTGGCGCTGCAGAGAGCCAATTCCGGCATCGTGCCCTCGCCGGCGCAGCAGCAGGCAAATGAAATCGTCATGGGCGCGGAATTCCTGCAGCGCCGCCGCAACTACATCCGAAGCCTGAGCGACGGAAAGCTCGCCTCGCTCGCCGTGATCGTCTCCAAACCGGCCTGAAACAAAAAACCCGCCTCGGCGGGCGGGTCGTTGGAGCCAATTAGCACCATACCCAGATTAGTAGCATAGCTGCCGGCACAAAGCAAGAACAAAATACGTTGCGGCGGCAAAAAATGCGAGGTGGTGGACGAAGCACACCGGCCGGCGAGACGCCACCGTCCGGATCAGAACAGGCATTCGCGCGTTTGAAGCTTAGCCAATGGGAGCAAAAGCCATGAACGTCGCCAATCTGCAACTCGAAGGCCTGCTTATGGCCATCGCATCGATCAATCAGGTCCTGGTCCGCAAGGGCGTGCTCTCTGTCGAGGAGATAGACATCGCCTTGCGCAAGGCCGAAGCCAGCGAGACCAACGAGGAAAGGTCCGAAGGCATGTCGGCGTCGAGCCGCGACGCCGTCAACTTCCCGATCCGACTGCTGGAGTTGGCCAATCAGTGTCAGCCGGAGACGGACATGCCGTCCTTCTCGAAACTGGCGCGCATGGTCGGTCAGATCAAGGAACCTTACAACGACCAGATGTGACGCGGCGATCATAACTGGCGCCGCGATCGGAGTTGACACAGCGATAACGGCTGCCGTGCCGGGCTGGCGGCGACTGCTAGCGGCCCTGCATGATCCTGATGACCTTGCTGTTGTCGGCGGTTGGCGAATGCAGCTTCACATAGTCGGCGTAGGTCAGTCTGCCACTGGCAATGGCATTGCTGATACGGCTGCACAGGGCCGTCTCGTACTTCGCCACGCTCACATTCATGAACGCAGCGTAAGTCTTCTTTTCGCCGAGCGACGTGGATTTCTCTCTTGCAATGCAGTCCTTGATGACCAGGCGCTTCACGGCAGGGCTGCCTTCAAGCGTGGCATGCATCGTGTTGAATTCGCCTTCGGTCAACGTGGTGCAGCCGGCAAGCAGTGACGTGCCGATCATGGCGGCAGCAAAACGCGTGGCGATGTTCATGAATTCCCCCTCAAGACCCGTGTCTTGCTTAGCCCGTCGAAAGTTGGAAGTACAGAGGGAATGTAGGCGCCTCTACAAAAAGCATAAATCTAGAACGCCCGTTACTTTAGCTGTCGCTTTTATTGCACTCGACCTGCGATGGCCTGAATGACGGGACCCGGCCGTGCTCGATGTCACGACGATGCTGGTGCGGATCGAGACGCCGGATCCGAAATTCCGGCATCACCCCCTGCCAAGCTTCAGCGCCAGGACGCGGCCTGGCCCGTGCACGGCGGCAAACAGCAGCCCGGCCAGGAAGGTGAAATGGTCGACGAAGAAGCCGAACTCCGCCTGGTTGCCGGCCCAGTGCGATGGCCCGTGGAAGGCGAAGCCCAGGAACAGCACATAGGCGCCGGCGACGAGTGCTGCCCAGGAGAAGAAGGCGCCG
The DNA here is from genome assembly GCF_040317695.1 of Mesorhizobium sp. M1403. NCBI lineage: Bacteria > Pseudomonadati > Pseudomonadota > Alphaproteobacteria > Hyphomicrobiales > Phyllobacteriaceae > Mesorhizobium > Mesorhizobium sp. M1403. The sequence continues at coordinate 150,931 of NZ_JAMYKY010000015.1, read as the reverse complement.
GTCAGGAAGCATAGGACGAGGACGACCTCGAGCAGGGCTGCGCACCAGGCCAGGAACAGCGGGAACGGAAATCCGGCCGCCGCGATATAGCCGGCGGTGGCGCCGATATCGATGAATTTGAAGGTCACGGCCATCAGGAAGACGGCGGCAAAGATCAGGCGGGCGACAAGGATTGCCGCGGTCTGCCACGGCGACTGAACGGATGATTGAGTGGTTTCCAAGGTCATGATGTCCTCCCAAGAGTTGCGACGGTTTCGCCCCAAGGACGCACCACCAGCCGCAAGCCCGACATCATCCCCCGAAAAACCTGCAGGATACAAGCGCGTAGCGGGCCAGACATTGCAGAACCTGGTTCCTCGCCCAATGGAGGCAGGGCGCATATGGGCAAGTGCCCCCTCACCCGGATTGCCAACCGAATTGCGAAGGGCAATTCGGGGCAATCCGACCTCTTCCCGAGGGGAGAGGAGGTCGCCTGCGTTGATGCCAGCCTCTTCTCCCCAGCGGGGAGAAGGTGGCCGCCCACGGGTCTTGCCTCCGGCAAGCCCGAGGACAGGCTCCGCGGCCGGATGAGGGGGACTCCCTATCGATTGCCTGCCTTTACTAGGGCGAGGAACCAGGTTCAGGACTACCCCACCTTGGCCCCCGGCTTGCTGATCGGCTCCCGTATCGTTCCATACTGGCTGCCCCAGCGGTCGGTCATCGCCCAGCGTATGTCCCAGAGCTCCGGGAAGAAGCGGTGGCGGGCGCCGGCCTCCAGCAATTCGACCGGCCGGCCCTTCAGCGATTTCGCGCCGAGGCCGATCGTGCGGTGGATGAGGTAGAGGTGGTTGGCGCGGAATTTCTGGAACAGCTCGTCGAACTCGACCAGCGCTTCGGCAACGACATAGCTGTCGCCGTGATCGTAGCCGGCATCGTAGACGTCCTCGACCGAGAGCCCGCGGCCATCGAGGTAGGACGCCTTGAAGGCCCGCCACAGATCGGGCGGCAGCCGCAGCAGCTGCTTGAAGCCCGGCGATTCCTGGCCGCTGCCATTGCCGAGCTGCAACCGGATCTGCTGGTATTCCTTGGGCGACATGGTTTCGAGCAGGTCGAGCTGCGCCGTCATCATGCGCATCAGCCGGTGCACGCGCCCCATCAGCGTGACGATGCGATGCGTGTCCTGCTTTTCCAGGAAATCGACGACGTCGACCAGCGTATAGGCGATGAGCTTCATCCACAGTTCCTCGACCTGATGCACGATCTGGAACTGCAGCTCGTCGGCATTGACCATCTCGGCCAGCGGCTTCTGGCAGGCGAGCAGCCTGTCGCATTTGAGGTAGACGCCATAGTCGCGCATCTCAGGCGTTTCGATGCGGGCATAATAGTCCTGCTTGTCCATGGCCATGCTCCTTGCCCCGGCCGTCGGGCCGCAGGCGCTTGTTGGGTCCCGGTCCCCGAGTCTAATCGCTTTCTTGCCGAACATTGTCCCTTTCTGTTATTCGGCTGGCGGGAAACAAAGGACAAAAACTGCATCTGAAGCGGAAGGAAAGAACGAATGCTGCTGGATGCGGTCGACCGGAAGATCGTCGCGGCGCTCGAACGCGATGCCCGCATCTCCTTTGCCGCGCTCGCCGACGAGGTTGGCCTGAGCAAGACGCCGTGCTGGAAGCGGGTCAAGGCGCTGGAGGACGCCGGCGTCATCCGCGGCTACTCGACCCGCATCGACCCGGCCAAGCTCGGCTTCGGCATCGAAGCCTTTATCCAGGTGTCGATCGATTTCGAGCTGTCGGACGCCTTCGAGGCGGCGGTGCAGAAGCATCCGCTGATCCGCCGCTGCCACGCCACGACAGGCGAGGCCGACTATCTCCTGCAGATCGTCACCGTCGACATGATGGCGCTCGACAGGATGCTGCGCGAGGAGCTCAGCCGGTTACCCGGCGTGCGGCGCACGATCACCTCGATGGCGATGCGCGAGATCAAGGGCGGCATCTCGTTCGCCAATGCCGTCGGGCATACGCAGACAAAGCGATAGACGGGCGGCGGGGCGGCGCCCCGGTCAGGCCCTCGTCACCAATTCGCGCCCCAGCCGCTTCGGTGGCTCGGCGCGCAGAACCACATTTGTCGTCACCGTGCCGTAGTGGCCGATGCTGTCGACGATGCTTTCAAGGTCGGGCGGTGACGGGACCACGACCTTGACCAGAAAACAGTCCTCGCCGGTCACCCGCAGTACCTCGATCACCTCCGGCAACTGGGCGAACTTCTTCAGGCAGGCCTGGATATGCTCATGCGTGGTGCGCAAGCGGATGACCGCCATGGTGCCGAGCCCGAGCGCTGCCGAATTGATCACCGCCTTGTAACCGGTGATGACGCCGCGCTCCTCCAGCCGCTTCACCCGTTCCGAAGCGGCGGGCTGGGACAGGCCGACGCGGCGGCCAAGCTCGGAGATGCCGATGCGGCCATCCTCCTGCATGATCTCGATGATCGCCAGATCGGTGGGATCGAGCCTTGGCCGATAATCGCCGTTCCGCATGATCACCTTTAATCCATCGGATTTCTTCGCTGCTTTCCGATGATCTCTCATTCCGCCGCCTGGGAGAAGACCTAGAATTGCGCGCGTTGCATCAGGAGAGAAGGGCTTCGCATGACCGAATTCATCATTGTGCCGGGCATCGGCGGATCGGGCAAAGCCCACTGGCAGACACGTTGGCAACAGGCGGACCTGGCGATGCGGCGGTTCAGCCCGGCGAGTTGGGACGCGCCGGACTTCGACGACTGGGTGGCTGCGCTGGAAGCCGCTGTAGGCCTGGCAAGGACACCACCGGTGCTCGTCGCCCATAGCCTCGGCTGCCTGCTGGTCGCGCACTGGCAGCGGATCTCGCCCCGCGAGGTCGGCGGCGCGTTGCTGGTTGCGGTTCCGGACCCTGCGTCGCCGGCCTTCCCCTCCTCCGCCCGCGCCTTCGCCGAGACACCGCAACAACGGCTTCGCTTTCCCTCGCTGATTGTCGCCAGCACCAACGATCCCTACGGCTCGCTGGACTATGTCAGGGCAAAATCCGAGCGCTGGGGCAGCGATCTCCATATCGCCGGACCGCTTGGCCACATCAATGGCGACAGCGGGCTCGGCGACTGGCCGGCGGGAATGGAGCTGCTGACGGCTTTTCTCGGGCAAACGCAAGCAAGCGCCCGAGGCGCCGTGCTTCAGCCGTGACCGCATCAGGACGGCTACCGCGCCGCCGCCCTGACCTGGTTGCGCCGCGATGCCGCGCCTCAGTTCGATGCTGCGGCCGGCGAGCTGAGTTCGAGGAACGGTACGGTTGAGCCCGGGATCATCGACTTCGGCAATTCCCCGTTCCATCTCTCCGCCTTGGTCAGTTCGACCAGCAGCGGATTGTTGGCGATTGCGGCGGCGCGGGCCTTGATGGCTTCCGCGGTCGCCTCGCCTTCGATCCTGGTCTTGTAGGCGCTGGCTTCGGCTTCGGCCTTGACGCTGTCGGCGCGGCCCTTGGCCTGGGTGACGGCGATGTCGGCCTTGATCTTTTCCTGCTGCAGGTTTTGTTCCTGCTTCTGCACCTCGACCTGCGCCGTCATCCTGGCTTCGACCGCCTGCTCGTAGGCGTCGGAGAAGTCGATGTTCTCGACCTGCACGCTGTCGATCATCACCGGGCCATCGGTTACCGCCGCAATGGCCTCGGCGACGTCCTTGTTGAACTTCGCCCGGTTCTGGATCACCGACACCGCGTCGTACTGGCCGAACACCGTCTTGATTTCCTGCGGTGCTTTCCTGGCGATGACACGGTCGGCCAGTGCCTCGATCGACCCGTAATTGGTGTAGACGTTGCTGACTTCGGCGGCCGGCACGTGGAAATTGACGGTGACGCGCATGTCCGCCGGCTGCTGGTCGCGCGAATAGGCCTGCATGGCCGGCAGGCCGCTGCAATCGTTCTGGTTCTCGCAGCCCCATTTGAGCACCTGCTGGCGCAAGCTGATCTTCTCGACGCGCTGCAGCCATGGCAGCTTGAAATGCAGCCCGGGATCGACGACCGAGCTCAGCGCCCCGTTGGTCAAGAGCACGCCGCGGTCGCCCTGGTCGATCGTGTACCAGGATCCCAGGAGCGCAAAGACGCCGAGCGCCACGATGACGAGGGCGATCAGGCCGGAACCGATCGACGCCGTCCCCGGCTTGCCCTGCGGACGGCCCGAATTGCCTTGCGTATCGGTCATTGCCCCACCCCAACTTGATTGCCCGTGCTGGTTTTGCCCACAATAGTGGCGGCATTGCAATCCTCTGGACATGGAAGGATGTTCGCGCCGGCCGGTCGGACCGGCCGGGTGGTTCGGGCCGGCCAGGGCAATTCCCTACGCCGAAATTGCTTTACGGCACCTGCGTAATGCTGCCGCTGCCTCTGACCTCCGAACGCCGCATGGTCGGGTGCCCATAGACGTCGACGTCACCGCTGCCGGAAATCGTGACGTCCGCATACGCTTGTGCGGTAATCTCCGCATCGCCGCTGCCGCGGATCTCGATCCGCGCGGATTGGGCGATAAGGTTCCTGAGCCGGCCGGTGCCCGAACCGCGGATATCCAGATCGACCGTCTGGGCGGTTCCGGTTGCGGTAACGCTGCCGCTGCCGCGGATGTTCAGCTGCAGCCCGGGCTGATTGATCTGCGACAGGGCAAGGTCGCCGCTGCCGACCACTTTCCAGTCTGAAATTGCCGGCCCCGACACGCTGACATCGAACCGGGACGCGAACCAGCCCGGTTCGCAATCCAAGGTGAGCCTGCTGCCTTCCATCCGCACATGGTCGATCAGGGTCGACTCGCCGCTGACGACGGCCTCGGCCTTGTCACCCGGCTGATAACGGACTGAAGCCGGCAAAGCGATCGTGAAACTGCCGTCGTTGCGGAACGGCAGCGTGACCTCTTTTCTGGTCGATGTGGTTGCTCCGCAGGTGGATTGTCCGCCAATCCATGAACCCCCGGCGTTGATCCAGTCCGGCCCGGCCAGCCCGATGCCGACGGCCAGGAAGAGCGCGGCGCCGGCCAGTCCCGCCGCTGCGACGAATGCCAGTTTTCCAGTCATGGTCCGTTTCCTTCAACGTGATGACAAATTGCGATCTTGGCACCGCTCAAGCCTGGTTGCGGTCCGGGTGGGTCAGACGGGAATGCATCCGGGCATAGCGCCCGAAGACCTGTATGCCGGCGCTCGACCCCAGCAACAGCAGGGCGCCGCCGCCGAGGAACCCGCACACCAGTCCGGCGCCGATGAAGACGCGGCCAAGCATCGCCGTGAGCGTGCCGCCGGGCTCGAACAGCAGCGTGGTCAGAATGATCTTGATGCCCAGCGCACCGATGGCGACAAGCGTGATGCCAAGGCCGAGCGCAAGCACGACCGCGGTGATGAGCAGCGGCAGCAGGAAGACGATGTCGACGAAGGCAAGGCCGGCAAGCGCGAACGTCGCCGCCAACATGTTCGACACGCTCCAATGAGTTTCAAAACGGCGCAGCCCAGCTTCGGCGCGGAGTTCGCGGGCAAGCCTGGCCGGGTCACCCAGGGCCGCCGCGACCTCCGCTTCGCTGCGGCCCGAGGCATCGGCGAAATGGGCGGCGTAGTCGCCAATAATATCCTCGATCTCCTGAGTTGGCAGGCCGGCGAGCCCCAGTCTCAATTTTCGCAGGAAGGCATCCCTGGTCATGGCAAATCCTCAAGAAGTTTGTCGACTGCGCCCGCGAGCGAGCGCCAGTCGCGGCGATGAGCTTCGAAAGCCTGCTGGCCGAGCGGCGTGAGCCGGTAATATTTGCGCGGCGGCCCGCTGCTCGACTCGACGATGCGGGTGGCGACGAGGCCGTCATTCTGCATCCGCCGCATCAGCGGATAGATCGTGCCTTCTCCCATGTTCACAGCGGCGACCAGCGTGCTGGCGATCTCGTAGCCATAGCTTTCGCCCCGCGACAGCACGGCCAGGACGCACAACTCGAGAGCGCCTTTTCGCAACTGCACCTGGATCGAGTCGGTCATTGCGTAACTTCCAATTCAATGGCTGTATATAACACGCTACCTGTTTATGCAAGGTAGCGATTGGTAGCTCGCCATCAGGCTAGGCGGACAATGGAGATTGGCTTTGAAAACCGCTTGTCTGTTTGACGCAGTTCCGGACGGAAAACCGCCGACACTTTTCTGGAACCGCTTTAGCGGACTTCCACTCCAGCCGCAGCGCCGCGCTGGTAGGCGTTGCCTGACGCGTCCTTCTGCCGTTCGGCATCGCTTTTGCGCTTCGGGCAATCCTCGTAATTGTGGTCGCGCCCACCGCAGTAGGAGCAGCATTTTGCTGGCGCGTCGGAGCGAAGCATCGTTGGCATGCACAAGAATGCACGAAAACCCGACAGATTGCTAAGGCTGCGGCACCGGCAAGGTCGATTTCGCCACGGAACCGCTGCCGTCGCATGAAAGTTATCTGCTCATTGCAACCGGAGCACAGGACATGGCCGACGACCAGAACCGCTACGAGACCGGAGCGAGGAAATATCCGGCAAAGACGAGCCCCGACGCGGCCGACGAATTCTCGCAGGATGCGGCCGGCAACAAGCCACCTCCCGGCGGCATGGGATTGACCAGGCCGGCTGACGATTTGGACGACAAGACCCGGCATTCGGAGGGCCAGAACCCGCCGCGCGCAGCGATCCGTCCAGACGGCAAGGCTACCGTCAAGAAGCCCGGCAAGGACGCAAGACGATGAACGTCGCCAATCTCCAGCTCGAAGGACTGATGATGGCAATCGCGGCCGTCAACAACGCGCTGGTCCACAAGGGCCTGTTATCGGTCGACGAAGTCGACATGGCGTTGCGCCGGGCCGAGGCGGCGATGACCAGCGACGAGCGTCTCTATGAAGACATGTCGCCGTCCAACCGCGACGCCGTCTGCTTTCCGCTCAGGCTGCTGCAGGCGGCCAACAATGCCCAGGGCGAAACCGGCGTGCCGTCCTTTGCCGAACTGGCCAGGATGGTCGGCCGGACCAAGGAGCCCTATAACGACCAGATGTGATGGAGGACGCCATGGCCGACGACAAATCCAAGACCAAGCAGGATCGCAAACTGGTCTCCGGCGAAGAGCCATACGAGGTCGCTGCGTTTGCCCGCAAATACGGCATACCGCAAAGCGAGGCCGCGACCATTATCAAGCGCTACGGCCCCTCGAGGAGGAAGCTCGACGCGCATATGGCGAGCCGCAACGCCTGATCCACGTTGGCGGCCGGCGCCGCTCACGCCAGAAGCGTCCCTGCCCTGCCGCCTTGTCGAGATCCGCCCCGCCGGGCGGCCTGCTGTGTGTCAGGCTCGCCGCTGCGGGATTCAACGCCTGGTTTTGATAGCCGTGGAATACTCTCGCGGCGCAACAACTCATTTACCTCGACACTGTACCAGTCCGGTGAGCAAAGCCGGGGGGTCGGATGCAGGAACAACTATTGCGCTACGAATGTGTCTTGGAGCCGAACGGACGATGGATGGTGTGGGACATCGTTCACGATCTGCCGGCGCAATTTTCGCAGATCGCGCTGATCGGCCTGAGCCGTCGTGAAGCGGTTTCGCTCTGCCGGCTGCTCAACGAGACGAGCCGTTCCGAGACGCGGCAGAGCCGGGCCTCCTGAGAAGCGCGTGCGTCTCAGGCCTGCCCAAGCTCGGGGGATTTACATGCGATCGACAATATTCGGTCTGGTCCTGTTGCTGCCGGCCGCCGCCCTGGCGGAGCCGATCGAGACCCAGAAGATCATCACGGCGGCGATCGGCGACTGGAACGGCGATGGCGCCGCCGATCTGGCGATGATCGTCGAGACCGAGCCCGGCTATTCCATGGACCTGCATTTGTTCCTCAGGGACCGCGACGGCAATTTTCTCAGGCCTGCCGGGGTCGTGCATGAACAGATTTACGCGGAATGGAAGGACTACGACCGGCCAGGCCCCGCCACATCCGACGCCGAGCCCGAACTCACCGCGCTCCCCAACGGCTCGATCAAGCTCTATATTCCGGCGATGGAGATCGGCAGCGAGCGGACCAACAAGACGCTGACGCTCGCCTGGCGCAACGGCACGTTCGTCGTCGCCGGTTTCGCCTACGAATATTGGGATTACATGGACGACAATGTTGCCGGCGACTGCGACTACAATGTGCTGACCGGCAAGGGCAAAAGCAGCAAGAAGCTGGCGGACGGCACCACCAGGCACGCGACCGTATCGGTCGAAGGCAAGGTCATCCCGTTCGCGGAGTGGACCCCAGGCACTGGCTTCAGCGCTTGCGGAGCGTGAGAGGTTTCGGTTGCCTCACTGCAGCGGCGGCTTCCACAGCAGGCTGTTGCGATCGGCGGATTTGACGCGCAGCCAGGTTTCGCGGCCGTCGCGCAGCACGCGGATCGGGATCTCGGCGCCCGCCGGGCCGCTCTTCCACAGCTTGCGATAAAAATCGGCGAGCCCGTCGACCGCCGCGTCGCGGACATCCGAGATGACGTCGCCCTGGCGTAGGCCCGCCTGGGCGGCCGGGCCGCCCTCGGCGACGCTCATCACCACGACCTTGCCGTCGCTCTCGGCCGAGAAGGCGCCGAGCCACGGCCGCGGCGGCCTGGCGACCTGGCCGCGCGTCAGGAGATCGTCGAGGATAGGCGGCAGCAGATCGATCGGCACCACCATGTTGATGTCGGCGACCTCACCGTTGCGGCTCATCTGCAGGCGCAGCGAACCGATGCCGAGCAGCCTGCCATCAGCGCCGATGAGGCCGGCGCCGCCCCATGAGGGGTGGGCCGGCGCCGTGAAGATCGCTTCGTCGAGCAGATATTCCCAATAGCCGGCGAATTCCTGCTTGGTGACGATCTGCGCCCGCACCGAGCGGCCGACGCCGTCGGCGAGCACGACGGGATCGCCGATCTTCGCCCTGGACGCATCACCGAGCGCAATGGCGGGCAGTCCGAGCGGCGCCAGCGCCTGCACCAGGCCGAAGCCCGATTCCTGATCGTAGGCGAGCGCATGGGCGGGCACCACGCGGCCGTCCTGGTCGGCCAGCCAGACCTCCTCGGCCTCGGTGATGAGATAGCCGATGGTGAGCACCAACCCGTCGCCGCGGATGACGACGCCGCTGCCTTCGCGGCGGGTGCCCAGCGCGTCTGCCGTGAAGGCGTCTTCGGGGACGGTGGCGCGGACGGCCACGATGGATCGCAAAAGGGGCTCGATATTCATGCTTTGGTTCCTGGCAATGTTCGCAGGCTGATATGAGGTTCGCAGGCCGATATGGGCTATAGGTATGGCGCAGGTGACCAGGCGCAAGAGGCGGCGCCGGCTTTGGTGTGGACCGGCGCCTCGCCGTTGGCGCCGGGGTTTTGCAACAGCGCCGGCCGCCCTATCTGTACCTACGGCTATCCGAAGCTGTCCTATGCAAAGTTCCTCCTCCATCACCCAAGTTGATACCCTGAGATCCTCCCCAATCCTTCCAATCCCCAATCCTTCCAATCCAAAGGCCTCCCGACATGAACGACTACACAACGGACCAATATACGCCGCCAAAAGTCTGGACCTGGAACAAGCCAAATGGCGGCGCTTTCGCCAGCATCAACCGGCCGATCGCCGGCCCGACGCATGACAAGGAACTGCCGGTCGGCAAGCATCCGCTGCAGCTTTATTCGCTGGCGACGCCGAACGGCGTCAAGGTGACGATCATGCTGGAGGAGCTTCTGGCGCTCGGCCACAGCGGCGCCGAATACGACGCCTGGCCGATCAGGATCAATGACGGCGACCAGTTCGGCAGCGGCTTCGTCAAGGTCAACCCCAACTCCAAGATCCCGGCCATGATGGACCGCAGCGGCGAAAAGCCGATCCGCATCTTCGAATCCGGTTCGATCCTGCTCTATCTCGCCGAAAAATTCGGCGAATTCCTGCCGACAGAGCAGCCGGCTCGTGCCGAAACCCTGTCATGGCTGTTCTGGCAGATGGGGTCGGCGCCCTATCTCGGCGGCGGCTTCGGCCATTTCTATGCCTATGCGCCGATGAAGATCGAATATGCCATCGACCGCTTCGCCATGGAGACCAAGCGGCAGATGGACGTGCTTGACCGGCGCCTGGCCGAAAGCGAGTATTTAGGCGGCAGCGACTACACGATTGCCGACATCGCGGTGTGGCCCTGGTATGGCGGCCTGGCCAAGGGCCGCATGTATGATGATTCCGGCGAGTTCCTGCAGGTGGAAGAGTACAAGAACGTGCAGCGCTGGGCCGACGCCATCGACGCCCGGCCGGCGGTCAAGCGCGGCCGCATGGTCAATCGCACCTTCGGCGAGCCTTCGATGCAGCTGCACGAGCGCCATGACGCCAGCGACTTCGAGACGAAGACGCAAGACAAGCTCGAGGCGGCCAAAAGCTAAGCGGACGACGCGCCGATCTCCCCCCTCGTGGGGGAGATTGGCAGCTTCGGCTGGCTCGCCTCCACCGCCGCCATCCACAGCCGGTCGATATCGGCCAGGAATTTCTCGTCGAGCTTGTCGAGGTGCTTCCAGTACATGCCGTCCTCGAAGAAATAGCCGAGTTCCTTCTCGATCCTGTCGGCCTCCTCCGCCTGATCGAGTTGCAGGCCGGCAAGCATCTCCGCCTTCATTTCCGAAAGCTGCGAGGAAGACAGCGCGCCGAGCTCGTCGAGCGTCAGCCGCGGGAAGATCAGCCGGCTGCGCGGCAGGTCGGATAGGTTGACGCACAGGCACCCGCGCCGGAGCGCATGGATGAGCAGGCGGGCCGACTTCGCCTCGAGGTTGCGCAGCGTGACGTCGTTGCGCAAAGGGTCGGCGCGGCCGACGCCGTAAAAATGCGTGTTGCCGGGCTGGTCGTAGATCATGTCGCAGCCAAGGAATGCCAGCACGTCGGGCTTCTGGCTGTGGATCGTCCAGTAGGCCGCCGTCATCGACATGGTGCCGCCGGCATAGACGAAGCCGCCAAAGCTGTTTTGCGCCGGAACGTAATGCGAGGCGCTGAAGATCTGCGCCTGCTGCAGGGGATCGCCTTGCGGCATCCGCTCCGCCGGGAAATCGCCGGCATGGACGAGGAAATCCCAGTCGGGGCGCACGCGCCAGGCATTGTTGATGGCGACGATCTTGCCGAAGGCCTGCTTGGGCCAGGCCGCGCAGCGCACCACATCGGGGGCGCTGCCGATCAGCAGAATCACGTTTGGCGTTCCGTCGATCACCATACCCCCTCTCGACCGACCGAAATGCATCTCAAGGCCGCCCGGTTGAACGGCTTTATAGCCTCAACGCCGCATCGAAACACCAGCCGGATTTAGGCTGACATCAACAAAAGGGAGCTTTGCCAGCCGGTTATAAAGTGTGGCCTCAGGCACCGTCGTACAAGCAGGAGGCAGGTTTTCCCGCTAGCCCAAAACCGACGATATGAGTTGGGCGATATATATTAGTTGACTAAACTAGCGGAACGTCCAATGCACATTCCCAGAACCGAACATGTCCTGTCTAGACCATGATATCTATATGGGACATTACTACATAAGCTGAACGCGACCTCGACGGTTCGGTGGCTGCGCGTCCCCTACTCCCCAGCAACCTCCCTGTACGCCCTCACAACCCCATCAAGCCCACGTATCTGCCACGTCTCCCCGTCCCGCGCCTCGAGATAGGACCGGCCGAGCGGCACTTTCCCTCCGCCGTCCGGCAGGTCCAGCACATAGACGGGGTTGCAGATGCCCGACAGGCGCGCACGCAAGGCGCTGACCAGCGCCTGGCCCTCGGCGATCGTGGTGCGCCGGTGCGCCATGCCGCGCGCGAGATCGCCGTGGTGCAGGTAATAGGGTTTGACGCCAAGGCGGTACATCAGCTCGCGGCACAGCTCTTCCAGCACCTCGACCGTGTCGTTCACGCCTTTCAGCAGAACGCTCTGGTTCAGCAGCACGAAGCCGCCCTGCCTTAAAGTACGGCAGGCCCGCTCGGTCGCCTCGGTGATCTCGCGCGGATGGTTGAAATGGGTGACGACCGTGACCATCAGCCGGCCCTGCAAGGCTTGAACCAGCCCGCCGGTGACGCGCGAGGGCAGCGCCACGGGCACGCGGGTGTGGATGCGCAACAGCCGCACATGCTGGATCGCCTCGACGCGGGCGCGGATTTCCGTCAGCGCCTTGTCCGGCAGGGAGAGCGGATCGCCGCCGGTCAGAATCACCTCGCGGATTTCCGGATGGGACTCGATGTAGGCGAACGCCGGCTCCAGCGCCTCGCGCGAAAAACCCCGGCCGATCGAGGTCAGCGACTCCTTGCGAAAGCAGAACCGGCAATAGACCGCGCATTGATAGGTCGGGAACAGCAGAACCCGGTCGGCATGGCGATGCGTCAATCTCGGCACCGGACTGAAGGCGTGGTCGGCGATCGGATCGTCGAGCTCGCCCTCCTGCTCCGTCAGTTCATTGGGCGACGGGATGACCTGAAGCCGTATCGGATCGGCCGGGTCGCTCCAGTCGATCAGGTCGAGATAGGCCTTGGGAATGCGAACCTTGTGACGCATGGCCGCGGCTTCGGCCGCCGCGCGCTCGGCAGGCGACAGCGGCAGGGAATCCAGATCGCCTATGTGCCGCACGCCCTCGCGAACATCGTCCTGCCATGCGGCATCCGCCTCGTCGGCACGCTCGTCATCGGCTGTCATGCCGGCCGCATCGACGGCCATGCTGGCGTCGGGGATGTCGGGATGTGAGGTCATGGAGGCTCCTTGAATTCGGGCTGGGTACAGCATTGGAGCCACGACTTGAAGGCAATAAGCGGTGTTGGGCCGGTTGGAGTGCGCGGCCAGGAGGCGGCGGCCGTCCACTGATCAGAAACCAACGTCCCGCCCGCTGACGCATAACATTAGCTTGCTCTTATATTAGCTTGAGCGTATACACATAAACGGCCGGTAATCTACCCCCCACCGGTTAGGCTCGGCGCCAGTCCCTCCCTACCCCTCAGGTCAACGACGCCGGGCCGCTCGGCCGCCGCAATTGAGGCGACCGACCAGTTCTCTTCGATGTTGATCATGTCCCTCCTCGACCCGGCAGCTGGGTGAATGCATCGGCGATGTCCGCGTCTCTTCCCGTCGCCGGCCGCGGTCGCTAATTTCGGATCGCGAAAAAGCTGGAGAACAGGGAATGGCGAACGACTTGTCGCCAAGGCTTTTGGCGATCATCAACGCGCTGCCTTTGCGGCCGGGCATGCGCGTGCTGGAGATCGGCTGCGGACCAGGTGCTGCGGCGCGCGAGATCGCGCGCCGGATCGGCGGCGGGCATGTGCTGGCGATCGATCGCTCCGCCAAGGCCATCGCACAGGCCGGAGCCGCCTCGCGCGCCGAGATTGCGGCAGGCCGGTTGAGTCTTCGCCAGGTCGCGATCGAAGATTTCGAGTTGGAGGCCGACGAGAAGCGCTTCGACATTGCCGTTGCGGTGCGCGTCGGCGCGCTGGACGGTCGTCATCCCGAAGCGGGAAAAATCGCCCTGCAACGGCTCGGCGCTGTGTTGACCGCGCAAGGCCGGCTGTTCATCGACGGCGGCGATCCGCTGCGCGAAATTGCGATACACGGCTGAACAGCTCGTGCTTAGCCTCAGGAATCGAGCGGCAGAGCTGGGTCCGCGCCTCAGCTCCTCAACCCCGGCGCCTCCTGCCCGGTGCGCTCGACATACTCCGTATAGCCGCCGCCATAGGTATGAATCCCCTCGGGCGTCAGTTCCAGCACCCGGTTCGACAGCGCCGCCAGGAAATGCCGGTCATGCGAGACGAACAGCATGGTCCCCTCGTACTGCGACAGTGCCGTGATCAGCATCTCCTTGGTGGCGATGTCGAGGTGGTTGGTCGGCTCGTCCAGCACCAGCAAATTGGGCGGATCGAACAGCATCAGTGCCATCACCAGCCGCGCCTTCTCGCCGCCCGACAGCACGCGGCATTTCTTCTCGATCTCGTCGCCGGAAAAGCCGAAGCAGCCGGCCAGCGCCCTGAGCGGCGCCTGGCCGGCCTGCGGAAACGCGTCTTCCAGCGTCTGGAACACGGTGCGCTCGCCCTCCAGCACTTCCATGGCGTGCTGGGCGAAATAGCCCATCTTGACGCTCGGGCCGCGCGCCACCGTGCCATTATCCGGCTCGGAAGCGCCAGCCACCAGCTTCAGCAGCGTCGACTTGCCGGCGCCGTTGATGCCCATCACGCACCAGCGCTCGCGGCGACGCACCTGAAAATCCAGCCCCTCGTAGATCGAGCGGCTGCCATAGCTTTTGTGGATGTTCTTCAGCGTCACCACGTCCTCGCCGCAGCGCGGCGCCGGCTGGAAGTCGAACGACACTTTCTGGCGGCGCTTGGGCGGCTCGACACGGTCGATCTTGTCCAGCTTCTTCACCCGGCTCTGCACCTGGGCGGCATGTGACGCCCGCGCCTTGAAGCGCTCGATGAAGGCGATCTCCTTGGCCAGCATCGCCTGCTGGCGCTCGAACTGCGCCTGCTGCTGCCGGTCGGCAATCGCCCGCTGCTGCTGGTAGAATTCGTAGTTGCCGGAGTAAGCGGTCAGCGAGCCGCCGTCGATCTCGACCACCTTGTTGACGATGCGGTTCATGAACTCGCGGTCGTGCGAGGTCATCAGCAGCGCGCCGTCATAGTTCTTCAGGAACTGCTCCAGCCAGATCAGACTTTCGAGGTCGAGATGGTTGCTCGGCTCGTCGAGCAGCATGGCGTCGGGCCGCATCAAAAGGATCCTGGCCAGCGCCACGCGCATTTTCCAGCCGCCGGACAGCTTGCCGACATCGCCGTCCATCATCTCCTGGCTGAAGCCGAGCCCGTCCAGCACTTCGCGGGCGCGCCCATCCAGCGCATAGCCGTCGAGCTCCTCGAAACGATGCTGCGCCTCGCCGTAACGGGCGATGATCTCGTCCATTTGGTCGGCCTGGTCAGGGTCGCCCATGGCGTGCTCGAGCTCGCGCATCTCGGCCGCCACTTCGCTCACCGGCCCGGCGCCGTCCATCACTTCGGCGACAGCGCTGCGGCCTTCCATGTCGCCGACATCCTGGCTGAAATAGCCGATGGTGACGCCGCGATCGACCGAGACCTGGCCCTCGTCGGGCTGATCCTCGCCGTTGATCATGCGAAACAGCGTCGTCTTGCCGGCGCCGTTGGGGCCGACCAGCCCGACCTTCTCGCCTTTCTGCAAGGCAGCCGAGGCTTCGATGAAGACGATCTGCCGCCCGTTTTGTTTGCTGATGCTTTCGAGACGAATCATGGTTTTCCGGGAAAGGCCAAAGGAGAGGTCCCGCGCCAATACGCGATAGGCCGCGCCGGCGGAAGCCCGCAAGTGATGAGGCGCCCCGCGCCAAATTGTCTGAACCCGCCAGTTTCTTCCCGGCTGGATCAGGCTTTGACGGCGTAGGGATGAGCCGGGATCAGCTATCGGTCAGCGCCTTTGTCGTCGCCAGCTTGACCCCGGCGGCGGCAAATGCCGCATTGTGCCGGACGATGATCTCCGCGGCGGTCTCGCTGGTGGTGTCGAGCGTGCTATGGGCGTCGGAAACCACGGTGACGCCCAGGCCCGCCGCAAAGGCGCCCTTCACCGTGGCCGCCACGCAAAAATCGGTCTGCGCGCCGATCAGAACGACCTCGCCGGCGCCCTGCCCGACTACCCATTCTGCAAGCGCGGCATTGCTGAATGCGTCGCCGACACACTTGGCGAAAGTCGGCTCGTCCTCGGCCTGGCCGAGCGCCGGCCACACCGGCCAGCCCGGCTCACCCGGCGCCAGAGGATCGCCCTGCGGGCCGTCGTGCCTGATGAAAGCGACCTTGCGCCCGCTGCGCCGTGCCCATTCGATCAGCGCGCGGGTGCGGGCAACCATGCCGTCGGCATCATGGATCGGCGGTTCGGCGACGCCGTCGAACATGCCGGTCTGAAGATCGATCACGATGAGCGGCGAAGTGGCCGCGGGGCTGGTCCCTGACATGGTTTTTTATAGCACGAGGGCGGAGCTGATCAAGGATCAGGGCCGGGATGACGCGCAGCGCAATGGCAGGTGGCTGGAGTTCCGTGACAGTCCGCTTGCAGCAGCGCTAACATAGCGCGCTATTGGGATGTGGGTCAGTTCGAAATTCTGGCTATCGGCCGTGACCGGATTGCATTCGTGGCAAGCTCCTGCGAAGAAATTCCCATGACACATGCAGCCGTAGCTTTCCTTGCGATCGTGACTTCGGTGTTGGTTGCGATCCTACCCGCACAATCGCAAGAGTGGACGCCCTCGGAGGACGCGGTTCGAGATGCAACGGAAACGGTTGGTCGCTATTTCCTTTCGCTCGATAACCAAGAGTATGGGCGGGCATACGAAATGATGACTGATACCGCGAAAGCTTCGATCCCATCGAACGCCTTCGTGGAGCAAAGTAAAGATTTTCATTCTCAAGCCGGCGCTGTGCGCGAGCGCCGGCTACTCAAATTCACGTGGTTGAAGGACCCAGCGAACGCTGCCTTTCCTGGCGTTTATGCCGCGGTCGACATAGCGGCGAAGTTTGAAAACATCGATCGTTACTGCGGCTATATTGTCCTCTATCAGCGGCCGTCAGGTGGACATTTTCGAGTCATGCGGATCGAAAGCAACTTCATCGACAACGCTGCCGCGAAAAGCATTGAAAAGACCCAATCGAAACTCGAATTGGATCGAGCATGGGCCGAGTTGTCGGCTAACTGTCCGAATTTTCCATCGTGAACGTGAGGCGCGGTCCGTTTTTGTACGTTCCGCGACCATCGGCTTTCGGCTTCCCTCGCTTCGATCAGCGCAACGATGTCGGTGATCTCCTACAGTTTGCCGGCCCTTGGACGCGAACGCAGCGAGAGCGCAGCTTAGGTCCTCACCCAACCCCGCCCGTCACGGCATATCTCGTTCCGATCGCCCTTCGCAAAGTAGCCGGCGGCCCGGTGCACGATCACACCCGGCCGGATGTCCCATCCTCGCCAAAAATCCCGGTCACCCAGTCGATGAACACGCGTACCCGCGGCGCGAGCTGGCGGTTCTGCGGGTAGAGCGCCGACAGCGGTGTCGGCGACGGCGGGTAATCCTGCAGCACTTCGACAAGCGTGCCGCGTGCGAAATCCCCGGCAAAGCGGTAATGCGGCGCCTGCACCAGGCCGAAGCCGAGGCGCGCCAGCTCCGCCATCGTGTCGGAGCCGTTGACTGTCACCCGGTTGGGCAGGCTGATATAGCGCAACGCGCCGCCAACGGTGAATTCGAGCGGCATGACCTCGCCGGTCCGCGACGAGCGGAAGCCGACCATGAGATGGCCTTCGAGATCGTCGGGGGTTGCCGGCATGCCGTGCTTTTCGAGATAGGCGGGGCTGGCGCAAGTGACTTCGCGCAATGTTGCCACCCGCCGCACGATCATGCCGCTGTCGGCCTGTTCGCCGGAACGCAGCACGCAGTCGATGCCCTCGCGCACCAGATCGACCAGCCGGTCGCCGTCGCCGATATGCAGGTCGATCCCGGGGTAGCGGTCGAGGAATTCGGAGAGCCGCGGCAGGATGAAATGGCGGGCCATGAAGCCGTGCACGTCGATCCTCAAAAGGCCCTGCGGCTGCGCCGATTGAAAGCCGGCCTCGGCATCCTCGACATCGGCAAGGATGGCGAGGCAGCGCTGGTAATAGGCCTGGCCGTCCAACGTCGGCGTGACATGGCGCGTGGTGCGTTCGAGCAGCCTGACCCCCAGCCGCGCCTCCAGGTCCTTGATCGCTTCGGTGGCGGTCGATCGCGACATCGACAGATCGGCGGCCGCCGCGGTGAAGCTGCCGCGCTCGATCACACGGGAAAGGAGGCGCATCCGGTCGAGACTGTCCATGGCCATTGTTCGCCATATCCGAATGGTGTTGGCAAGTCCCGAGCGATTATCCCGCAGGATTTATCGCCTATTTTCAGCCGACAAGAATTGGAGAGCTGACATGACTACGCGGCACGGAAAGGCGGCACTGGTGACCGGCGCCTCGAAGGGTATCGGCGCCGAAATTGCCAGAAGGCTGGCACGCGACGGCTTTTCGGTCGTCGTCAACTATGCCAGGGGCGCTGAAGCCGCCGAAGGCGTGATGCGGGGGATCGAGGCGGCGGGCGGCACGGCGATCGCCGTTCAGGCCGATGTCGGCGATCCCAAGGGGGTGGCGCATCTGTTCGACGCAGCCGAGCAGGCCTTTGGCCGCCTCGACGTGCTGGTCAACAATGCCGGCATCATGAAGCTCGCGCCGATCGCGCAGACGGACGACGCCGGTTTCGAGCAGCAGATCGCGGTGAACCTCGGCGGCGTCTTCCGCGGCATGCGCGAGGCCGCAAGAAGGCTGCGCGAGGGCGGCCGCATCATCAGCTTCTCGTCCAGCGTGGTCGGGCTCTACCAGCCGACCTACGGTGTCTACGCTGCCACCAAGGCCGGCGTCGAGGCGATGACCCATGTGCTGGCCAAGGAACTCGGGCCGCGCGGCATCACCGTCAATGTCGTGGCGCCGGGGCCGGTGGCAACCGAGCTGTTCCTCGGCGGCAAGTCCGAGGCACTGGTCGAAACGATCACCAGGATGATCCCGCTCGGGCGGCTCGGCCAGCCCGCCGACATCGCCGGCGTGGTGTCGTTCCTCGCCGGACCGGACAGCGGCTGGGTCAACGGCCAGGTGCTGCGCGCCAATGGTGGCACGGTCTGACTTTACCTCCAACAGCCAACAGGAAATCGACATCATGCCGTTTGCAAATTTCAAGGTACCTGAGCGCGCGCTGTCCGCCGGACAGAAGGAGGACCTCGTCCACAAGACCACAGCCCTGTTCGTCGAGATGTTCGGCGAAGGCGTGCGTCCCTACACGATGGTGCTGATCGAGGAGGTCGCCGATGGCGGCTACGGCCGCGCCGACGTGGTGTTCACGATTCCTGGGGGAAGGACGTGAAGCTGCCGATCTCCTCCCTTCTGGGACCCTCAAGGGTGAGATTGCAGCTTGGCGGTCGCGCGCTAGATCGCTGGCAGAGGCTAAGGCGAGGCCAGCGATGGACGATTGGAAGCTACCTTGGGACGGCGGTTGCCTGTGCGGTGGAATACGCTTTCGCATCAGCGCGCCGCCCTTGCTGACGACGGCGTGTCACTGCACCGGCTGCCAGAAGCTGAGCGCCAGCGCGTATTCCCTGACCATCGCCGTGCCCAGCGACGGTTTCGCCATAACGCAAGGCGAGCCGGTGGTCGGCGGCCTGCACGGCCCGCACCGGCAGCTCTATTGCCCGCACTGCAAGAACTGGATGTTCACGCGTCCGCATGGCCTGGATTTCCTTGTCAACGTGCGCGCGACCATGCTGGACGAGCACCATTGGTACGTGCCCTTCGTCGAAGTCTTCACTTCGGAAAAGCTGCCCTGGGCTTCGACCGCCGCTACCTACAGTTTCGCTACTCAGCCCGACCTTGAGGGATACGCCCCTTTGATCGAGGCGTTCGCCCGCGAAGCGGCGCGGCCAACCTGACTGGTTGCCGCCCGGAAAGGCGGCGCCAGCTTTCGTGCCTCACTTCAACTCCAGCCAGACCGGCGCGTGGTCGCTGGCGCCGACCTCGCCGCGCACGTCGCGGTCGATGCCCGCCGCTACCAGCCGGCGCGACAGCTTCTTGCTGAGCAAGATATGGTCGAGCCGCAGGCCGGCATCGCGCGGCCAGCGATTGCGGCGATAGTCCCAGAATGTGTAGAGCGTCTCCGTCGGGTGCTTCTTGCGCAGCGCATCAAGCCAGCCTTGGTCGAGCAGCCGCTGGAACGATGCCCGGCTTTCCGGCTGCACCAGCGCGTTGTCGTCATAGGAGCGGGTCGGATAGATATCGCGCGGCTCGGGCACGATGTTGTAGTCGCCGGCCAGCACCACCGGCAGGCCGGTGTCGAGCAACTGCGCCGCATGCGCCTCCAGCCTTTCGTGCCAGGCCAGCTTGTACCGGAATTTCGGGCCGGGCTGCGGATTGCCGTTCGGCGCGTAGAGGCAGGCGACGACGATGCCGTTGACCGCCGCTTCGATGTAGCGCGCCTGCTGGTCGCCGTCGTCGCCGGGCAGCGCCTCGCGGGTCAGCACCGACTCCGAGCCACGCGAAAGGATGGCGACGCCGTTCCAGGTCGGCTGCCCGACCCACACCGCCCCGTAGCCGGCCGCCGCAAGCGCGGTGCGCGGAAACTGCGTCTGCCTGGCCTTGAGCTCCTGCAGGCAGGCGATGTCGGGTTTGGCGGCGGCCAGCCATGCGAGCAGGTTTGGCAGCCGGCCGTTGATGTTGTTGACGTTGAAGGTGGCGATCTTCATCGGCCTGCTTCAGCGCACGATCCGTTCGGTCCACGCCTTCACTGCATCAGCCAGCGTCTTCAGATGATCGGCGGTGGAGAAGCCGGAGATGTTTTTGCGCGGCTTCAGATCATGGTCGCCGTCTTCCAGCCAGAAGATCTCAATCGCGTCGGACAGAGCATAGGTCGCGACCTCGTCTTTGGTCCCGAACTCGTCGCGCGTGCCCTGGAAGACCAATGTCGGCGTCTTCAGATCGGCGAGATGCTTCGTCCGAAGCTGTGTCGGTTTGCCCGGCGGATGGAAGGGATAGCCAAGGCAAAGCAGGCCCGAGATCTCGCCCTTCGAAAACATCTCCTCGGCGATCATCGAAGCGACGCGCCCGCCCATCGACTTGCCGCCGATGATCAGCGGACCCTTCACGCCCTTCGCCCGGAGGTCGGCGATTGCCTTGACGTATTCGGGGTTCACCGTCTCGGCGCGCGGCGGCGGCTTGCGATGGCCGTAGCGGCGGGCCGCCATGTAGTGGAACTCGAAGCGCGCAACGCGGAAGCCGGCCTCGGCCAGCGCTTTTGCCGTCGCGGTCATCGAGGGCGAATCCATCGGCGCCCCGGCGCCATGGGCGAGCAGGATGGTGATTGGGGCGGTGTCGGGGCCGTCGAAGAGGAAGGTCGTCATGGGGTGGCCCGCAGATGAAGGCCGAGTTCCTTCGCACCCCCCTCTGTCCCGCCGGACATCTCCCCCTCAAGGGGGGAGATTGGATGACGTCTGCGTTTTCGCCAACCACCAAAGCTGAAAGGCACGCGGGGCGCCGAAGCTGCCGATCTCCACCCTTGAGGGGGAGATGTCCGGCAGGACAGAGGGGGGTGTTCAAGCGCAGGCATTGGATTACCTCACCCCGCCGACATCCGCGCCAGCTGCAAATCGACGAACTGGATACCCTTGGCCGCCATACGTGCCCATTCGGAATCCGCGTCGAGTTCGAGGTAGCGCGCCCAGTTCCGCCGCGCTTCGGCTAGATTGCCGGCGTCGAACTCCAGCCTCGCAAGGTTGAACACCGCATCGGCGTACTTCGCATCTAGCGAAATCGCCTTCAGCAGATGCCGCCGAGCCGACGCCACCCGCCCCTCTTCGCTCATCAGCCCGGCCAGATTGAACCATGCCTCGACGAACACCGGGTCGCACTTGATGGCGCGGGCATAGTCGTGCGCCGCCTCGGCCGCGTGGCCGGAGGCGCGCAGGCAGTTGGCGCGGTTGAAGGCGGCGATGGCATCGCTCGGGTCGATGGCTAGGCAGCGCTGGTAGAGTGCCGCGGCCTGCTCGTGGTCTTCAGCCTCTTCCGCCGCCTCGGCATCGGCGAACAGCTCTTCCATCGTGTCGTCATCCTGCGTTCCCAGATCGAACAGCAGCTGGCCGTTGACTTCGCTCTGGCCGCCCTCGAGATAGATCGCGTCGGCCCGCCCGTGCTGCGAGCCGACATTGAGCGATTTGGCGGTGAGCGAGGCGATCGGGCCGGAGCGATGCACCGACCGCACGATCGCCCCCCATGAGGCGCCGCCGGCGACCAGCCCGGCATATTTGCGGGCGAGGATCAGGTCGCGGAAGGAATACGGTTCGCAATCATGCTCGAAGGCGTCGAACAGCGACAAAAGGTCGAGATCGGCGCCGGTCAGCCGCGACTGATCGATCAGCGACTGCCGCGACAGCGTCGAGGCTTCCGGTGCCTTCATCAACCCGAGCAGCCGCAGGAAGCCGTTCTCGCTGACCAGCCTGCGCCCGGCTGCACGTTCCGCAGCGACGCGGCGCTCGATCTCGATGTCGCCGGCCCTGGCGAGCAACATGCGGCCCAACACGACATGCGTGGTGCGCCGAGTGACGCCGCGCCGCAACTGGCCGTGCTGGCGCGCGACCTCGCGCGCCGCCAGCCTGAGCGGAAAGGCCGCCAGCGCGCCGACGATGCCGAAGACCGTGCCGGCAAGAGCCGTCACGCCTTGCTCTTGCCGACGGCTTTGAGAAGGTTCGCCTTGAGCGGGTTTTCCTTGGCCGCGCCAGCGCCGGCCTTGGCGGATTTCGCCGCAGGCTTGGCTGTTTCATCGGCCTTGCTCTTCGACTTGGCCGGTGGCTTGGCCGACTGCGACAGGCTCGCCTTCAGCGCATCCATGAGATTGATGACGTTGCCGCGCTCAGGTGCCGCCGCGATGATAGGCTTGTGGCCCTTGAGCTTCTCGCGGATCATCGTCATCAACGCGATCTCGTAGCGGTCCTCGTAATTCTTCGGGTCGAAGGTGGTTTCCTTCTGCTTGATCAGCGCTTCGGCTAATTGCAGCATTTCCGGATCGGGGTTTCCGGCCGGGATATTGCCGAAATATTCAGCCGTGCCACGCACTTCGTTCGGATTCCTCAAGGTGCAGACGAACATGCCGTTCTCGCGCGCGCCGATCGTCACCACGCGCTCGCGGCTGGACAGCACGAGGCGGGCGATCGCCAGCTTGCCGGATTTGCGCATCGCTTCGCGCAACACGGCAAAGGTCTCCTCGGCCATTGCGCCATCCGGCGCCAGGTAATAGGGCGCGTCCTGGTAGATGACGTCGACCGAACGCTCGTCGACAAAGGCCTCGATGTTCATCGTATGGTTGGATTCGATGCGCACCGCGTCGAGATCGGTATCGTCGATGATGATGTATTGCTTGTCCTCGTATTCGTAGCCCTTGACCAGGTCCGAACGCTCGACCAACCCGAGTTCAGGGTCGACCGGCTTCATGTTGATGCGGTTGTGCGTCTTCTTGTGCAGCTGGTTGAAGCTGATGCGCTCGCTGGCACTGGTCGCCGGATAGAGCCGGACCGGACAGCTGACCAGACTGAGCTTGAGGTAACCTTTCCAACTTGCCCTGGGCGCCATGAAATACTCCTACGCGGCCTTGTGCTGTCGAACTGTTCGCAGCGCTGTTTCGTCCGGAGGACGAATGCGGCTGCCGAAATCCTACATTGCCCCTTACAATACCGGCAAATCCCTAGCGAAATCTTCCTCCGCTGGGAGCCGCCTGCAGGCAAGAGGTCCGTGGCGAAGAATAATTCAAATTTTCCGGAGCGTCGATGGAGTCTGGGCCGCGCTCGCAGAACTACCTCGCGGTGCCTATCGCCGGCAAATCCTTGGCGAAATCTTCCATGTCGGCCCAAGGGTCGCCTGACGTCGCCAGAAGGCCCGGCAGCGAGGAATAATTCAGATCCTGCGGAGCATCGATGGATTCCAGATCGCTCCAGCTGACCGGCGTCGAGGCCGGCAAATTGGTGCGGGCGCGCAGTGAATAGGGAGCCGCCGAGGTGTGGCCGCGCGCATTGCGGTGAAAATCGATGAAGATGCGCCGCTTGCGGTTGTCCTTGCCCATGGTGGTGGTGAAAGTGTCGGGCGCGGTGGCGGCAAGATGCGTGGAGATGGCGCTGGTCGCCTGGTGCAGTTTCTTCCAGTTCTGCTTTTGCGTCACCGGCACGGTGATGTGGATGCCGTGCCCCCCGGAGGTCTTGGCGAACGGCACCAGCCCTAGCGCTTCCAGCTCGCCCTTAATGTGCACCGCCGCCTCAACCACCTCGCGCCAGGCGATCCCTTCGCCCGGGTCGAGGTCGAAAACGATCAGGTCCGGCTTGTCGAGCCGCGTGCGATGGGTGCCCCAAGTGTGGAACTCGACGACGCCGAACTGCGCCAGAGCCAGATAGCCCTTGGCGTCTTCCACCGAGAGATAGGATTTGGTCTCGCCCTCCGAATTCGTCGCCTCGAAGGTCGCCACCGAGGACGGCATGCCGGTGAAGGCGTGGCGCTGGAAGAAACAGTCCTGCGGCTTGCCGGTCGGGCAGCGCACCAGCGAGACCGGCCGGCCGAGAATGTGCGGCAGCATGAAATCGCCGACCAGCGCGTAATAGACGGCGATGTCGAGCTTGGTCGGGCCGGTCTTGCCGAACAGCCGCCGCGTCGGGTTGGTCACCCAGATTGTGGCGAGGTCGGCCTCGGCGATCAGCCGCTTGCGCTTGGCCGAAACCGGTGTCGACAGGCCGACGTCACGCAGGCCGCGGAACACGGCATGGCGCAGCGCATTGTCGGTGGTCCGGTTGGCGTAATGGATATGCGCCGAAAGCAGCGGCCGCACCCAGTTCATCTCGCGCATGATCTCGCGCGGAACGCCCTCGGGCGCGGATGCACCGGCCCGCAACGGCTCCAGCCGCGCCAGCAATTCGCCTGCGGTCGCGGCATCGAAGCCGGTGCCGACCTTGCCGCGATAGTGCAGCTCGCCGTCTTCGAATTCGCCGAGGCCAAGTGCAGCGAGTCCCTCGGCCGCGTCGGAGACGGTGTAGCCAGCGATGACAAAGTCGCCGGTCTGGAGCGCCTTGGTCTTGGTCCAGGTTTTGGTGCGGCCGCTCTGGTAGATCGCCGTGGCGCGTTTCGACACCACACCCTCCAGCCCCATCTCGGATGCCTGGTCATAGAGCGCCTGGCCGTCGCCTTCGACATGATCGCTGAGCTGGATGGCGGAGTTGGCGCCGAGACCGGACAGAAGTTGCGAAAGCAGCGCCTTGCGCCGCCGAAGCGGCGCTTTTGTCAGGTCCCAGCCGTCGAGATAGACGAGGTCGAAAGCGTAGAAGTGGAGCTTGTTGCCGGCGCCTTCGGCCAGCGCGTCCTGCAGAAGGGCAAAGCGGCTGATGCCCTTGGCGTCGAGCGCGACGACCTCGCCGTCGATGATCGCCTCCCGGCACGGCAGCCTGGCGAAGGCAAGCGGCAGGTCGCCATAGCGCTTCGTCCAGTCGAGGCCGGCGCGGGTGATCAGCCTGACCGCACCGTCGGCCAGGTGCGCCATGGTGCGGTAGCCGTCGAACTTGATCTCGTGCAGCCATTCCTCCCCAGTATCCTCACCGTCCGGCGGCTTGGCCACGGAGGTCGCCAGCTGCGGCTCGATCCGGGAAGGCGGGGGCGCCTTGACGGCGCCCGGCAAAGCGCCGGGTTTCAGCACCACCGGCTTGGCAGGTTTGGCGGCAGGCTTCGGCGGTGCCACCAGTTCCTCAATACGACGGCCGGATTTGACGCTTTCCGGCCGGGCTTCCAGTATGTCGAGCGTGGCATCGGCGGCGAGATCGCGCTCCTTGAACAGCAGCCAGTTCTTCTTGCCCTCATCCTCGCCGGGCTTCGGTTTCAGCCGCGTCAGCATCCAGCCGCCATTGAGCTTCTCGCCGGCGAGCCGGAACTTGAAGGAGCCGGTGCGCAGGCTCTTTTCGACATCGTCCATCGGCGCCCAGACGCCGGTGTCCCAGACGATCATCGGTCCGCCGCCATATTCGCCTTCGGGAATGACGCCCTCGAAATCGATATATTCGAGCGGATGGTCCTCGGTCTCGACCGCCAGCCTTTTGTCGGCCGGGTTCAGCGACGGGCCGCGCGGCACCGCCCAGCTCTTCAGCACGTCGCCGACCTGCAGGCGCAAATCATAGTGATCGGCGGTGGCGTGGTGCTTGTGGACGACGAAGCGGTTGCCTTCACCGGCAGCCAGGCCACCGGCCGGTTCCGGCGTCCTCGTGAACTCGCGCTTGGCGCGATAGGCCTTGAGCTTCGAAGGAGCTGGCATGGACTAGGCGTAGGTGGTGGGCAAAAGCAACGAGCGCAGCATCAAAATCCCATCGCAGCGGCGCTCCAATGTCACGGCATGGATCCCAGGGTCTCCGCGACGTCGCTTCGCTCCTGCTCCGCCCTGGGATGACGAAGGATGGGAGGTCACGCCGCTCAATCGTCGGTGGCCGGCGTCAATTCGAGCTCGGCCGGCGACAGGCCCTGCTGCAGCTGGCTGAGCCGGAATTCGTCGACCCAATAGGCCTCGCCGTCGACCAGCACCCGCGCACTGTAGCCGCCGGCGGAAAAACGCTGCGCGGTGATGTAGACCTTGTGGCGGTCGAGCGCCTTGCGCACCGCGGCGCGCTTGGATTTCTGGCTGGTGACGGAACTGGCCATGCTGGTTACTCACGCACAAGCCGCCAAGCGGCATGCCTTAAGGATGGCCGAGAGCGGGTCGGCTGTCAATTTGGCGACCGCTGCGAACCTCGCGCGGTGGCGTCGCCCGCTCTGTGGAAACCGAGCCGGCGCGCTATATTGAACGTGGCGGCTTGGAACGCGATGCTGACCTGGAGAACTTCACATGACATTGACGACACGCAAACTCGGCGGCCAGGGGCTGCAGGTTTCCATGATCGGCCTCGGCTGCATGGGCATGAGCCAGTCCTACGGCCCGCCCGACGAGGCGGAATCGACCGCCACGCTGCACCGCGCCATCGAACTCGGCTGCACCTTCCTCGACACTGCGGAAGTCTATGGGCCGCACGCTAACGAGGAACTGCTCGGCCGCGCGCTGAAGGGCCGGCGCGATGAGGTGACGATCGCGACGAAATTCGGCTTTCGCATCGAAAACGGCAAGCAAGTCGGCACCGAGCGCGACAGCCGGCCGGAGCATATCCGCGAGGCTGTCGAAGGTTCGCTGAGGAGGCTAGCCAGCGACCACGTCGACCTCCTCTATCAGCACCGCGTCGATCCGGCGGTACCGATCGAGGAGGTGGCGGGTGCTGTCGGCGAGCTGATTGCTCAGGGCAAGGTCCGCTTCTTCGGCCTCTCGGAGGCCGGCGCCGCCAATATCCGCCGGGCGCATGCCGTGCATCCGGTGTCGGCAGTGCAGAGCGAATACTCGCTGTGGGAGCGCAATCTCGAGCCGGAAATCATTCCGCTGCTGAAGGAGCTCGGCATCGGCCTGGTGCCGTTCTCGCCGCTCGGCCGCGGTTTTCTCACCGGCGATGTCAGGCGCGCCGAAGACTATCCAGAGGGCGATTACCGGCGCGGCGATCCGCGCTACCAGGGCGCCAACTATGACGCCAACATGCAGGCGGCAGCCATGGTACTCGACATCGCCGCGGCCAAGCGCGTCAAGCCTGGCCAGATCGCGCTGGCCTGGCTGCTCCACAAGGGGAGCGACTTCGGCATCGACATCGTGCCGATCCCCGGCACCAAGCGCAGAAAATACCTCGAGGAGAACGTCGCCGCGGCTTCGATCAAGCTGGACGCCGCCGAGATGCAGGTGCTCGACGACGCGCTGGCGCCGGGCAAGGTCGCCGGTCCGCGCTACGGCGAGCGCACCATGGTGATGATCGATCGGTAAGCGAAAGATCTTCCCTTCACCCCTTGTGGGAAAGAGCAAGTCCCACCCGTTCTTGCGCAAAGCTCCGGCCTTGGCTAGCATCCGCCGGCAGGCACCGAGCGGAGGAGAACGTCGCGGTGGACCGGCTGGAGCGCCGTTGCGTCCCTTCAAAGCGAGTTGGGCGCTCAAAGGACACTCCATTTTTGAATCGACGCAAGGAACCTTCCGGAAAACTTATTCCGGTTTCGGGGTCGTGCGCTCATCTGGGAGGAGACTAAATTGATCAACAGACGTGAATTTCTGCTGTCGTCCGTGGCGATGGGCACATTGGCGCTGGCCGCTCCGCAACTGGCCTTCGCCCAGGACAAGTTGACCATCCTGGGTTCGGTGCCGAACCTCGGCTTTCCGTTCTTCGTGCACATGCTGAACCAGATCAAGGCGGAAGCTGCGGCGCAAGGCGTCAACCTGGTCGAGAGCGACGGCCAGAACTCGGCGCCCAAGCAGACCGCCGACATCGAGGCGGCGCTCGTGCAGAAGGTCAACGCCATCGTCATCTCGCCGCTTGACGTCAACGCGCTGGCCCCGGCCATCGAAGAAGCGGTGAAGGCCGGCGTTCCCGTCGTCACCATTGATCGCCGCGTTGACGGCGTCGAGGGCATCCTCGCCCATGTCGGCGCCGATAACGTCAAGGGCGGCGAGGCCGAAGCGCAGGCCATGGTGGCGGCGTTCCCGAACGGCGCCAAGGTCTTCCATTTGCAGGGCCAGCCCGGCGCCGGGCCGGCGATCGACCGTAACAAGGGCGTGCACAATGTCCTCGATCCCCTGAAGGACAAGTACCAGATCATCTTCGAGCAGACCGCCAACTTCGGCCGCGCCGAGGCGCTCTCCGTCACCGAGGCCGGCCTTGCCGCCAACGGCAAGCCCGACGCGATCATCTGCGCCAATGACGACATGGCGCTCGGCGCGGTTGAAGCCTGCGCGGCGCGCAACTTCACCGACGTCAAGATCTACGGCTTCGACGCGCTTCCCGAAGCACTGGTCGCCGTGCGCGACGGCAAGCTGGCCGGCACGGTCGAGCAGTTCCCCGGTGAGCAGTCGCGCACCGCCGTGCAGATCGCGGTCGCCTACGCCAGGGACAAGACCGAGCCGAAGGAAAAGCTGGTGCTTTTGACGCCGATCGTCATCGGCAAGGACAATCTCGACAAGGCGGAGAGGCTGGGCGAGACGAAGTAGGGCCAATTGGCGAGGCCGGCGGGACAGCACCCCCCTCTGGCCTGCCGGCCATCTCCCCCTCAAGGGGGGAGATTGGATGTCACGCCGGCTTTCGCTAATTTTCGACCTTGCAGAAGAAGCGAGGCCAACGAGGCTGCCAATCTCCCCACTTGAGGGGGAGATGGCCGGCAGGCCAGAGGGGGGTGCTGTCCCGCCAGCCTTGCGTGACAACCGAATGATCGAGGAGCAAACTTTGCCCAAGGCAGCCGCTATTGTGCCCTCTCCCGCCCTGCTCACCGTCGAGGGCGTGACCAAGCACTTCGCCGGCGTCACCGCGCTGAGTGACGTTTCGCTCGAAGTCCGCCCCGGCGAGATCCTCGGCCTGCTCGGCGAGAACGGTGCCGGCAAGTCGACGCTGCTCAAGATTCTCTCCGGCGTGATGCCGCCGACCAGCGGCCGCATCGTCTTCGACGGGATCGAATTCAGCCCGCACAATCCGCAGGACGCCAAACGGCTCGGCATCGTCACCATCTACCAGGAACTGAGCCTGATCCCGACGCTGACCGTGGCGGAAAACATCTTCATCGGCTGTGCGCCGCTCGGCCGGTTCGGGCTGGTCAGCTGGCGAAAGATGGTGGAAGACTCACGCGCGATCATCGCCCGCGTCGGCCTCGACCTCGACCCGGCGACGCCGGTTTCCGCATTGTCCGTGGCCGAGCAGCAGCTGGTCGAGATCGCCCGCGCGCTGTCGCTGAAGAGCCGTCTCATCATCATGGACGAGCCGACCTCGGCGCTGACCGAAACCGAAGTGCAGAAGCTGATGGCGATCATGGGCCGGCTGCGCCGGGACGGCGTCGCCATCATGTTCGTCACCCACCGGCTGGAGGAGGCATCGGCAATCTGCGACCGTATGACGGTGCTGCGCGACGGCAGGCTGGCCGGCCATCTCGACCGCGAAGGTGGGCCGATCAAACTGCCGAAGATCATCGAGAAGATGGTCGGCCGCGCCGCTTCCGAGCTCTATGCGAGGCCGACGCAGCGCGATGTCGCCGGCGACGTCCGGCTCTCGGTGCGCGGCCTGCGCACGGTGCGCGATCCGCAGGCGCCGCACGCCATCGTGCTCGAAGGCGTCGATCTCGACCTCAAGGCGGGCGAAATCCTCGGCGTCGCCGGGCTCGTCGGTTCCGGCCGCACCGAGCTCGCCCGCGCCATCTTCGGCGCCGACCGCATTGCCGCCGGCACCATCAGGCTCGATGGCAGGCCGATCGCGCCGGCCTCACCCGCCGATGCCATCGAGCTCGGCATCGGCCTGGTGCCGGAAGACCGCAAGCACCAGGCGATCTTCGCCGCACTCGGCATTCTCACCAATTTCTCGATCGCCGCGCTCGACCGCTACTCCAATGTCGGTTTCATGGCCGAGCGGCGCGAGCGAGAAGCGCTGGCGAACTACAGGAAGATGCTGTCGATCCGCATGGCCTCGCCCGAGCAGGCGATCGAGGGACTGTCCGGTGGCAATCAGCAGAAGGTCATCCTTGCCCGCTGGCTGGCACGCGATCCCAAGGTGCTGATCGTCGATGAACCGACGCGCGGCGTCGACGTCGGCGCCAAGGCGGAGGTTCATCAGATCCTGGTAGAGCTCGCCGCGCGCGGCATCGCCATCATGATGATCTCGTCCGAGCTGCCCGAAGTGCTTGCCGTGTCGGACAGGATCGTCACCATGCGGCGCGGGCGCATCACCGGCGAGATGCCTGGCATCGAGGCGACCGAGGAGAAACTGATGGAACTGATGGCGCTCGACCAGAAGCAGGAAGCCCAGAATCAGGAAGCAACGCAATGACCAGCACGACCGAACGGAGCCAGCGCGGCGGCGTCAATCTTGCGCGCCTGCTGATGAGCTTCGGCCCGCTGATGTTCCTGGCGGTGCTGATCGTCGTCTTCACCGTGCTGAAGCCGAGCTTCATCGACCCGATCAACCTGTTCAACATCATGCGCCAGATCTCGATCACCGGCCTGATCGCGCTAGGCATGACCTTCGTTATCCTCACCGCCGGCATCGACCTGTCGGTCGGCTCGCTGCTCGCCTTCTGCGGCATGGTCGCGGCGGTGGTGGCCAAGGGCGGCACCGCCAACACGCTGTCGCTGTCGACAACGGGCACGCTGGGCTATGGCTGGTTCGCCGCCCTTCTCGCCGCCGTCGTCGTCGGCGCCGTGGCCGGCGGTGTCCAGGGCTTTGCCATCACCAGGCTGAAAGTACCGCCCTTCGTCGTCACGCTCGGCGGCCTCACCGTGTTTCGCGGCCTAACGCTGACGATCTCCAATGGCGGCCCGATCTCCGGCTTCGACGCCTCGATGCGCTGGTTCGGTACCGGCCTGATCGGCCCGGTGCCGGTGCCGGCGATCATCTTCGCGATTGCCGCAATCCTGTGCCACATCGTGCTGCGCTACACGCGCTACGGTCGCGCCGTCTACGCCGTCGGCGGCAATGCCGAGGCCGCGCGGCTCTCCGGCCTGCGGGTCGACCGCATCCTGATCTCGGTCTACATCATCGTCGGCTTCTTCGCCGGCCTTGCCGCCTTCGTCTTGTCGGCGCGGCTCAACTCCTCCGAAGCCGTCGCCGGCATCGGCTACGAGCTGACGGTGATCTCGGCGGTCGTCATCGGCGGCACCTCGCTGTTCGGCGGCATCGGCAGCGTCGGCGGCACGGTGGTCGGTGCAGGGCTGATCGGCGTCCTGCAGAACGGGCTGCAATTCAACAACGTCTCGTCATACACGCAAAGCATCGTCATCGGCCTGATCCTCATCCTCGCCGTCGCCTTCGACCGCTGGCTGAAATCGCGGGTAAGGCGGTGATGGCGGGGGCGACGATTTTCGCTGCAAGGCAGCAAGAGGTTGGCGAAAGCGCTGGCAACAGCCAATCTCCCCCCTTGCGGGGGAGATGTCCGGCAGGACAGAGGGGGGTGGGAAGGATCGCCAACGTCTCAATGTAAGCCGCTTCCAAGCCCATTCCAGCAGGAGGATTAGACTGCAAATGGCTGACAAGCTGGCGGGACAGCACCCCCCTCTGCCCTGCCGGGCATCTCCCCCGCAAGGGGGGAGATCGGCCGTCACCCATGACTTCGCCAATCACGAAGACAGGAGCGCCTAGTGGGGCACGATCTCGTTCCGTCACGCCAGCGCAAGAATGCAAAATCCATGCGTCGCGCGATGACCGACGCCGAGCTGAAACTGTGGAATGAGCTTCGCGCGCATCGGCTCATGGATTTGAGCTTTCGCCGGCAGGTGCCGATTGGACCCTACATTGTGGATTTTGCCTGCCCGACGCACGGCCTCATCGTCGAGGTCGATGGCAGCCAGCACGCCGACGTTGAGCACACCGAGCGGGATAGGATACGCAGCGCCTATTTGGAGAGCAGCGGCTGGACTATCCTGCGCTTCTGGAACGACGACGTCATTCGCGATATCGACAATGTCTGCCAGCACATAGTCATGACGGCCGGCGCGGATGTGCGCTGAACTCGGCCGTGCAGGATCGGCGGGACAGCACCTCTCTGTCCTGCCGAACATCTCCGCTCAAAAGGGGCAGGTTTCTGAGGCGAGGTGCCAATGACCCAAATAAGAACCATGACCGAACAGGACGTGCCCTCGGTATCGCGGCTGCTGGGCCAATCCTGGCGCCACACCTATTCGCCAATCCTGGGTGCCGAGACCACGGCACGGCTGTCGGATGAGAAGCACGCGCCGGAGCGGCTAGTGACCGAGCTCGGGGACGACAGCAAGATGTGGTTCGTGGCCGAGCGGGCGGACGGCTCGCTCGCCGGCTACGCGATGGCCGCGATGGGCAACAAGGGCGATGTCATGCTCGAGCGGCTCCATATCGACAAAAGCGAGTACGGCACCGGGCTGGCGGCCGATCTTTTGCACGCGGTTCTTGCAGCGCATGCGGGGATTCCCAGCATCGCGCTGGAGGTGATCGAGGGCAACGACCGGGCAATCGCCTTTTATCGCAAGCACGGTTTCGAAGTGGTCGAGCGCCGGCCGGCTGCACACGGGGTGGGCGGCCACGCCTCGCTGATTATGCGCCGGTTGCTACCGATGGCTTAGAGCGCTGTCGGCGAAGCTGCCAATTTCCCCACTAAAGCAGGCAATCGCGCATCCGCGCCGCGATCATTTACGCTCCTTCCTTGCCGGCTCCCACGCGTTGAGCCGACAGAAACATCAGCGTGTAGGCAGCCTTGCGGCGGTCCCAGCCGGCCGACTCGGCCATATCCAGCAGGCCGTCGACCAAAGGCGCCAGCGCCGCCCTGCAATCGGTTTCATAGTTGAAATCGTTCTTCGGGCGGGTCGGCGCCGCGATCTTCCCAAAACTGTCCGTCATATCCATGGCAACACCTGCTCAGCATTCGACCCGAACCGGCAAGCCCGTGCCCGCGTTGGCGGACACGGCCCATCTGCCGTTTCGAAATCTCGCTTTGAAAGCCTGATCTTAGAAGTCCATGCCGCCACCGCCGGGCATCGGAGGCATGGGCGTTTCCTTCTTCGGCTTCTCGGCCACCATCGCCTCGGTCGTCACCAGCAGGCCGGCAACAGAGGCGGCACCCTGCAGCGCAGTGCGAACGACCTTGGCCGGATCGATGACGCCCTGCCCGTACAGGTCGCCGAACTCGTTGGTCTGGGCGTTCCAGCCATAGCCGAAGTCGGTCGTCTCGCGCAGCTTGCCGACGATGATCGAACCTTCCGCACCGGCGTTCTCGGCGATCTGGCGCACCGGCGCTTCGATGGCGCGACGCACGATGTCGACACCGGTCTTCTGATCGGGATTGTCGACGACAACGTTATCGAGCGCCTTCGCCGCCCTCAGCAGCGCCACGCCGCCGCCGGGCAGGATACCCTCCTCGACCGCCGCGCGTGTGGCATGCATGGCGTCGTCGACGCGATCCTTGCGCTCCTTGACCTCGATCTCGGTCGAGCCTCCGACGCGGATGACGGCGACACCGCCAGCGAGCTTGGCCAACCGCTCCTGCAGCTTCTCGCGGTCGTAGTCGGAGGTGGTTTCCTCGATCTGCGCCTTGATTTGGCTGATGCGCGCCTGGATTTCATCCTTGCGGCCGGCACCGTCGACGATGGTGGTGTTCTCCTTCTCGATCAGCACCTTCTTGGCGCGGCCGAGCATCTCCAGCGTGACGTTCTCGAGCTTGATGCCGAGGTCTTCCGAGATCGCCGTGCCGCCGGTCAGGATGGCGATGTCTTCGAGCATGGCCTTACGGCGGTCACCGAAGCCCGGCGCCTTGACGGCCGCAACCTTCAGGCCGCCGCGCAATTTGTTGACGACCAGCGTCGCCAGCGCCTCGCCTTCGACGTCCTCGGCGATGATCAACAGCGGCTTGCCGGATTGCACGGCGGCTTCGAGCACAGGAAGCATGGCCTGCAGGTTGGACAGCTTCTTCTCGTGGATCAGCACATAGGGTTCTTCGAGTTCGACGCGCATCTTATCCTGGTTGGTGATGAAATAGGGCGAGAGGTAGCCACGGTCGAACTGCATGCCTTCGACCACTTCCAACTCAGTCTCAGCGGTCTTGGCTTCCTCGACAGTGATGACACCCTCATTGCCAACCCTTTCCATCGCCTCTGCGAGGAAGCGGCCGATCTCGGCATCGCCATTGGCAGAGATGGCGGCGACCTGGGCGATCTCGTCGTTCCTGGTCACCTTGCGGGCATTGGATTTCAGGTCGGCGACGACGGCGTCGACCGCCTTGTCGATGCCGCGCTTCAAATCCATCGGGTTCATGCCGGCAGCGACCGCCTTGGCCCCTTCCCTGACGATGGCCTGAGCAAGAATCGTCGCGGTCGTGGTGCCATCGCCTGCGGTGTCGCTGGTCTTCGAGGCGACCTCGCGCACCATCTGCGCGCCCATGTTCTCGAACTTGTCCTCGAGCTCGATTTCTTTGGCGACAGTCACGCCGTCCTTGGTGATGCGCGGCGCGCCGAACGACTTATCGAAGACGACATTGCGGCCCTTTGGACCGAGCGTTACCTTCACCGCATTGGCGAGAATATCGACGCCGCGCAGCATTTTCTCGCGGGCTTCGGTATGAAATTTCACATCTTTGGCAGCCATTGGATCACTCCTTCGAATAGGCAGCTTTTCGTTGACTGGAATGCTTGTTCAGGCCCCGCTCAGGCAGCCCTCTTCATCTCGCCGGCGCCCTCGATAACGCCCAGCACGTCGCTCTCTTTCATGATGAGCAGATCCTCGCCATTGAGCTTGATCTCGGTGCCGGACCATTTGCCAAACAGGATGCGGTCGCCGACCTTGACATCGAGCGGCTGCAATTGGCCGCTGTCGTCGCGCGCACCGGGGCCGGCGGCAATGACCTCGCCCTCCTGCGGCTTCTCCTTGGCGGTGTCGGGGATGATGATGCCGCCGGCGGTCTTCTCGTCGACCTCGATACGGCGGACCAGGATACGGTCGTGCAATGGACGGAACGTCATGTCGTTCTCCTCTCGGGACAAACAGATTTTCGAAGATCCTCCTCACCGGACCGGCAATATCGGCCCGGCACGGGGTGCGCGACCCCTTCATCAGGCATCGCGTGCATACGAACTAGTCGCGCTTTTTTCTGCTTTCAAGAGGGTCACGCAAAAATTTTAGCACTCGACCAATGAGAGTGCCAATGTACTGTAATTGCTTGCACATTCGTCGCTCTCCCGACGCGACTGGAACCTATGTGGAACAAGAGGCGTTTTCGCGGACGGAGATTTCAACGGAAGGAAGATTGCATGACCAGCAGGGACTTTCAGCTCCAGATGCAAGGGTTTGGCCTCACCACGGCGGAGATCCATTACCGCCTACCCGATCATCGAAGCCTGCTGCAGCTCTATATCTGGCAGGAATACGATATCGCCCCTGATTTCCCGACGCTGAAGCATTTCCTTGATTTCTGGGAGCGCGAGATCGAAGGCCCGTTGCATTCGGTGCGCGTCGCCCATCATCACCTGATCCAGCCCTCCGAATGGCGGGCCGTAAACGGCATCATCACCGTCCACTGAAGAGCAAGCCGATCAGCCGCTAGTGGTCAGAATCTGACACTTGGTATCCGGTTGGGCGGTCGGTTCAGGGGTTCAAGGCGGTTAGCAAATCCTGTGTGGAGCGCGGAGCAACGCGACTTCGCGACGGAGTGGCGGAGCTAACCGAAGCGGATCGTGTCCGGAACGGGTCTTCGGCTTACGCGTTGCAACATGGAGGCGACGGCGGGCGTGCCTCACGACGCGCGGTTGCGTCCCATCCACTTGTTGCCGCGATTGGACATGCGAAGCGCGCCGAAGTCATCGCAGAAACGCCCATACATTCGTCATGTCCGCGGCGATGGCAGTGCTGGCACGACGTCGATCCAAAGGAAAGTAGATGAGTGCGTTCTCTCTTTCATCGGACGGGAAACTTGCGATAACGGCGAGCCAGACGTCGTCCAAAAATGACTTCGACTATTTGGTGGGCAACTGGAACATCAGGAACCGTACGTTGAAGGAACCGCTGGCCGGCAGCGACGAGTGGGAGGAATTCGACGCGACCCAAGAGTTCCGCCAAATCCCGGTGGGTTTGGGCAACTTCGACATTTTTCGTACGGAGTTGGGAGGAAAGCCGTTCGAGGGCCTCACCGTGCGATTGTTCGATCCAAAGACGCGTCTCTGGACGATCTACTGGGCCGACAGCAACGCGGGCAAACTCGACGACGGAAAGGTGGGCTCGTTCAATGGCGACGAAGGCGAATTCTTCGGCCGTGAGGTTGTGGCCGGCAAGGACGTTATCGTGAAATTCCACTGGGATAAGCGCAACCCGCAAACCCCGATTTACAGCCGTGCGTTCTCCGCTGATGCAGGCAGAACGTGGGAATGGAATTGGTACTCGAACTTTTCACGACGGTGACTGACTGAGTTGGCCCAAGCAAAATCCCGCTCCTTCGCGTGTAGCCAAGGGAAATCCCGAGCCGGACTCTTATGTCAGTGGGTACAAGTCAGGTGGGTACCACTAGACAGCGGACAAAGTCTCCGGAGTGGGGGAAAGGCAGCTGCCTCTCCCCACTTGTTTTGGATCTCACAATATCGGAGGGGTCCGGACTAGCCGGCGTGGTCGACAGGCTTGCGGGCCGATGCGAGCAACCCGGCCTTGCGCGCCGCCCTGGCGAAGGCCTTGCGCGCATCACGCGCGGTGTGCCAACCGTCGAGCGCGTCCCGGCAGGTCCGATAGGCAGCGCGCCAACTCCGGCCGCGTGCACGGTCCGGCCACTGCTGGCGCATGCATTCGATGGCTTCCCAACTGCTGGCGACCTTGCGCTCGCTGGATTGGAATTTCAACGTGATCGGCTCGGCAAAGCGGACGTCGTCCATCACTTCCTCCGTGTCTTGTGATCGTCTTCTTGTTTGAGCAGCAACGTCATGCTGGCGGGCACCGGCGGCCGGCCGGCGCCGCTGAAGGACATGGTTCGTCTCTCTGCGCGGTTCAAGAGCATCGCGGAAATGGCCGGTTATTCCTCCTCGTCCGGCCCTTGCAGCAGTTCGATCAGCATCGCTACTCTTGCCGTCGGCAGCGGTCGGCCCTCGTTCACCAGCGCCTCGTCGGCGGCGATCCAGGCCAGGGCCTCACGCAATTCTTGGACCGTCCCGTCTGTCGCCGCAATGTCGGCGATAACGGCGTCGTCGACCGGGCCCACCACAGAAATGATCTCGTCGCGTGTCATGGTCAGCTCCATCTGCGATTGCCGGGAACGGAGCCCCGGCAACAGAGGAATCTGGGTCTTGACCTGCGGCAGACAATAACCCGCCAGGGAACTCGGCGTTGGCGATTGAAGCCAGCTGGCAAACAGGCAATCTCCTGCCGGACATCTCGCCGCAAATAGGGAGATTGGCAGCCTCGCCGAACCGACCGAAAAACCGGCAACGCGAAAGCCGCCGGGTCTTGACTTGCGGCGGACAATAACCAGATCGATGGCACCGGTCGCCGAAATGGGGCCGGCGAAACCAGGGAGCGCCAGCTCTTTGGCGCTCCTCGTATCTATGTTGCTCGATGGAGGATGTAGCTATGAGAACCGCATTCGACTTTTCCCCGCTCTATCGGTCGAGCATCGGCTTCGACCGCGTCTTCAACCTGCTGGAAAATGCCCCGCAGGCTTTCGACGCGTGGCCGCCCTATGACATCGCGCGCAGCGGCGAGAACAACTACCGCGTCACCATCGCCGTCGCTGGCTTTTCCGAGGACGACCTCGAAATCACCCATGAACCCAACCTCCTGATTGTCTCCGGCCAGCACAAGGAGCCGGATAACGCGGAGTATCTGCATCATGGCCTCGCCGCACGGCCCTTTACCCGCCGTTTCGAGCTTGCTGATCACGTCAAGGTCGCGGGCGCCACGCTCGACAACGGCCTGCTCAGCATCGATCTGGTACGTGAGGTGCCCGAGGAGATGAAGCCTCGGCGCATCGCCATCGCGACCGATGTCGCCTCGCCGAAGACCGGGCCGAAGGTCGCGCAAGACGAAGCAAACAAGCAGGCTGCCTGAATGCACCAGTCGAGAAAGGAGACTATGCAATGGCTATTCGTGATCTCATTCCTTGGGGCCGGGAGAACAATCAGGCCCCCAGCCTGTTCCGCGACGGCGATCGCGATCCCTTCCTGACGCTGCATCGCGAGATGAACCGCTTGTTCGACGAGGCGTTCCGCGGCTTCGACACGCGGCTGCCGTCGCTCGGTGGCTTCTCCGCTGCCCGCGCCAGCTGGCCCAGTGTCGAAATCTCCGATGGCGAAAAGGAGATCCGCGTCACCGCCGAGATCCCCGGCATGGACGAGAAGGACATCGAGCTGCTGCTCGATGACGGCGTACTGACGCTGCGCGGCGAGAAGCGTGAAGAGACCGAGGACAAGGACAGGCAGTTCTCCGAACGCTTCTATGGCCGTTTCGAGCGGCGTATCCCGCTCGGCTACGAAGTCGACGAAGGCAAGGTGAACGCCGCGTTCCGGAACGGAGTGCTCAGCGTCACGCTGCCGATCACGGCGCGCGCCCAGGCCAAGGCCAAGCGTATCGCCATCAACGACGGCAACGGCAAGTCCTGATGGCTCGCATCAGGACGACGACCCTCCCTTCTGCCCTGCCGGTTCCGGCGGGCAGAGGGGGCAACTGTCGATGACCCGTTCTCCCGACGCTCCGGTTCCGCCTGACCAGGCGCAGCAAGCCCTGCAGTGCCTGACGACCGAGCATTTCGTGCTGCAAAATGCTCGCGCCGCGACCATTCAGGAAGCGAACCAGCGAGCCGATCTGTTCCTGACCTCGGTCTCGAGCGCAACCATTGCCTTGTCCTTCGTCGCGCAGGTCACGGAGATGGGCAGGCCGTTCGTGCTGTTCAGCCTGATCTTGCTGCCTTGCCTTTTCTTCATCGGCCTGGTCACCTTCGTGCGCGCGGTGCAGGTTGCCATCGAGGACATGGTGCATGCCCGCGGCATGGCCAGGATCCGCCACTATTTCGTCGAGCTGACGCCCGTCCTGCAAAGATACCTTGTCAATTCCACCCATGACGATCCCTCGGCGGTGCTGGTCGACAAGGGCCTCAGGCCCTCACCGCTGCAATATTTCATGACCACCGCGGGGATGGTGGGCACGATCAATGGCGCCATCGCCGGCGTCTTCACCGGCATCGTTGTAAAGTCCGCGTTTGGCGGGGGCATGACGCTCGGCGTGATTTGCGGGCTGCTGGTCTTCGCCGCATGCATTCTCATCCTGCGGCGTTACCACAGTCGCGCCTGGGCGGCGGCCGAACAAAGCTTGCCCGCACTGTTCCCGGGCGACAATGTCAACAGCGAAAGCTAGCGCCGACACATCCGGATGTCGAAAAGTGGCAGGGCGACGCCCTTGCGTCTTGCGCGCCAATTGACCATCCTCGCCAACATTATTTGCACCGCGGCCGGGGGGTTCGCATATGCCGACGCTTTATGCGCTGAAACCGGCCTTTCAGGCCAGGTTGCGGCCGCTTGCCGACGGACTGGCCAGGGCCGGCGTCACCGCCAACCAGATCACGCTGCTGGCCGCTGCCCTCTCGCTCTTCACCGGCCTTGTGGTGGCAGCCCTTGCCGGCCACCGCATGGTCTTTCTGCTGATGCCGCTCGTGCTGTTTACGCGAATGGCGCTGAATGCCATCGACGGCATGCTGGCAAGGGAACATGGCCAGGCCTCGAAGCTCGGCATGTATCTCAACGAGCTCTGCGATGTTGTCTCCGATCTCGCTTTGATCCTGGCCTTTGCCGTCATTTTTCCTGCCTGGGGCGTCGTTGCATTCGCTATCGCGGCGGTGATTGCGGAATTCGCCGGCGTGCTCGGCATCGCGGCCGGAGCGGGGCGCAACTATGCCGGCCCCTTCGGCAAAAGCGATCGGGCGCTGGCGCTTGGCATCCTCGCGGTGCTTATCGCGTCCGGCCTGTGGGTCCCGGCGCTCACGCCGCTCGTGTTTCCGGCCATGGCTACACTCTCGCTGGTGACCGCCATCAACCGGATACGCGGCGGCCTTAACGGGAACGGCAGCTGAATTCCGGTCTCGCCAGGGAGAACAACATGCTTCACCAACAGACGGTTGCCGCCGTGGCTCCAGCCAACGTCGAGCGGGTGGCGCAGGAGCGCAGCTTCAAGAGCCATGACGGCACCGAGATCTTTTATCGCTATTGGCCGGCGCTGTCGGAACATCGCAAGGGTGCCATCCTGCTGTTCCATCGCGGCCACGAGCATGGCGGCCGCATGGCGCATCTGGTCGACGAGCTCCAGATGCCCGACCACGCCTTCTATGCCTGGGACGCGCGTGGCAATGGCCGCTCCGCCGGCGAGCGCGGCTATGCGCCGTCGTTTGCCGCGCTGGTGCGCGACATCGATTGCTTCGTGCGCGAGATCGGCAGTGACGGCTTTGCCCGGCGCGATATAGCGTTGATCGCGCAATCCTTCGGCGCCGTGCTTGCCGCCGCCTGGGTGCACGACTATGCGCCTGACATTCGCGCCCTGGTGCTGGCCTCGCCGGCCTTCTCGGTCAAGCTCTACGTGCCCTTCGCCAAGCAAGGCATTGCGTTGTGGCAGAAGCTGAAGGGCCGTTTCTTCGTCAATTCCTACGTCAAGGCGAAATTCCTGACGCATGATCCCGAGCGCATCGCCTCCTTCGACGCCGACCCACTGATCACCCGGCCGATCGCCTCCAACATCCTGGTCGAACTCTACGACCACGCAGCGCGCATCGTCGCCGATGCCCGCGCCATCACCGTGCCGACACAGCTTCTGATCTCCGGCAGCGACTGGGTGGTGCGGCATGGACCGCAGCACGAGTTTTTCGTCAATCTGGCGAGCCCGGCCAAGGAGCGGCATGTGCTGCCCGGCTTCTTCCACGACACTTTGGGCGAGCGCGACCGCCACAAGGCACTCGACCTGATCAGGCCTTTCCTCGAAAAGCAGTTCGCGGCGCCGGAAAAGCCGCTCGACCTGACCGGGGCCGACCGCGCCGGCTACACACGCGACGAGGCCGACCGGCTGGCCTCGCCGCTGCCGCTACTGTCACCCAAAGGTCTCTACTGGGCAATGAGCCGCGCCTCGATCCGCATGGGCGCATGGCTGTCGTCCGGCATGAAGACCGGGATTGCCACCGGCTTCGATTCCGGCTCGACGCTCGACTATGTCTACGAGAACGATGCGCGGGGCATCGGCCCCGGCGGCCGCATGATCGACCGCACCTTTCTCGATGCTATTGGCTGGCGCGGCATCCGCCAGCGCAAGCTGCATCTGGAAGAGCTGATCGGCAGTGCCGCTGAGACGCTGAAGGCCGCCGGCCGGCCGGTCCATATCGTCGATATCGCCGCTGGCCATGGCCGCTACGTGCTCGATGCTGTGCAGAAATGCGCCGAGCCGCCGGCCAGCGTGCGGCTGCAGGATTTCTCCGAGCTCAACATCTCGCTCGGCCGCAAGCTGATCGCCGAGCGCAAGCTGCCGGCGAGCGTCTCGTTCCATCAAGGTGACGCCTTCGACGCCACGATGCTGGCCGGCCTCGACCCGGCGCCGAATCTCGCCATCGTCTCGGGGCTCTACGAATTGTTTTCCGACAATGCCATGATCGCCCGCTCGCTCGGTGGACTGGCCGGCGCCATGCAGCCCGGAAGCCTGCTCGTCTACACCAACCAGCCCTGGCATCCGCAGCTCGAGATGATCGCGCGCAGCCTGACCTCGCATCGCGGCGGCCAGGCCTGGGTGATGCGCCGGCGCACGCAGGCCGAGATGGACCAGCTGGTGGCGGGCGCCGGATTCGAGAAGCTCGACCAGCGCATCGACCAGTGGGGCATCTTCACCGTTTCGATCGCCCGGCGCGTCTGAGCATGGACTTGCCTGCCTCTGCCTTGCCTCGCGATGCCCCTGCCCTTCCGGCCTTGCCGCGCGAGCCGTATCCCGGGATAGTCCTGCGCGCCGCGCTGTGGCTGGCATTTCTGGCGCCGTTCTTCTACTCCACCTACGGCTTCGCCAACTGGCTGGCGTCGCGGCGCGACGATGTCGGCAGCATCGTCTTCGGCTGGGAGCATGGCATCCCGTTCCTTGCCTGGACGATCGTGCCCTACTGGTCGATCAATCTATTCTACGGCCTGTCGCTGCTGTTGAACAATTCGAAGAACGGCGTCGACCGCCTCGCCGGCCGCTATCTGACGGCGCAGATCATCGCCGTCGCCTGCTTTATCCTGTTCCCGCTGACGGCGACCTTCGTGCGTCCGCAGACAAGCGGCCTGCCCGGTTTCATGTTCGCCGTGCTCGGCGGCTTCGACAAGCCCTTCAACCAGGCGCCGTCGCTGCACATCGCACTACTGGTCATCATCTGGGACCATTGGCGTCACAGGTTGACCGGCATCGCCGGCGCCGCCTGGCATGTCTGGTGTTTCCTGATCGGTGCCTCGGTGCTGACGACGTGGCAGCACCATTTCATCGACATTCCGACCGGCGCGCTGCTCGGCCTTTTCGCTCTGTGGCTGTTTCCGCGCGACGGCGAGCTGCCATTCGACGGCTTCCGCCTGAGCGTTGACCCGAAAGCGCGGCGGCTGGCGCTGTTCTATGCGCTCGGCGCAAGCCTTGCGCTGGCCAGTGCCGCTGCCGGCGCGTTGGTCTCGGCGCTGTGGCTCATCCTGTTG
Source organism: Mesorhizobium sp. M1403 (assembly GCF_040317695.1). Lineage (NCBI taxonomy): Bacteria > Pseudomonadati > Pseudomonadota > Alphaproteobacteria > Hyphomicrobiales > Phyllobacteriaceae > Mesorhizobium > Mesorhizobium sp. M1403. The sequence continues at coordinate 108,144 of NZ_JAMYKY010000015.1, read as the reverse complement.
TGGCCGGCACTGGCGCTGGCCATCGTCGCTTTCGCCTATGCCGGCGCCGGCGCCAAAGTGTTCCAGAAAACAGCTGATGGCCGCGTGTCGCTGGCCAGCCGTCTCCTGCTTTGGCCCTACCGCCTTGTTGCCAGGGTCAATGTGTGGGCGTGGACGCGAAAGCTTCCAGCGCAGATCGTCATCGCCGACGGTGTTTGCCTCGGCCGTTTTCCGACCGCCGCCGAGGCCGACGCCTTCGGCACGGTGGTCGATCTTGCCGGCGAATTGGAAAGGCCGCGTGGCGCCTCGATCCGCTGGGTGAGCCTGCCCATGGTCGACCTTTTGCCGCCGTCTCGCGAGGCGCGTGCGCAAGCGGTGGCGGCGATCGAGACGGCGCGGGGCCAGGGCACGGTGCTGGTCTGCTGTGCGCTTGGCTTCCAGCGCAGCGCCGCCGTCGTCGCCGAATGGCTGGTCGCCAGCGGCCGGGCCGACACGCCGGCTCAGGCGCGAGGCAAGCTCGCCGCCGCGGGCCGGCCGGTGCATCTTGGCGTGGACGCACCGGCATGACCGCCTTTCGAGATAGGGCCGAGACGTTCGCCGCCGGGCTGATGGTGCAGGTGGCATGGCCGCTGCTGCTGGTTGCCGCTGCCTTGCTGGCGGCGCCGGTCGTCGGCCTGGCGGCAGTGCCGCAAACATCGTCGCTGTCGGCGGTAGCCTGGCTGATCGCCGCAGCGGGTGCCATAGCCACAATCATTCTCTCGGCCCTGCTTTTGTTCGACGCGCTGCTGTTCCGGCTGATGGCCAGCCACGCCAGCGAGGCAGGCGGCGGTGCCGCGGTCGACGATGTGCTGGCGCGCATGCGGCTGAAACCCACGGCGGCCGGCGGCCGCTCGCTCGACCAGCGGATAGCCGGCACGCGCCGCCTGCTTGCCAAGCAGCGTATCACGTTCGGCCTGTTCGCGGCGGCCTCGGTCGTCGCGGCATTCTTTTGAGCCCGTACATGACAAAGCTTCGTGTCAGCACCTATACCTTGCTGCAGACGGTGACCTCGGTCGGCCTGTCGGCGCTGGCCTGGGCGGTCACCGGCGTGCGGCCGATCTGGAACGGCAGCCAGCCATCGGACCGGCAGCGCATCTACTTCGCCAACCATGCCAGCCACGGCGATTTCATCCTGCTGTCGGCCTGCCTCAGCGAGAAGGAACGCGCCAGTACCCATGCGGTGGCCGCCGCCGATTATTGGGGCAAGACGCGGCTGCGCCGTTTCATTGCCGAGGACATGCTGTCTTCCGTGCTGATCCACCGGCAGTGGACGGATGAAACGCAGCACCCGATCTCGATCATGCTGTCAGTGCTCGATCAGGGCCATTCGCTGATCCTGTTTCCCGAAGGCACGCGCAACATGACCGACGAACCGCTGCTGCCGTTCCGCTCCGGCCTCTACAATCTGTCGATGGCGCGGCCCGATGTCGAACTCATCCCGTGCTGGATTGAGAACATGTCGCGGGTGCTGCCCAAGGGGCAATTCGTGCCGGTGCCGCTGCTTTGCCGTGTCGTCTTCGGCGCGCCGATCGCTATTCAACCGGGTGAGGAACGCCGCGCCTTTCTCGACCGTGCCCGCGAAACGCTGCTGGCGCTGAACCCCCGGCCGCAACGAGACGATTGAGGACCAAGGCAAAATGCTGCCGATGATGCACGAAACCCTCATTCTGATTGTCGGCCTACTGGCGGTGCTGATCAGCGCCAGCGTCGTCGCCGGCGTCTTGTCATGGCGCGCGCCAAAACCGTTGTCGCCGACGCTGGTCAACCTCACCCAGCGCATCAATGCCTGGTGGGTGATGGTGGTGGCGATCACCGTTGCCTTCTTCTTCGGCCGCCCCGGCATGACCATCCTGTTCGCGCTGATTTCCTTCGCCGCTCTGCGCGAATTCGTGACGCTGACACACAGCCGCCGCAGCGACCACTGGGTGCTGCTCGGCATGTTCGGCATCGTCATCCCGTTCCAGTACTGGTTGGTGTGGACCGCCTGGTACGGGCTCTTCACCATCTTCATCCCGGTCTACTGCTTCCTGCTGATGCCGGCGGTCACCGCGCTGCACGGCGACACCGAGCGCTTTCTCGAGCGCGTCTCGGCGCAGCAATGGGCGGTCATGATTTCGGTCTACTGCGTCAGCCACGTGCCGGCGCTGCTGACGCTCGAGGTGCCCGGTTTCGAAGGCCGCAACCTGTTGCTGATCGCTTTCCTGATTATCACCGTGCAAGGCAGCGACGTGCTGCAATATATCTTCGGCAAGCTGTTCGGCCTGCATCTCCTGGCGCCGACGGTCTCGCCGTCGAAGACCTGGGAGGGACTGGTCGGCGGGCTGGCGGCATCGAGCCTGCTCGGCGCGCTGCTGTCGTTCCTGACGCCGTTTTCGCCGCTGCAGGCGGCCGGCGTCGCCTTCATCGCCTGCCTGATGGGCTTCCTCGGCGGGCTGGTCGCCTCCGCCATCAAGCGCGATCAGGGCGTCAAGGACTGGGGCCATCTGATCGAAGGCCATGGCGGCATGATGGACCGTGCCGACAGCCTGGTCTTCGCCGCCCCGGTGTTTTTTCATACCGTGCGGTATTTCTGGACGTGAGGGGCGATTCAGCTGCAAGCGGGGTGCCCGACACGGCTGATCGCATTCGGCACTTAAAGGCCCCCCCTCAGTCATTAAGCATCGAGCTAATGCAGCAATCTGACTAGCCGTTTCGTTCTAAGGTCTGTTAAGCCTCCTCCAGCCAGAGGGTTCTGGCACGTTCTTTGGCGGTGGGATGATGACCTATAGGGCGCTCCAGATATGGTTATACGCGTCGCTGTCAGTGATGCTGTCGCTGTCAGTGATGCTATTGAGCAGTCGAGCTTGGCCGACTGAAAAAGAAGTTGTTCATGCGCAGGCCACCAAAGACGCAGCCGTTAACTATTTGCGATCGCTGCCGTATGATAGGAAAATCTATGTTTGGCCAACATGGCGTCGGCCCTACGAAGTTGTAGCTGATCGTCTGAACGTAAGCAGCTCGATCGAGCGATATAAAGTTCTCAGAGGCGATCTGAATGGTCTTTTCCCGGCCTTTGCCACGGCCCAAATTTCCATAATCGCTGCCGACGACGCGAACTGGCAAAAGGATATAGCGTCGGCCTTAACCAGTTCCCGCCTGCTGCCATCATACAAAGATGTCGTTGCAAAGGCGGAGGTCAGTTTAAACGGATGTACGGCTTATAAGTTTATAAGCAGAGACACTTGGGCGTCCGTAGGTGTCATTTTGGTAAACGAGCTCAACTTTCGCGACAGGGACACGGGAGCGCTTGACGGATGCGTCCATGCCGCACTTGATTACTTGCAAGGATTTCCAACGAAGGATGGATACTTCGACTACTTGACGCTTCCCGACGCGACAATCCGGGGCTTGGTGATTCAAGCGACCTATGAATGTGCTGCTGAAGGGGACGGAACCGCCGAGCCAAGAGAAAGAACTAGGGACGGTTTGACGCCACTTCCTTCGCTGGATTGCATCGTGGCGAAGGTGGCTGAATAAGGTCAGGCCACCGAGGAGGGGCAACTTTCTGGGCGGGCTGGTCGCCTCCGCTATCAAGCGCGACCAGGGGGTGAAGGAACTGGGGCCATCTGATCGAGGGCCATGGCGGCATGATGGACCGTGCCGACAGCCTGGTCTTCGCCGCCCCGGTGTTTTTTCATACCGTGCGGTATTTCTGGACTTGAGAGCGAGCTGCGGTCTCATTTTGCCGCGGCGAGCGGCTCTTTCTTGCGCGCCGGCGTCAGGCGGCGCATGCGGCGTTTGGCGGTGGCCTTCAGCGCCACCGGCGGAGCGCTGGACAACGCGCCGATCACCGCGCCGACCATGCCGTGTGCGACGAAATCGGCGTTGATCTCATTGGCCAATCTGGCGTCTGCCTCCTGGTTGTCGCTATCGGGCTCCGACCACAACACGATGCCCACCCGCAACCTTGGTTTGGCGCGTTTCAGCCGACGGACCAGGAACCGGCCATGCTTGACGGAATCGCGGTTCAAAAATCCGACGACGACGGTATCGACGGCGTCGAGTTCAAGGCGGCGAATGCTTCCCGGTTCCAGATCGGCGAAGCTCGCCCTCAACACCGTGGCGCCCTGGACTTCGAGCACCTGCGCCAGCATGGCGGCAGCGGCGTCGTCGAGTTCGCCGCGCCCTCCGGCGCACAGCACCGACATGCCCGTGCCATCCGGCAGTTCGGTGTCGTCCTCGTCCTCCCCCTGAATCTGCTTGTCCTCGCGTACGCCGTTGTCCTCGGCCGCGGCCGTATCGTCCGCTTCCGCCTCCTCGTGCGCGCTGTCGTCGAGGTTCGCCACCATCGTCAGCGCACTGCCGGCGACCTGCTGTCTTTGCTCATCGCTCAACACACCACGCACACGGTCCTGCTCGCCGAGCAGAAGTGCGGGAATCGCGACCTTGTCGTAGAACTCGACCAGATAGTTTTCCTCCAGCATCTCCTCGGCATGGTCTGTCGCTTCCTCGGGGTCGCCGGCCAGCAGCCGCTGGTAAAGCCGGGCGTGCGGTTCGAGCACGGGTTCGTTGCCGAACAGAACGTCGAGGAATTCGAACTGCGGCACATGGCGGCCGAGCACGACGAGGCAGACCGTCAGCGGCGTCGACAGAACCAGGCCCAATGGTCCCCAGAGCCAGGTCCAGAAGATCGCCGCAACGATGATGGCCAATGGCGACAGCCCGGTGCGCGAGCCGTAGAGCCAGGGTTCGATCACGTTGCCGGTGATCAGTTCCACGACCACGAAAAGCCCGGCGGTCCATAGCACGAGCGACCAGCCGGGCGCCACGGCCAGCGCCAGGAACAGAGGCAGCAGCGTCGCGATGACCGGGCCGATATAGGGAACGAAGCGCAGCGCCAGCGCCAGCAAACCCCACAGCAATGGATTGGGTATGCCCAGAACCCAAAGCCCGAACGTAATCGGTACTGCATAGACGATGTTCACGACCAATTGCATGAGCAGATATCGGCCGACCCGCTTGCCGGCATCCTGCAGCGCCTCGGTGGTTCGGTGCAGATCGCCGTAGCCGACGAGACGTATGAAACGATCGCGCAGGTCTTCCCGCTCGAGCAGCATGAATATGACGACCACGACGATCAGCCCGGCCGATGCCAGCGGGCTCAGCAGCGGGCCGATCAGATTCTGGAGAACCTCGAGCGGTCGTTCGCGCGCGACGATTTCGACCGGGATCGGCTCCCGCGGAGGCTGATCGGCGGCGGGTTGCGCGGGTTCCGGTCTGTCGAGTTCCTGGCCGACGCGTTCGATCACCCGGCTCAATCTGGAAACGATACCGCCGCCGACGCCGGTGTCCTTGAGAGACCGGACCTTGGTCAGGATATTCGCCTGGTAAAGCGGGATGTTCTGCGCCAGTTCACTAACCTGCGTGGCGACGATGAAGGAGAACAGCGCCAGCACCGTGAATGCGCCGAGCACGCTCGCGATCACGGCAGGAAGACGCGGAATGCCGGCGCGCTTGAGTGCCGACACCATCGGTACAAGCGCAAAGGTAAGCAGCAGGGCGATTGCGATCGGCAGAAAGACCTCGCGCCCGAAATAGAGCGCCGCGACGGCCGTCACGACCGACGCTACGCTGGGCAACGATGTGCGCGGAAGCGCCCTGGCAGCGGCAACAATACCCGCCCGCCGGGGCTCCGCTAGGTGCGCGCCGTTTCGACGATTTGCCGCCACTTTATACCTCCGCCCCGCCGTCGCCATGATCGGGCATATTGAGCCGGCGTGCAACTTCGCAGCGTCTCCCCCAACTGGACACCGATTGCCCTGGACCTTCATTGGCTTTGTCGGGCTTCAGATCGGCAGCGCGGCTATTCAGTCACGGTAGAATTTTTTGCATAAATGGCGTCAAGGGCAATCCTGTTCCATGTCTGCGCCAGAACGCGGAACTTTTGGGTCAAAACACCGTTCCTTCGTAGATCGCTGATGGACAACCTCAAAGCAGCAGCTCAGGAGGAATGATCATGAACATCAAGATGCTTTGCATGGGCGCGATGGCGCTTTCAATGATGACCGGCGCAGCGCTTGCCGCCGGTGCCACTGGCACTTCGGCGCTCGACGATCCGCAGAAAATGTCGCCGTTCTTTACCGATGCCGGCATGAAGACCATGAAGCCGGCAGCCGAATTCAAGACCGCATGGATGGCCATGTCCAAAGAGGACCAGGCGATGATGATGAAGGAATGCGGCGACGAGGCCATTGCCAAGGAGCATGACGATTTCTGCAAGATGACCAAGCAACTCGGCGGCGCCAACTAGGCACGTCGGTTCAGCACAATCGCAGTGGCGGGCAGAGATGCCCGCCATCTTCGTTTTGGGACCCTCGGTTCAGTCGGGCGCAAGCGTCAATCGCACTATTCGGCGTCAGCCGATCCTGACGACAAAGTGCTTGGTCACCGGCTCGATGATCTTCCACGTCCCCTTGAAATCGGCTTCCACCACGAAGGCATCGCCGGGGCCGACTTCGACAGGCGCGCCGCCATCCGGCGTGATGACGATACGGCCGGCTATCATGTGCACGAACTCATAGTCGCTGTAGGTCGCGTGATAGGTGCCCGGGCTCGCCTGCCAGGTTCCCGACATGACCTTGCCGTCCTCGGTAATGTGCTGGACGGCGGTCTTCATGGTCGGCTTGCCTTCGACCACGACCCACCCCGCGAGATCGCCGGTCTCGGCGTTCTCGACGGCGCCGAATTTGAGGATGGTCTTGTCTGTCATGGTCGGCTCCGTCTTGAATTGTGCCGGGATGGCTGCCGGTCAATAGCTGATGCACCTGACCCCGGCAACGCGGCTTGACCCGGCCGCTTGACCTCCCCGCCAACCGTGGGATAGGCCGGGGACTGGCCCAACCACCTCCGCACCGGAGCCCCGCGAAAGACCTGCCATGACGGACACGATCGTAAGAGACAGCAACGGCACGGCGCTGCACGAGGGCGACTCCGTGACCCTGATCAAGGATCTCAAGGTCAAAGGCACCTCGGAGACGATCAAGCGCGGCACGCTGGTGAAGAACATTCGCCTCACCGGCAATCCCGGCGAGATCGAATGCAGCACCAGGCAGGTAAAGGGCCTGGTGCTGAAGACCGAGTTTTTGAAAAAGGCGTGAGTGCCTCGGCACCCTTCGTTTCGCTTCAATATCAATCGCTCTCATGACTGAATCGCTCATGTGAGTGAATCGCCCACGCCAGAAGCTGGAGGAGCCGCGCCCTCCCCCTATGTTGCACTGCGTTAGATTTGTTGCATTGCAATATCGGCGCATCGGGTCGAGCCTCTGCGAGGTGGGCATTCCTTGCATGAGGTGATTGTGTCGGCATCATTTCGGCCTGACATCGAAGGGCTGCGCGCGCTGGCGGTGGCGGGTGTCATTGCCTTTCATTTTGGTCTCTCCGGTCTGCCCGGCGGCTTTGCCGGCGTCGACATCTTCTTCGTCATCTCCGGCTACCTGATTACAAAACACCTGGTTACGGAAATCACCGAAACCGGGCGGCTGAATCTCTGGCGCTTCTACGCCCGGCGCGCCCGGCGCCTGTTGCCGGCGGCACTGTTCGTCATCCTCGCCACGCTGTTCGCGGGTTATTTCATCCTGTCGCCGGAGGAACAGGCGCTCTATTCGAAAGGCGCCATGTTCGCCTCCGCCTACATGATCAACCTCTGGCTGATCCGCTGGTCGTTTGACTATTTCGCCGCCGACGCCACCAACAACCCTTTCATCCACTTCTGGTCGCTCTCGGTCGAGGAACAGTTCTACCTGGCATGGCCGGCGCTGCTTCTTGCCGCCGCATGGCTGCGCCCAGGCAAGCGCACCGCTATAATCGTCATCGGCGTCGCAGGCCTAGCCTCCTTCGCCGCCTGCGCCTGGCTGACCGAAGTGTCGCAGCCTTGGGCCTTTTACTTCTCGCCGCTCAGGGCCTGGGAATTCGCCGCCGGCGGCCTCGCCACCATGGCGCCAGCAAGGATCTGGCGCGACCGGCCGCTGCTGGCCACCCTCCAGGCATGCCTCGGGCTGGCGCTGATCGCGTGGGCCTATCTGATGCTGGACGAAGACTCGCCCTTTCCCGGGGTGAATGCGCTGGCGCCTGTCGCCGGCACCGTGCTGCTGCTGCTCAGCGGCAGCGGCCGCAACCTGCCAAGCGCCGTGCTGGCGCTGGCGCCCCTGCAATGGCTGGGCCGGCTTTCCTATTCGCTCTACCTCTGGCATTGGCCGGTCATCGTCTATGCGGCGATGATGGTTCCCAACCTGTCCACGCTTGACCGGCTTGCCTGCGCGGCGCTGACGCTGGTTCTGTCGATGTTCACCTATCATTTCATCGAGAACCCGATCCGCCGCAACGGCTGGCTGATGGCCGGAGCAGCGCGGGCGCTGGTGCCCGCCGTCGCCCTAACCGGCGCCGGCGTGGTCGCGGCCTACGGCAATGCGCGCTTTGCCGAGCACAATCTCAGCCCCGAACAGCACGTCATCGCCGACAGCGCCGCGCAGCTCTCCACCGTGCGCGCGAGCGACGGCGGCTGCGTGCTCGATTTCGAGACCGTCAAGCCGAAACCCTGCATGTTCGGCCGCAAGGACGCCCAGCGCTCGGTCGTGCTGTTCGGCGACTCGCATGCCGACCATTGGTCGACGCCGCTGATCAAGGCGGCCGAGAAGAACAACTTTCGCGTCGTCACCTTTCTCAAATCCTCCTGCCGGGCTTCGCGGGTGACGACCTGGAATTGGCGGCTGAAGCGCGACTACACCGAGTGCGACCAATGGCGCGAGCAGTCGGTCAAGGACATCATCGCGCTCCACCCGCAACTGGTGGTGATCTCAGAATTCTCGATCGGCAATGTGATCAAGGAATCGCCCGAGGAGTTGAAGCACGCCGATTGGCAAGAGCAGTGGCGGACGGGCCTGACCTGGACGCTTCAAGCGTTCAGCCAGGCCGGCATCAAGGTCGCGGTCATCAGGGACGTGCCCTATAACGCAAGCTACGCCGACAAATGCGTGGCGCGGGCGCTGTGGCGGGGACAGACGCCCGCGACATGCGATACGCCGAGGATCATGGCGGCAAATGACGACATCGCCACGATCGAGCGCGACATCGTGCGCTCGACACCCAACGCCAGCTATATCGACATGACCGACCGCTTCTGCGACCAGACCACCTGCCACGTCTTCATCGACGGCAAACTCGCCTTCCGCGACCGCCACCACCTGGCGACACCTTTTGCGGAGACGCTAGAACCGGCGGTGGAGCGGGCGCTGTTTTCGGATGTGATGGCAGCGGCTGTGAAGTAACGGCGCCGGCAGCCTTTCCCGCCGAAATCCTTCAGGCGGGCTTTGGTGCCACGTTGACCGACACGGCAACCATCCCTGGGTCAGCTAAGGATGAGACCCGCGAGGAAAACGGTAAGGATAAGCGACAGCGGAACTGCAAGAAGGCAGCACAGCTCGAAAGTATTGGCTCGCCAAGAAGTCATTGGTCGCTTTTCCATGTTGGCCTCCTCCCTCAACGGCCAGACCGGGACGGCAGTTCCGCTTAGATAGTGCTCATCCCCACCACTCATCATGCAATTGGCGCAACTCGTTCCGCTTCCTGGTCATCCATCGTGCACGCGCCAGATGTGTCGCCCACGCCCGGAAAGCCCTGTCTGGCTCCTGCTCCGGATCAATGTGCAGAACGATGCGGGCGACCTCGCGCCAATCGGTCCCTTCAGCCGACGCGTCGAGCAGCCGGATATAAGTAAGCATGCGATCTTCGTCATAACCGGTCGGCACTGAAGACGTCGGCGCTGCGTTCGCGATATGAGAGTTTGGCTGCTTTGGCATTGCGACCTACCAGCAATGGCGCACCGTAGCAGCCTATGAAGAAGCCGGCGCCCTTTGATCGGAGGATGCGGATCGAGATTCGCCTTGACGGTCGGCAAATGCGGGCCTCAGGCGGGAGTTCACCGCCCAGGAGGGCCACGCCTCATCACATCGCGATTGGGTCGATGCATTCCATGTATTTTAGTGGAACCTAATTTAGTTGGCGCAATTATGCATGCGTGAAAAAGCGTGAAATCCAGACTGTCACTGAAAGCTGGCTACCGCGAGATCAGTTGGCCGATGATCCAGTGATTGCCGTCGATTTGACCGAACGGATATTACAGGCGGCCGAAAACGACAGGATCGTCTGCGTCGTCGTGGCAACGGAGCAGCTGGAAACCGACAGCATCGCGAAAGCGGAACCTCAGGAGACCAGGATTGCCGCAAGTTTCGTCCGGGACTTTGAGGTGATGCTGCTTGTTCTTTATGCGGCCTACGCCCTCGCTGTGCTGGGCGCGACGGCTTTCGTTTTGCTGGAATTGGGCCATGTTCTGTAGGCAAACGTCGGCAACGCGGCGGGACTGGCGCCCGATTGTCGCTGCTTGACGAGAGGAGCGGTCACTCTGCGCCGGCGATCCCACCCTGGCGCAGCCAGCTGCATTTTCGCGCCAGCAGGCGCTAAACTTCGGGCTCGTTCATTCGTGACATCTTGCCAATCTATGGAACGAGGCTGCCCCTCACGGGTTTTTCTATTAGAGGGACGTTAAAGAAGGAGGTAGCTATGAAGAAGCTCCTGCTTGCCTCGGTGATCGCCATCGCCTCGGCGGCTTCCGTGATCGGCCCGGCGAATGCCGGCGGCAGTGTCACGATCGGCATCGGCAACGGCTATGACGACGATTATTATTATCGCCACCATCGGTATTCCGATTACGACGATGAGTACGTCCCCCGTTACCGCTATGACGTCTATGACGAGGACTACAGGCCACGCTACCGGTATCACCGGCGCTGCCACACGGAAGTCGTCAAGCACTGGCGTCATCACCACCGGGTTATCGAAAGAATCCGTGTCTGCCGTCGTTGACGGATCGATCCGGCCGGCAGTGCCGGCCGGATCGGTGGAGCTCCTCACCGCGGCTTGCGCATCAGCATCATGCCGTAGTGCACGGCCAAAATGTCGAGCCCGATCTTGAGTAGTTTCACCACCACGTCGCGCGGCTCGCCGGCCTGTTCGGCCAGGCTCTTCACCGTTGCGTCGGCACAGCAGACCTTTTGCACGATACCGGCGATCTCCCAATGGGCAAGCGCCCTGGTGGCCTCGGCATGGTCGCGGCCGGCGGACAGGATGTGGTCGGCGACACCGCTGCCGGTGCGGCCGCCGTCGACGCGCTCGGCCCAGGCCATCGGCTTGGCGCTTGCCTCCGACGAGTTGCGGAAATCCTGGCGGTAGCGCATGCCTGCATCGCGCTGCTGGCGCGACAACGAGGTGAGGCCGGTCAGCGGGTCGACATTGCGCACCCGCACGATGCCGCCGGTCGCGGTGTGGCCGTCATTGGAAACCTCATAGAGGCGCGCCGCCTCCTGCGTCCCCTTGGCCAGCCGCTTGCGGCCGAACCGGTCGTCCTGCAGCGCGAAATCATGGCCGATCTCCTTGCGGATGCGCACCTGCTCGGCCTCGCCCTTCGGCAATCGCGGCAGCCTGGCTTTGGTCTTTTGGACGGTTTTGTTGCTCATCGGCTCTGTCCTCCTGGTTTTCTGTCGTCGGGCTCTGGCGAATTTCCGTCATCCAGCGGGGCTCAAATCGCTTTGGCCGGCAGCGTGCGCAGGAAGCGCGCCGCATGATAGGCGCAGTAGCTTTTCGAAGGCCTTGTGCGCAGCCCGCAGCACAGCATGTCCAAACCGGGGCGGCTGCCGGGGGCGTCGTTTCCCGCATCCTCCTGCAGCGTCGTGTCGAGCGGCGCGCGGCAGCGGTCGAACAGGCAATCGATGAAGCGCATGGCGACGAAGTGTGGCTGGCGGCCGCCGGCGGCGATCGGGCGCGGCGCCGGCATTTCGAGCGGCTCGCCATCGGACCCCGTGATCCGAACCGGACCCGGCTGCCAGGCCGGCGGCGCCAGCCTGGCCGACAGCCTTGCCGGGCGGCAGTGGTGCTCGGCCGGTACTGCCCCTGCCTGGCCGGCGGGGTTCGACGGCTCTGGCGCCGATTTTCCATGCCGGCCGCCCGACCGTCCGCTACACCAGCCCTTGGATCTGGCAAGGCCGATGGCGTGCAGACGGGCGGTGCGGTGGACGATGCCGATGATCGCCGCGCGCGAGGCCGGGCGGCCGCGCTGCGCACTCAGCCGGGCGGCGATCTTCGCGGCCGACAGCCCACTCATCAGCCAGTTCTCGATTTGTTCCAATTCGGAGGGGGAATAGCGGGCGGCCATGACGTTTTATTCCCTGCAAAGGTGGTTGTGTGGCGCCGGCTTCGCCGGCCTCAGGCTCGAAAGCCGGTCAGCCCTCGCGTGGCCTGCTGCGATCGAGCTTCATCCCGGCCGCCTGCCTTGTTGCGCCGGAGACTGCCTTGCCCGCCCGCTTGTCGAAGGCGATGACCGTGCCGTCTTCGGTGCGGATGCAGGAAACTGCGGCATCCGCATTGCCGGCCGGCAGGCAATTCGTGGCCGGAGCCGTGAGGGGAACGGCTCCGGCCGTTCCGGCCGCTTGCGCTGCCGGATCCGAGGCGCGAGCCTCGGGCATCGTCCCGGCCGGGGAGGAGGACAGCCAGGACGAAGGCGAAAAGGTTGGCACATGACTGCCGCGGCCGCCTCCTTGGCGCTGAAGGGCGGATTCGAGGACCGAAAGCTGGCGGAGCGACTTGTGCATGGCCGTATAAGAGCATAACTCAATCCGTAATGCAAGTGATTCTTGCATAGACGAAACCGAATCTTGTGCCTCAGATGGAGCCATGGTGAAAACTGCACTGTCGATCAAGGTCGGGGCGGCGATCCGCCGGGCGCGCAAGCAGCGCGGCCTGGTGATGCGCCACATTGCCGAGCACAACGACACCGACGTCGCTGCCGTCGGCAATTGGGAAACCGGGCGCAACCTGCCCAAGACCGAGAACCTTTTGAAGACCGCCGCCTTCCTGCGCGTCGACCCGGTGGCGCTCGGCAAGGGCGAGGTCGTCTTCCTCGAAGATGCCGGGCCGGTTGCCGATGCCGAGATCGTCACCGATCTCGGCCCCCTGCCCGCCGGGCCGATGGACATCCAGCTTCTCGGCACCGCCGTCGGCGGCGACGATGGCGACTTCACCTTCAACGGCCAGCCGGCCGGCTATGTCCAGCGGCCGCCGGGGATCCGGCATCTGCGCAACGTGTTTGCGCTGCACGTGCTGAGCGATTCGATGGTGCCGCGCTACGAGCCCGGCGAGATGATCTATTGCGGCGGCCGCGAGGCCGTGCCCGGCGACCATGTGGTGATCGAGACGCTGCCCGAGGAGAACGAGCAAAACGGCAAGGCCTTCATCAAGAAGCTGGTCAAGCGCACCGCCGCCGAGCTGATCGTCGAGCAATACAATCCGCCGAAGACGCTGACCTTCAACCGCTACGCGATCAAGAACGTCTTCCGCGTCATCCCGCTCAAGGAACTGCTGGGGTATTGAGGCTTGTTGCCTTCTCCCCTTGTGGGAGAAGGTGGATCGGCGCACAGCGCCGAGCCGGATGAGGGGTGCTGGAAGGAACGCGGCGGAGGAAATGTAGAAGCGATTTTAAGCACTTACGCCATCAAGGTAGCGATCCGTCCAACACCCCTCATCCGACCGGGCTTCGCTCGGCCACCTTCTCCCACAAGGGGAGAAGGGAAGAGCAGCACGCCCTCCCCCCTCAAGCCCGCCTCGATTGCTCCAACTCTCGACCATTGAGCAGGCGCGCCTCGGCGCGGGCCCGCTGCCGGTCGTCGATGAAGGCGGCCTGGATCGAAACGGCGGCGCCCGGCAGTCCGTCGGCCCGGCAGGCCTTGCAGATCAGGCGCCCCGAAAGTGCTGATAGCGGTGTCTCCGGCATCACCCCATGCCGCTTGAGCTCGGCCGGCTTCCACCACCTGTTGCGGCCGCAATCGATGCACTCGACGGCAATCGAGACGACATCGGCGATCGTCGCTTCCTTGCCCGCTAATGCCATGGCCATCCCCATCGTTGTTCCTGCTTTGTTCACATCATTATCGGTTTTCGAGGCGGAGTCGAGTCGGTTCCGCTTACACCAACATGAAAGTTTCACTTGTTGACTTATTTGAGTTATGCTTATATTCTATACAAGCTGGAATCGGCGCAGCCGCGGCCGCTCCGTCCACCGAATGCAAGGGAGTGACGATGGACCTCGCCCGGTTCGCCCAGGCCTGCGGTTATGCCGGCGACAGCCCGGCCATGCTTGCCGCCTTCGCGGCCATCCGCCAGGACGGCATCCGCACGGCGCGCCAGGGGCATCGCCAGCGCAAGGCGGCGATCGACCGGATGAAGCCGAGCCGCGCTTTGTTCCTGGCGGCGATCCGCCCGGCGCAGTCGGCCAAGGAGGCGATCGAGGACGCCGCCCGCTTCCTGTCGATGTTCCGCAACATGCCGCACTGGCGACAGGAAAGGCGCAGCGCCGACCTCGCCCTCGCCAGGCAACAGCGCCTCTTCGCCCGCTTCTTCCGCCGCTACGGCTATCGCCTCTGGGCGTTGGAGGCCGCCTGAAGACGCGCGCCCCCCTTGCAGTCAAAACGGATATTGCGATCGCCAACACTGCGCCGTATGTCTCCGCGCGATGAGCGAGATCGAATTCCGTCGTGCCCAGGCGCCCGACCTGCCGGCGATCGTTGCAATGCTTGCCGACGATGCGCTCGGCGCAGACCGGGAAGACCCGTCCACGCCGCTCGCGCCATCCTATCTCGATGCCTTCAGCGCGATCGATGCCGATCCCAACCAGTTGCTGGCCGTGGCCGTCGAGGCCGGGCAATTGGTCGGAACGCTGCAACTCAGCTTCCTTCCAGGCATTTCGAGGAAAGGCGCCTGGCGCGGCCAGATCGAAGGCGTTCGCGTCGCCCGGCAATGGCGCTCTCGCGGCGTCGGCAAGCTGATGATCGAATGGGCGATTGAAGCGTGCCGTTCGCGCGGCTGCAGCCTCATTCAGCTCACCACGGACAACAGTCGACGGGAAGCGCACACCTTCTACGAGCGCCTCGGTTTCACCGCCAGCCATCTCGGCTACAAGATGGGATTGTAGGTCAGCATTTCATCGCATTCGGCGCCGACTGGTCTTTCTTCGCCGGCCCACTCTGGACGGAGCATTGACAAGCCGGCCTTTCGCCCTGCTCCATCCCATCGATGATTTACGACCGAACCTGGCTTGAAAAAACCTTTCGTGCAAAGCCCCGGCAGAAGTTCCTGTTCTTCTGGGGCCATCAGCCGTCCAAGGACGGCCGCATAACCACGTCGTGCTTCAGCCAGTGGTGGCATGCGCCCTTTACCGTCGATGGCCTGAGCTATCCGACGGCGGAACACTGGATGATGGCCGAGAAGGCCCGCCTGTTCGGTGATGCTCAGGCGGCAACGCAAATCCTCAAGGCGACGAGCCCCAAGCAGGCAAAGCAGCTTGGCCGGCAGGTGGCCGGCTTCGATGGAGCCAAATGGGATGCCGACAAATATCGCATCGTCACCGAAGGGAGCCTTCAGAAGTTCCGCCAGAACGCGGCGCTGCGCGAATATCTGCTGTCGACGCATGATCAGGTGCTGGTCGAGGCGAGCCCCGTCGACCGGGTGTGGGGCATCGGCCTTGCGGCGGATGACGAGAGGGCGGTGAACCCGCTGCTGTGGCGCGGCGAGAACCTGTTGGGATTCGCGCTGATGCAGGCCCGCGATCGGCTGCGCGGCTGAACATTGCCGTCCGCCCGTCATCGGCGGCAGCCTTCGCCCTGCTTGACAATCCGCCCACAATGTTCTCTTTATGTTCTCATCACAACTCGAGATGATGCGGCGTTTGAACCGCCGCGGGCGAACGGGCCGGATGGAAGCCAACATCCTCCACGCGGATCTGGATGCCTTCTATGCCTCGGTCGAACAACTGCTCGACCCGGCCTTGCGCGGCAAGCCGATTGCCGTCGGCGGCGGGGTAGTGCTCGCCGCATCCTATGAAGCCAAGGCGTTCGGCGTGCGCGGCGGCATGCCGGGACGGCGGGCGCGGGAACTCTGCCCGCAACTCATTTTCGTCGGCGGCCATTTCAAGGACTATCAGCGGCTGGGCGATGCAGCGATCAAGGTGCTGGGCGATTTCACGCCGGTGGTCGAGCGAATTTCCATCGACGAGGCCTTTGCCGACGTCGCCGGCTGCACCCACCTGTTCGGCTCGCCGGCCGAGATCGCCGGCAAGATCCGCCACCGCGTGCGGGCAGAGCTCGGCCTGCCGATCTCGGTCGGCGTAGCCCGCACCAAGCATCTGGCCAAGATCGCCTCACAGGTCGCAAAACCCGACGGGCTGGTGGTGGTCGATCCGCGCCACGAGCTGGAGTTCCTGCACCACCTGCCGGTCGAGCTGATGTGGGGTGTCGGCCCGGTCACCAGGGAGCGGCTGGCCGGCATCGGCGTCAACACCATCGGCGAGCTGGCGAAGACCAACGATGGCGCGCTGGAGCGCCTGCTCGGGCCGGCGGCGGGAGAAAAACTCAACGCGCTGGCGTGGAACCGCGATCCGCGCAAGCTGGAGACGCAGCGCCGGGCGCGCTCGGCCGGCGCGCAATCGGCGCTCGGCCGAAAACCGGCCGAGGAGCAGGTCTTCGTGCCTGCGCTGCTGCATCTGGCCGATAGGGTCGCCACAAGATTGCGGGCGAAATCCCGCCCCGGCCGCACGGTGACGGTTCGCGTCCGCTTTGCCGACCTGCGCTCGGTGACGCGCTCGATCACGCTCGACCAGCCGATATCGGCAACCGCCATGCTGGCCGAGATCGCCGAGGCGCTGGTGCGCAAGGTGCTCATCGACCATCCGCACGAAAAGACAATCTCGCTGCTGGCGATCGCTGTCTCGCATCTGGAGCAGCATGCCGGCCTGCAACTGGAACTGCCGCTCGGGCTCGCCGACGACCGCCGCCGCCCCGGCACCAGGAAGGGCGCGGCGCGCTGGACCGCAGATCGCGCCGTCGACAAGATCCGCGACCGCTTCGGCTGGGAGGCGGTCGGCTACGCCTCGGTCGCGCTCGGACTGTCGCGGTCCGTTCCCGACGCGTTTCGCGAGCTCGCCGAAAAGGAATTGTGAGCTGCGCGGCCGGGGCGAAAAAAGATTATCCGGCAGGAGCCAGGGGCGATACGGCCGGCCCGTTCAAAGCCGTGCCATCGACGGCAAAATGCGAGCCGTGGCAGGGGCAGTCCCAGCAGCGTTCCAGCGAGTTCCAATGGACATGGCAGCCGACATGGGTACATGCGGCCGAGCGTTTGTAGAGCGTGCCGTCCTCGTCGCGAAAGGCCGCGACTTTGGTAAGACCTTCGCGGACGATGGCGCCCTGCCCCGGCCGCAGCTTGTCGGCGGAATCGATTTCACCAGGCGCGACATACTCGGCAAAACTCCTGATCGCTGTCGCATTCTCCGCTAGATAATCGGCGATCGCCCGTACCGTCTTGCGAGAGGGTTCGTAAAGTTCCCGCCAGGGGCTTTCCCCCTTCAGAATCAGGTCCGAAATCAACAGGCCTGCCACGACCCCATGGGTGATGCCCTGGCCGGAATCGCCGGTAGCAACGAAGACTCGCCGATCACCGGGATTGCGGCCGATGAACCCGGCATAGTCGACCGTCTCCATCACCTGCCCGGACCATCGATTGGCTTCCGCGCCGACATCGGGCACCAATTTTTTGATCCAGGCCGCCAGGGCCGTGAAGCGGTGGTCGGCGTCGTCGGCCTGCCCTGTCTTATGGTCTTCACCACCGACGATCAGAAAGTCGGTCTTGCCTTCGCCAGGCTGCAGACGGACGTAGTGATAGGGGTCCAGCGTGTCCCAATAGAGTGCATCCGGCAAAACGTCGCGCGCGATCTCGAACGACATCGCGTAGGTCCGATAGGGCGCTTGCTTGGTATGGAGCGCGACCCGATCGTTGATCGGCGAGTTGGTGGCGACAACGGCCGATTTGGCAGACACGGCAAAGCCCGAGACCGTGCTTACGCGCACGCCGCTGTCGGTCTCCTCAACCTTGTCGACGATGGTCTCCGCATAAAGCGCGCCGCCGTGCGCGCGGATGCCGGCAGCCAGCCCGCGGAGATATTTGAGCGGGTGGAATGTCGCCTGATTGGCGTAGCGAAGGATCGGTGCATCCGAAAAGCCTGCAAACGGCACGCCTGCGGTTTTCTCGACGCCGACACCGATCTTCAGAGCGGCGTCCAGTTCGCGCTCGATGACGGATTCCTTCCTGCCCGACGCCGGAAACAGAAAACCGTCGAGGCGGCGGAAATCACACGCGATACCCTCCGCCTCCAGGATCGATTGGATACGGTCAATAGCGGCCGACTGGCTTTGATAGTAAATCCGCGCCAGTTCCTCGCCGCGCAATTTGATCAGTTCCGAAAAATAGTCATCGCAGATCGATGACAGGTGCGCGGTGGTGCGGGCCGTCATGCCGCTTCCGATCCGGCCGCGATCGAGCACCGCCACCTTTTGCCCGGCGATGGCCAGTTCGTAGGCGACCGACAGTCCGACAATGCCAGATCCGACGACCACGACATCGACCTGTTCACTCCGCTCGAGCGGAACCGCATCAGGCGCGACTTCGGTTCTCGCCCAAACGGATACAGTCCTTTCGTCGCCGACATTCATGGCGGAGCCCTTCATACCCGACATTCGGATAAACGGACGCCAGGATTCAAAGTTCCTCGACGCCTGAATGCCTGCGTAAGCTTGACGTCACCGCCGGTCCGCCCCGACGCGTTGTGAGCCGGCCGGGCTGGGGCGGTGCGATGCACTTTGCGTGGCCGTCACACCAAAAGCGTTGCGGTGCCCCAGGCGATCAGGGCGATGCCGGCTGCCCGGCCGACCCACTGGCCGGCAGGAAACGCCTTTTCAACCAGCACCAGAATGGCGAGCCCGGCAACCCACACCAGGTTCATGATGCCACCCACGAACAATAACGCCATCAGCATCCAGCAGCATCCGACACAGAACGCCCCGTGCAGCGCGCCCAAACGCAGCGCGCCAAGTGTGTGGGGACGCCAGTGGCGGGAAAGGAACGCCGTCGGCTTCCTGCAATGCGACAGGCAGGCGTTCTTGAGCGGCGAGAGCTGATACAGGCCCGCGGCGATCAGGACGATGCCTGAAAGCCAGCGGCTCTGCGAACTCATCGTCGCCGCGGTAACGAATGCCTCGCGTTCGAGCAGCCAATGCAACGCAGCTGCCGCGACGGAGAACCCCAGCCAGACCAGGAGATAGCCTGCCATGAATACGCCGGTGGGCGCGAGCTTGTCCTGGATCTGGCCCTGTGCGAGCGCATGGCGATGCACGCGCGCATAGAGCAGGATAGTCGGCGCCGCACTCGGGGACATCATCGCAACCATCATGACCCACCACATCGCAATCATCAGCGCCCAGATCGCGGCCCCCCAAACCCGCGGTTCGGTCGCCACGGCCATCGCGCTCATGTCCATCCCGCTCATGTCCATGCCAGACATATCCATGCCAGACATATCGGAGGTCATGTCGGCGGTTTGCTGGTGGGGGAATAGCGCGACCCTCGTCATCTCCCACGCATTCATGCCGAGCCCTGCACCGGCGACGATATAAAGCCAGCCCAGCAGGCACAGCGCCGCCACGCCCGCAATCGTGATGACGCGGTCGCGTCTGAGCAGCCGTTCCAGTGGCGACCCACCGTCCATGCGGCGCGTCAGGCTCGCACCACCCCGTGATTGTTGAGATGCAGCCGGGCGAACTGGCCGTAACTGTCCTTCATATTCACCTGAACCGGCCCGCTGGTTGTGCTTGAAGCGCTGCCGATCTCGGCGACCGCATATTCGAAGCCGTTCGGCAACACGATCTGAGCGCGCGAGTCCGCGCCCGTCACCTTGTTGCGAATCGGTTCGCCGACCGTTTCGATGTAGTCCTTGACGAAGATGCGGCCCCTGCGGCCGTCGATATCGAGGTCGAGATCGATCTTGGTGAAAACCGGATCATTCATTTTTGTCACGGTTGAGGCGTAAACGGCGAACATCGTTGCGAACGGGTCGGTGTCCTGGCCGGTCATGATGCGCAGCAGCGCGTCACGCTGCCGGTCGGTTGCGCTCTCGTCGACGAAAGCGATGGCTTCACCGTGGCCTTCGTGGATGGCGCCAGGCCATTTGAAGATCGCCGCGATCCGGAGGCCGTCGAGGGCGGTCTCGCCATGATGACCTTCATCGATCTGGATGCCCGCCACCGCATGGCAGTGGCCCTTGTCGGGCAGCGCATTGAATTGACAGTTGCAGCCATATTCGCAGGTGCAATTGACGAGTTCCCGTCCCTTGATTTCCCAAGACGTCATGCTGTCCTCCCTGATGCGAAGTATTAGACCATCATCATACACCTGCGCCGGCCGTGCCGCCATCCTGTGGCGCCAAGAGTGATCGCGACAAGAGGCGGCAGGCCAATGCGGTTTCTTGTCGAATTTGGGTGAACATACCCCCCGGAGATGGCGGGCGATATCGGAACGGCAGACGTGGGTCGAAACAAGCGTTTCCGAGCGCAACCCGCCAAGGTTCGGAAATGACCCCAGAAGGGGCGTTCGGCAGCGATCCGAGCAGCAAGGATTTGGCAGGACCGGAAATCGGCATGGAATGCCGCAATCATCATCATGTCCCGTCCAAGTTGTGGACACTTCCTTCTCAAAGGCGCACTCTTGGCATGCGAAACGCGAGCCAGAGTTTCGTCCAACGCTTCACATGCCTGACTTGCGTCGGTGATTGTCTGACCTATCCGGATACTTCCGGATGGGCAGACCTCACATTGTGTCGCCTATCCGTGATCAGGCTACGGCCTAAGGCACGTTGCAGCCCGTTCCGGATCAACTGGGAGGTAAACAACATGCCTGATTTTCAGCGCAGAGAACTTCTTGTTCAAGGAAGCGCGGCTCTTGCCGCAATTGCTGCTCTCTATACCTCGCGTCGGGCTTACGCTTTTCCAACACGGCCGAGCGAGGAAGTGATTCGGTGGCTGGATCAGCCGGCCGAAAATCCCGATCCGGTAGGTATCCAGAAGCAGCTTGTCTGGGAGGATTTGGACAGCTGGATAACGCCAAACGACAAGTTCTTCAGCATCTCGCATTTCAACCGACCAACGATCGACGAGAAGACATGGTCGATGGAGATCGGAGGCCTGGTCAAGAAGCCCTTGGAGTTAACGCTCGCCGACATCAGGGCGCGACCGCGGCAGGAGGTCGTTTTCACAGTGGAGTGCTCGGGCAATCACGGGTTTCCCTTTTTCACCGGCGGCATCGGCAATGCCCGTTGGGCAGGGACGCCGCTCGCCCCGATCCTCGAGGAAGCCGGTGTTCTGGAGAAGGGCATCGAGGTCGTCTTTTTCGGTACCGACACAGGCGAGATCCCGATACGCGACGTAAAAATGAAGCAGAACTTCGCTCGTAGCATGTCGCTCGCCGACGCGATGAACCCCGACAATCTCCTCTGCTATGAAATGAATGGAGCCGCCTTGCCGGCGGCCAATGGCTTCCCGGTACGGCTCATTGCTCCAGGCTGGTACGGGATCGCCAACGTCAAGTGGCTAAAACGCATCGAGGTTCGCGATACGCGGTTCATGAGCCTTCTGATGGCCCGTGACTATGTCACCATCCGGGAGGAGGACCATAACGGCCAGACCGTATGGGCCGAGACTTCGGTCGGGCGAGCGCTGATAAAGTCCGCGCCCGCGAAGGTTACCCGGAAAGATTCAGATTACTCCATCATTGGAGCAGCCTGGGGGGCGCCGATCGAACGGGTCGAAGTGCAAATCGATCAGGGGCCTTGGGCACCAGCGACCATTGACCACAGTGAGGAGGCAGAACACGCCTGGAAAATTTGGTCCCTGGATTGGGCAAATCCCTCTCCTGGAGAACACACGGTGACCTCGCGCGCGGTCAGCACCACGGGACAAATTCAACCGGCGATGGACGATCCCTTGATTGCCAAGAAACACACATACTGGGAAAGCAATGGCCAGGTGACGCGCCGCGTGCGTATCGGCTAGCGCATTTTGCAGCCAAATGGAATCATTTGGCGTCCGCATAAATGCGGCAAAACAGATAGTTAGAGCGGGTTACCGGTTCCAGAGAACCGGAACCAGTCTAAGAACTTGCTGCCGTGTGACAATTTGCGTTTGGGTCACCCAGGAGGAGGCTGCCTGATCCGAAAGCTGGCACCGCTCTGTATCGAGCATGACGGGTGTAGGCCGTAGATCCTCTTCGCGACGATACCGGTCCCCGAAATCGGGGGCGGAGCCCTTCAGCTTAGTGATCGAGGCGATGGCAGACTTGTCCGGTGGCGCAACCTTGGCCATGTCGCCTTCGCGCGCCATTTCCGCACCATTTCCAGCCTTCTGCTCACCTCTCCACGGCCCTGATTTCCGCATCGACCAGGCACCACGGCGCATAGCGGAAGTCGCGGATCTGGATGACCTCCTCGCCCGCCCATTCAACCAGCACGAAGCCGCGCACGGCGCCGTCGGCCGCCTGCGGGTCGCGGATGAGGATCGCCGGCCTGCCGTCGACGAAGCCGAGCGACAATGTCCAGTCGCTGATACGATCGTAATTGCCGAAATAGGTCGACGCCTGGGCCTTGCCGCGCAGGCGGACGCGGTTGACGACATCGAGCCGGACGTCCTCTGCGATCAGTGCCCTGACCGCGTCGAAGTCGCGCGCGTTGAACAGGTCGACATAGCGCCGCAGCCGGCGCTCGTCATCGGCGTCGAGCCTCGGCGCGAGCGCCTGCTCGGGCTGCAGCGCCAGCAGCTTGAGCTGCGCCCGCCCGCGATGCAGCGCGGCCTTGGTGGCGGCGAGCGTCGCGCCGGTCACTTCGCAGGTCTCGTGCAGGCTGAGGCCGAGCACGTCGACCAGGATCACGGCACTGCGCTGCGGCACCGAAAGCTGCATGAAGGCGCGCAGGCCGGTCTGGGCGGCGAGCCGGCTGTCGGCGCTGCCGGAGGGATCCTCGATGACGCTCATGTCGGCCTCGGTCATGCGCGACCTTTCCCGATTGCGCCGCCGCAGATGATCCTGCGCGGCATTGTGGGCGATGCGAAACAGCCATTGCTCCGGCCGCTCGACCATCGCACCGCCGTCGATCGCCTGCAGCGCGTTGATCAGCACCTCCTGGACGATGTCCTCGCCGTCGATCACCGAGCCGGCCATGCGCGCGCAGTAGCGATGCAGCCTTGGCCGCAACCCGACGAGCATCGCCTCCAACGTCGCCCTGTTCATTTTCGGCGTAGCATCCCGTTTCTGCGCGAGCGGCATGGCAGGCGCTATCCCGCCTTCTGACCCGCCAGCATACGGTAATTGCCGATGACTTTGACAGGCGATCGCATTGCCGGGGTCGAACGGCGTTCGGCGTGGTTTTCCGCAAATGCCTTGAAGGCGGCAAGCCCGGTCAGCGCCGACGAATCGCCGTCCTGGCCGACGATGTGGACGAACGAGCCGTCGTCCAGCTCGAGCACGAGATAGCGCACCGTCGGCGGTGCCGCCTCGCCCAGTGCTTCGAACACTTTTTCGACCAGCGCGCGGTTATCTTCCAGGTCGGCTTGGTTCACACCGTATCGAATGAGCGCGTAGTCCATCGTCGTCTCCTGACTGGTTGGTATGAACGAAGGACGACCGGCTGCGCTGAAAAGATTCTCCTTGTGGAAGAATCTTTTCGGTTGCCCGCATCGTCTTTCCCGCGTGGGCGGCTGCGCGGCAGCCATCAAGCAGGAGAGACGACCATGCATATCCAGTTTGCCGAGCTTCCGGTGTTCGACCAGGACCGCGCCAAGGCGTTCTACACCAGGCATCTCGCCTGTCAGGTGCTGGCCGACCAGAAGATGGGCGACGGCGGCTGGCGCTGGATCGAGCTGGCATTTCCGCATGCCGTGACGAACCTGCATTTCATCAGGCGCGCCGACGACGCCCCCGGCGCGGAGCCCGTATTGGTGCTGGTCGACGAAAATGTCGGAGCAATGAGCGCGGCGTTGAAGGCGGGCGGCGTCGAAATCATCACCGAACCGCATGATGCGCCGTGGCAGCCGGGGCGCACGGTGGCGGAGTTTCGCGACAGCGAAGGCAACCGCATGGTCCTCGCCAGCCGATAAGCCACCGGAGCCCTCTGTCCGGCGGGGCATCGTACCTAAGTCCTACCTTCGGCCCGACCATCGGCCGTGCTTCCTTCGTGTTATTATTTCGTGACCGCTGCGCGCCGGAACCTTCCCTTGCATCGGGCGTTCGGGCGCTGTATTCGCGATGCCTCATATTTAGGCAGGCGGAGGAAATGCGAATAACGGCGGGTGGCAAAACAAACATGGGCCGGGGAGGAGCATCTTACCATGTCGAACCGTAAAATCGGAATGTCCCCCAGTTTGGGGCTGCGCGTCGCTGACCTCAAATCCAGAATGCAAAGTGCCCAGATTACCGAGCACGAAATCAAGACGTTTCAAAAGGTTGCCGCCATTATGGGCGGCGCCAAAGGCTCACTGCGCCTCGATGCGGACGATCTGATTGCCGCATCCTTCCTTGTCGATCCCGTGGAAGATCTCCCGCTCTCCAGTTGACGGCGCTGAACGCGGGTCGAAATCCTATCGGGTTTGAACCTGCGATTGCCGCCAGCGGAGCATCCGCCAGCCCAGGCCGCATGCGAGGATGACGTTGGCCAGCGCCAGACCAGAAAGCGCGGCCAACGTCCCATGCGGGCCGAAGCGCTCCAGCAGCAATGCGCCGGCCGAGGGTGCCGCCGCCTGGGCGATCAGGCTCGGCATGGCGAGGCGGCCCATCAGCTTCGCGTAGCCGTTCGAGCCGAACAGCGCGAGCGGCAACGTCCCCCGCGCGATGGATTCCAGGCCGATGCCCGCGCCATAGAAGCCGAGCGCCAGCGGGATGATTGGCATGCCGGCCCAGAGCGCCGAAACGCCGATCGCCACAAACGTAACCGAGGCGAACTTGGTCAGGATCGGATGGTGGTAGCGCGCGATGGTCATCTCGATCGCGCGCGCCGCCACCTGGGACGGGCCGACCAGCGCGCCGAGCCCGACGGCCGCGGCCAGCGCCATGCCGCTGCCTTGCAGGATGGTGAGCAGATGCACCGACACCGTCGAGGAGATCACCGCCGCAAGCGTAAGGGTGGCGGCCAGAACGATGATGATCGACGGATCGGGATTGCCTTCGCCGGCCGGCGTCACCTCTTTCAATCCTGGCCCGACCGGCAATCCTGGCCCGACTGCCGGTTGCGGCGCCTCGCGGGGCAGGATCACGAGATAGAGCGGAAGCGCAATCACCAGCTGAAAGACAGCGTAGGCCAGGCAGGTGCCGCGCCAGCCGACCTCCCCAAGAAGCCAGGCCGAAATCGGCCAGCAGATCGTACTGGCAAAACCGCCGAACAGCGTCAGCGTGGTAATGGCGGAGCGCGCGCCGTGGCCGTAGTGGCGCCCAAGCGTCGCGAAAGCGGCATCGTAGAGCCCAGCCCCCATGCCCAGTCCGATGACCAGCCAGGCTGCGATATAGGCCGCAAGATTAGGGGCGAGAGCCAGCCCGATCTGGCCGAGCCCGATGCATGCGGCGCTGAACGCCAGAACGCTGCGGCCGCCATGCCGCTCGATCGACGACCCGACGCGCGGCGAGATCAATCCTGCCGTGAGCAAGCCGAGAGACAGGCCGCCGACAACCCATGCCAGCGGCCAGCCGGTATCGGAGGAGACCGCCGGCGCAATGACCGCTGGAAGATAGTAGGAAGATCCCCACGCCATGATCTGCGTCAGGCCAAGCGCGGTGATGATTGCGCCGCGGCTGCGCAGGATGGTGGGCGAAGGCGCCAGAAGGCTCATGCCGCGACGCCGCAGCCACAGCCGCTTTTGCCGATCGCCTTTGCTTCGGCATCGGCGACACAGCAGGCATCCACCGCTACCGGCGCCGGACCGCCGCAGCAGCCCGTGTCGGCAATGCCGATCCGCGGCACGGTGCAGACGCCGGTCTCCGGCAGCACGAGCTGGACATTGTCGGCGGCCACCATGTCGCCGGCGATCGCCGCGGCGACGGAGCGGACCTGCTCATACCCGGTCAGCAGCAGGAAGGTCGGTGCGCGGCCATAGCTCTTGATGCCGACCGTATAGAACCCATGCTCGGGATGGCTGAGCTCGCGATGGCCGTGCGGCGGCACGTCGCCGCAGGAATGCTCGTTGGGATCGATCAACGGTCCCAGTGCCTTGACGCTTTCCAGCCACGGATCGAGCTCAAGCCGAAGCTCGCGGGTCAGCGACAGATCGGGGCGCTGTCCGGTCGCGGCGATGATGCGGTCGACCGGGCCAATCCGCTGCAAGCCGTCCTTGGTCTGGCCTTCGACGACCAGCCGTCCGTCGGCATCGCGGATCGAAACAGCCGCAAAGCCCGTCACCAGTCTGAGGCCGCCGCTCTCGGCGAGTTCGCGCACTTCGGCGCCGAGTTCGCCGCGTGCCGGCAATTGGTCGGCATCGCCGCCGCCATAGATGCGCACCAGGTCGGTGCCGCGCGTTGTCCAGATGAAGGCCGTGCCGGGCTCCATATCCGCCAGCCTGGCGAGATCCAGCAAGGCGTTGGCGGCTGAATGGCCGGAGCCGGCGACCAGCGTCGTCTTGCCGGCATAAAGGCGGCGGTCGCGGCCGAGGATGTCGGGAATGCCGTAGGCGATGCGGTCGGCAAATTGCGCTTCGCCTACGGCATGAATTCCGCCGGCGCCGAGCGGGTTCGGCATCTGCCAGGTTCCCGAAGCATCGATGACGGCGCGGGCGCTGTCGCGCCGCGTGCCACTGGCGGTTTCGATCACCAGCATGAACGGCCGGTTTTCGCGTTCCTTGCTCAGCACCTTGTCGGCGCCCCAGCGCGAGACGCCGACGACCCGGGCGCCGGTTTCGATCGACGGCGACAATTGCGGAAGCTTTGCAAGCGGCTCGAGGTAATCCGCGACGAGGTCGCTTGCGGTCGGGAATGCCTCGGGCTCCGGCATCAGCCAGCCATGCGCCTCGAGCAGGCTTCTAGACGCCTTATCGACGCAATAGCGCCAAGGCGTGAACACCCGGACATGGCCCCAATCCCTGAGGTTGGATGCAACCCTATTGCCGGCTTCGTAGACTTTGACAGGAATACCTTGCGCGATGAGGTGGACCGCTGCCGCCAGGCCGACCGGCCCGGCGCCGATCACCGCGACGGGGAGTTTTTCGATCATTTCCATACCTTCCATCCATCCGGTAATTTCGAATTATACTGCCAAAAAAAATCACGCTGGCGTCTTGGCCGTCGCTTCCGCCGATGCCGGCGCACAGGTGGCGTCGGCGCAGCATTCGTCTGCGAGGTATCCGATGAGCCCATTCATGGCGGGATAGTTGGCCCGGCAGATCAGCGTCGTCGCCTGCCGCTCCTGTGTCACCAGGCCGGTGTCGACCAGCCGCTTGAGGTGATGCGACAGCGTCGAGGCAGCGATGCCGAGCCTGTCCTGGATGCGCCCGACCGGCAGGCCTTCATCGCCCGCCCGCACAAGCGTCCGATAGAGCTGCAACCGCGTCGGGCTGCCGAGGGCTTCCAGTTGCAAGGCTGCTTTTTCGAGTTTCATGGAAACACCTTAGCTCCGAGAACCCACGACGTCAACGCTTATTTCGAACATTCTCGAATAACCGGACAATCGCCGTCTCGTTTGCGCCAACCGCCCGCCTCAAATCGACCGCTGATTTACCCGTCTGGCAAGCTCTTCCGCGCTTTCGACGCGTTCGGAATATCGGTTGGTGAGATAGGCCGACCGGTCGCGCAGAAGAAGCGTGAATTTCATCAGCTCCTCCATCACGTCGACGATGCGGTTGTAGTAGGGCGAGGGCTTCATGCGGCCGGCCGCATCGAATTCGTTGAATGCCTTTGCCACCGACGATTGGTTGGGGATCGTAAACATGCGCATCCAGCGGCCCAGGATACGCAGTTGGTTGACGGCATTGAAGCTTTGTGAGCCGCCGGAAACCTGCATGACGGCAAGCGTCCGGCCGTGGGTGGGACGCACCGAGCCCAACGACAATGGCAGCCAGTCGATCTGCGATTTCATGATACCGGTCATCGAACCGTGACGTTCGGGCGAACACCAGACTTGGCCTTCAGACCAGAGCGACAGCTCACGCAGCTCTTTCACCTTGGGGTGATCGGCGGGCGTCGAATCCGGCAGCGGCAAACCGGCAGGGTTGAAGATGCGGACTTCAGCGCCAAGCCAGGTCAAGATACGTGCGGCTTCCTCAGTGGCCATGCGGGAGTAGGAACGCTCGCGCAAGGAGCCGTAGAGCATCAAGATCCGAGGCTTATGGGCCGAGGCGGCCACATCGAACAGCGCAGAGGCATCGATCGCCGGGAGTTGCTCCATATCAATGTTTGGTAGGGACACTGCATGATCGACTGGTTTCATGGCTTCAAATCTTTCTTATTTCGAGTTTCATCGAAATAGATAGACGCGGTTCGCCGCGGCATCAAACCGAATTTCGATAAATGTCGAAATACGCTAGACGACGCGCTTGCCGCTGGCGTCGATGACAACCTCGCCGTCCTCCTTGGTGAAGGGGCCGATATCCGGATTGGGCAGGATATCGAGCACGGCTTCGGAGGGTCGGGCGAGCATGGTGCCGAGCGGCGTCACCACGATCGGCCGGTTGATCAGGATCGGATGCGCCAGCATGAAATCGAGGATCTCGTCGTCGCTCCACTTCGGGTCGGCCAGGCCAAGTTCGGCATAGGGCGTGCCCTTTTCGCGCAGCAACTGGCGCGGCCTCATGCCCATCGCTGCGATCAGTTCGACGAGCTTTTCGCGCGACGGCGGGTTTTTCAGATATTCGATCACCCCAGGCCCCTCGCCGAACTGCCTGATCATGGCCAGCGTGTTGCGCGAGGTGCCGCAATCGGGGTTGTGGTAGATGGTGATGGTCATTGCGCAGCTTTCATCTGTCCGACTGGTTTCGGTTGGGCGAGCAGCCACCCTGCCAATCCCATGGCGAGCAACGCGCCCAAAAGTTCGGCGGCGATGAAGCCCGGCAGATCGGCGGGGCGGATGCCGGCAAAAGTGTTGGAGAACGCTCGGGCGATGGCGACGGCCGGATTGGCAAAGGATGTCGACGCGGTGAACCAATAGGCGGCGGTGATATAGAGCCCAACCAGCCAAGGGATAGAATCCGGGCGGGAACGCAGGCCGGCAAGGATGGTGAAGACCAGCCCGAAGGCGGCGACCAGCTCCGCGATCCATTGGCCGCCTCCGGTCCGCACCGTCGCCGACACTTGCAGGATCGGCAATTCGAACATTGCATGCGCGAGGAACGTTCCAGCGATGCCGCCGGCAATCTGGGCGGCGACGTAGGCCAGCGCTGCGTTCGTTTCGATCTCACGCCGAAGCGCGAACACCAGCGTCACCGCCGGGTTGAAGTGCGCTCCGGAGATCGGCCCGAATATGGTGATGAGCACGACCAGGATCGCCCCGGTCGGCAAGGTGTTGCCGAGCAGGGAGACGGCGACATCGTTGCTCAGCCTGTCAGCCATGATGCCGGAACCGACCACGGTGGCGACCAGCAGAGCCGTGCCGAGGGCCTCGGCAACAAGGCGCCGGGAAAGCTGAACCACCTTAGCCGGCCTTCGGCAGATTGCGGCCGATTTCATCGAGGCGCTTCTGCAGCGCAAGTCTGTCGACCGCATTGATCGGCAGGCTGACAAAGATCGAAATCCGGTTGTTGAGCATGCGGTAGGCTTCGGCGAAGGCGAGATGCTTTTCCGCCTCGGTGCCCTCGACGGCTGCAGGATCAGGTACGCCCCAATGCGCCGTCATCGGTTGCCCGGGCCAGGCTGGACAGGATTCGTTGGCGGCATTGTCGCAGACCGTGAAGACGAAATTCATCTCTGGGGCACCTGGCTCCGCAAACTCTTGCCAGTCTTTCGAACGGGCGAACGACGTGTCGTAGTTGAGGCTTTTCAAAAGCTGAAGGGCATAGGGATGAACCTCTCCCTTCGGATGCGATCCAGCCGAATAGGCCTTGAACTTGCCTGCGCCGACGCGGTTCAGGATCGCCTCGGCGAGAATCGACCTTGCCGAATTGCCGGTGCAGAGAAAAAGAACATTGTATGGCTCGCTCATCGCGCACCTCCCTTCTAGCAGTTGCAGGTCACAGCCTGGATCACAGGCTGGCAAAGTTCCGGCGCGCCATTGCAGCAGTCCTCCATCAGGTAGGCCAGCAGATCGCGAAAGCCGGTCATATCGGCGAAATAGCGCACGCTGCGGCCCTCCCGTTCGGTCCGCACCAGGCCGGCATGCGACAGGATCTTGAGATGGGCCGACATCGTATTCGGGAACGCGGCGAGCCGCGAAGCGATCTCGCCCGCCGGCACGCCGTCGGCTCCAGCCCGCACCAAAAGGCGAAAAACGTCCAGCCGGGTTTCCTGGCCGAGCGCGGCAAGCGCCGAAAGGGCGAGTGTCTTGTCCATAATTCCAGGATTCCAGAAATGGCGAAGAGAGTCAACGCGCCTCTGCCAGCGACCCAAGGCAATCTCTCAGTTTTGAATTCGCCCTTTAAGCGTTTGCGTTGCCCCTCACCTGCCTGCCGGCATCCTCTCCCCGTATAGTGACGGGGAGAGGGGCCTCGTCATCGGTGATTTCGCCAAACATCAGCGGTGCAGAAACGACGCCAACGCTGCGGCCAGCCCCTTCTCCCCATCACTATACGGGGAGAAGTGCCGGCAGGGCGATGAGGGGCGGCGCCGACTTGTACAACTGGTCGTATCCGACACATCGAAGCGATGCCCGCTGCCCTCGGCGGCTCACTCGACCAAATCAGCCAGGCACCGTGGCGACAATGGCATCAGCGCGGCCAAGACCGGCAACCGCTTTCCTGACCCGCTGCAGATGCGCCTGGCGTCCGGCGGCCGAGACGCTGTCCATCCGGTAGAGCGCCAGGAATTTGGTCCGGCACAGCGGATGGCAGACGGAGCGGAAGCCGCGCAGCAGGGTTCGCCGGCCGGGCTGTCCCATGATCCACGACATCAGCGGCGTGGCACCGCATGTGGTCATCGCCATCACCCGGCGTATGTGCCGCAATTTGGGCCGCGGACCGCGTCGTGCGGTCGGCATCTCGAAAGCGAAGCCCGGCACCAGCACACGCTCCAGCCAGCCTTTCAGCATCGCCGGCACGCCATACCACCAGGTCGGGTAAATGAAGACGACCGCCTCGGCCCAGAGCAGCTCCTGCGCATGTTCGTGGACCGGTTGCAGGTTCGCCGCCTTGTCGTGGTAACCGCGCCATTCCTGCGTGCGCATGACTGGATCGAAGCCGGTCGCATGGAGATCGAGCAGGTGGACCTGATGCCCCCTTTCGGCAAGCGTCTCCAGCACCGTATCGCGCACGGCGCCGTTGAAGCTGTCGGTGCAGGGATGGCAATAGACGACGAGGACCTTCATCTTGCGCTCAGCCCGGTCGGTCGCCAGAGGATCGCGGTGCTGCATGCAAGCGCGTCGCATGCAAACAAGCCACCCGCAGACATAGTCGATCAGCTGTTTTCATGCGAAGCCCCGCAGCCCCATATCAAGACGCAACACCTCCAGTCGCGTCAAGCCCCGCTCGTTCGCTCAAGGAAAATTGCGCAGACATGGGCTTGCTGGAGGGCGCTGTCCCGCATGCCTTGAGGTACTCCGCGGGATGCGGCGCTGCGGCGTATCATGCCCAAGAACTCCCAGCATTGTTCCCAGAATGTCTGCGCCCTAGCTTCAGGGCGTGTTCAAAGCGTCAGGAGAAAACGATGCAGACAGGAAAACTGAGCGGCAAGATCGCCTTGGTGACGGGCGCCTCCTCCGGCATCGGCGAGGCCACCGCCTTGGCGCTGGCGGCCGAGGGCGCCACGCTGGCGATTGCCGCGCGGCGCGCCGAGCGCCTGGACGATCTGGCGAGGCGGATCCGTGAGACCGGCAGCACCGCGCTGCCGATTGCCGTCGACGTCACCGACGAAGCGCAAGCCACGGCGATGGTCGAACGGGTCCTGCAGGAGTACGGCCGGCTCGACATTCTGCTTGCGGTTGCCGGCGTCGGCGTCGCCGCGCCGTTCCGCAATACGACGCCGGAAGAATACCGCCGGATGGTCGACGTCAACATTCTGGGCCTGCTTTATCCGATCCATGCGGCGCTGCCGTCGATGCAACGGCAAGGCGCCGGCCACATCGTCGTCGTTTCTTCCGGCACCGGCCGTTATATCCACCCTTCGGTGGTCTATTCCGGCACCAAGCACGCGGTAAGCGCGATGGCGGAATCGCTTCGCCGCGAGATCGGCAAGGACGGCATCCGCGTGACCTGCATCGAGCCTGGCGCCGTCAAGACCGAGTTCACCCAGAATATGCGCGCCGATGTGCGCCAGGCGGTCGAGCTAAGGCTTGGCGACATGGAGCAGCTGGAAAGCGAGGACATCGCCGCCGCCATCCTGTACGCGGTAACGCAGCCGCCACGGGTCAACGTCAACATCCTGACGCTTTATCCGACCGAGCAGGCATGAGCTTGGCCGACAGATATGGTGCCCTGCGCCGCCCCGCAGCATCATCCCCCGGTCATCAGCGTGAACACAAGCTGCCGCAGCTTGCCGCCCGGGCCGAATTCGACCCGGTCGAAATCGCGGCTCGCCTGCCGCTGTGCCTGAGAAATTCCGGCGAGCCGTTTCGTCACTTCGGTCCTGATCTTGCTGCAGCCGCGGTCGTCGGGGACGGTCAGGCCGATGGTGGCCGCCTCGATCTTGTGCACCATGTCGATGATGCTGGCGCCGTGCACCTTCTCGTGGGCGGCGAGGCCGGCTGCGAAAACGCCCCAGTTCTTCTGGATTGTGCCCGGCAGCCGCGCGGCCGGCTTCGGCAAGGTGTAGGTGATGATCAGCTTCGGCCGCGCCGACACCAGCACGCAGGCGTCGCCTTGCGGCTGGTAGTCCCTCACCCAGGTCAGCTTGAAATTGGTATGCGCGATGACGCGGCGCTCGCCGAGCAGCGGCCCGCGGCCGCCGATCGAGGCATAGAGCTCCGGCCCGGATTGCCCTGAGATGGCATAGGTCTCGACCTTTTCGACCGCCTCCCAGCCGGCATGCGCCGGCGAGGTCAGCAGAGAGGCTAGCAGCAGGCAAAGGCGAATGGCTGTTTTCATGCAAGTCCTCGCAGCTGCTGCGCACGATGCAAAAGACATGCAGTTCCCTTCCGTGGACATAGCCGGCGGCCGGCTATAGTGGGATGCTCGTATACAAGAATCCACAGGCAACGCCATGTCGCCGCGACCGAACATTGCCCGGCAACGCCCTGCCCCCGGGACCCAGCCTCCCGGCGTCAGCCTGTGCCGCGCGCTGTCGAAGCTTGGCCTGTGCTCGCGCAAGCAGGCCGAGCTTCTGGTTGCCGAGGGGCGCGTGCGGGTCGCCGGCAAGATCGTGCGCAACGGCGCGATGCGCGTCGATCCCGGCCGCGACCGCATCGAGGTCGACGGCCGCCGCGTCGCCGCCGAGCGCAAGGTCTATCTGATGCTCAACAAGCCGCGCGGCCTGGTTACCACCCGCGACGACCCGCAGGACCGCGGCACCGTCTATGATTGCCTGGCAGGCCTCGACCTGCCCTTCGTCTCGCCGGTCGGCCGCCTCGACAAGGCCAGCGAAGGCCTGCTGTTGATGACCAACGACACGCGCTTCGCGCAGCGCCTGCTCGACCCCGCCTCGCATGTCGCCAAGACCTATCACGTGCAGATCGGCGCCCTGCCCGACGAGGCCATGCTGGCGCGGTTGCGCGCCGGCGCGACAGTCGACGGCGACTTGCTGACGGCCCGCTCGATCGAGCTGTTGCGCGGCGGCACCAGCACCGCCTGGCTGGAAATCGTGCTCGACGAGGGCCGCAACCGCCATATCCGCCGGCTGCTCGGCGCCCATGAGATCGAGGTGCTGCGCCTGGTGCGCGTTGCGATCGGATCTCTGCAACTCGGCGAGCTTGCCAAAGGCAAGGCCCGCCATCTGACCGCCGAAGAGCTGGCGCTGCTTCGGGCCTGAAGGGCAGAGCGAAGCATCACTCAGTGCCCAGGCCGGTTTGATGAGCGTTCTCATGGATTTCGGCAAAATCCAGCCCATATCCTAGATATGGAGCTTTGAGCGTGAAACTCGCGCGTGCGGTCCTGCTTGCCGCGGCTTTCGTGGCTGCTGCGGCCGTTTGTCCCCCTTCTGCAACCGGAGAGGCGAACGGCCGGGAGAAAATTGTGTTGCGCGTCGAGATGGACGGCGCCATCGGTCCGGCGAGTGCCAGGCAGCTCGAGGAAGCGCTGGCGGTGGCCGCGGACCGAAACGCCCAGGCTCTCATCCTGCAGATGGACACGCCCGGCGGGCTGGTCACCAGCATGCGCGAGATGATCGCCGCTATCCTCGCCTCGCCGGTTCCCGTCATCGGCTATGTCGCGCCCGCCGGCGGGCACGCGGCGAGCGCCGGAACCTACATCCTCTACGCTACCCATGTAGCGGCGATGGCGCCCGGCACCAATCTGGGCGCGGCAACGCCGATCGAGATGGGCGGGCCGCTGCCATCGTTTCCCGGCGGCAAGAACGATGGCCCGGAGGCGGACAAGGACAAGAAGAACGCACCCGCGGGCGATGCGATGATCGCCAAGGCGACGAACGACGCCGTTGCCCTGATCCGCAGCCTGGCTGAATTGCGCGGGCGCAATGCCGAATGGGGTGAAAAGGCCGTGCGCGACGCGGCCAGCCTGTCGGCCGGCGCGGCGCTGCAGGAGCATGTCATCGACTTCGTCGCCCGCGACACCACCGAGTTGCTTCAACTGGCCGACGGCCGGACCGTCGAGATCGCCGGCAAGAAAGAGGCATTGGCGACGAAAGGGCTGCCGGTTGAAACGCTCGAACCAGGCTGGCTCATCCGGCTTCTCGCCGTCATCACGGACCCAAACATCGCCGTCATCCTGATGCTGGTCGGCGTCTATGGCCTCGTCTTCGAATTCACGAGCCCGGGCGCGGTCGCGCCTGGCGTGATCGGCACGATTTGCCTTCTGCTCGGCCTCTATGCGCTCAATCTCCTGCCGATCAGCTATGCCGGCCTTGCCTTGATGCTGCTTGGCATCATCTTTCTCGTCGTCGAAGCCTTGAACCCGACAGTGGTCCTTGGGCTGGGAGGCGTGGCTGCGTTTCTGCTGGGCGCTGCCATGCTGCTCAAGATCGAGGGGCCCGGCTTCGAGATGTCGTGGGCCGTTATCGGCACCGCCGCCGTCCTGACGCTCGGCCTGGCGCTGTTGACCGGCAGCTATCTGTGGGCGGCCCGCAAGAACGTTCCGCGTGTTGGCGCACAGGCCATGCAGGGGCTGCCGGCGGAGATTCTCGACTGGCAGGGCAGCGAGGGCCACGTGCTCGCCCGGGGCGAGCGCTGGCGGGCAAAAGCCGACGAACCGCTTGCGGTGGGCGACAGCGTCGAGGTGGCTGATGTCAGGGGTCTTGTGCTGACGATACGGCGCCGCAATGTGGGAAGCGATGGAGCAAGGCAATGATCATCGGTTATGTGACCTATCTGGCAGCAGCGCTCGTCGTGGTCATGTTCTTATCCGCGGCCATTCGCGTCCTGAGGGAATATCAGCGCGGGGTGGTCTTCACGCTCGGCCGCTTCACCGGGGTCAAGGGCCCCGGCCTTATCATCCTCATCCCGTTCGTGCAGCAGATGGTGAAGGTCGACCTGCGAGTGGTGGTCCAGGACGTGCCGCCGCAGGACGTGATCTCGCGTGACAACGTCTCGGTGAAGGTCAACGCGGTGCTGTATTTTCGTATCGTCGACGCCGAGCGGGCGGTGATCCAGGTCGAAGACTTCATGACCGCCACCAACCAGTTGGCACAGACCACGTTGCGCTCGGTGCTCGGCAAGCATGAGCTCGATGAAATGCTGGCCGAACGTGACAAGCTCAACAGCGATATCCAGGAGATTCTCGACCAGCGCACCGATGCCTGGGGCATCAAGGTCTCCGATGTCGAGATCAAGCATGTCGACCTCAACGAGAACATGGTCCGCGCCATCGCCAAGCAGGCCGAGGCGGAACGGCTGCGGCGTGCGAAAGTGATCAATGCCGACGGCGAACAACAGGCGGCGGCAAAGCTCGTCGAGGCTGGCAAGATGCTGGCCGAAGCACCGCAAGCCATGCAGCTACGCTATTTCGAGGCTCTCCATGACATCGCCGGCGAGCGCTCGTCGACGGTCGTGTTTCCGGTGCCAATGGATCTGCTCGGTCATTTCATCAAGCAGGGCGGGAAGTGAGGAGAGGTGATGGGCTGAAGCTGCCAATCTCCCCCTTGTGGGGGAGATGCCTGGTAAGGCAGAGGGGGGCGCTGTCCCGCCGGCCTGTCAGCCTGTTACAATTACAAGCTTAAGCCAGTTCGCGGCTGATCGTAGGTCATCCTTCGCGCCCCCCTCTGTCCTGCCGGATATCTCCCCCCTTGTGGGGGAGATCGGCAGATCCACCCGCTCACGTCTGCCACGGCGGGACCGGCGCAAAGCGTTTGCCGATCCAGTCGGCGAAGGCACGTGTCTTGGCGGCTTGCCCTTTGGCCGAAGGCATGACGACATAGACCGCGCCCTCGTCGGCAAGCGTCCAGTCCTCCAGCACTGGCACCAGCCGGCCGTCGGCGAGCTCGCGTCCGACCAGCCAATCCGTGCTCATCATCAGCCCGACGCCCTGCACGGCGGCTTCGACCAGGACCTCGGCGTCGTCGGTGACCAGCGGGCCGGAGACCTCGATACTGACGCGGCGGCCCGTAGTGTCGGTCATCTCCCAGGCCGGAAAGGTCTGGAAGCCTGAGAAGCCGAGACAGCTGTGTTCCAGCAGCGCTTCCGGCGCAGCCGGCGTGCCCCGGCGGGCGAGGTAGGACGGCGCGGCGCATAACAGACGCCTCCGTGTCGCGACCTTGCGCGCCACCAGCCGCGAATCCTCCAGCGCGCCGAGACGAACGGCAACATCGAAATTCTCGGCGACGAGATCGACGAAGCGGTTGGAGAACTCGGCCTCGATACGGACGTCGGGAAATTCGGCGAGAAACTGTGGCAGCAGGGGGCCGATCCACATGCGCCCGAACGAGCCGGGCAGCGCCAGCCGCAGCACGCCGCGCGGCCCGCCGCCGGCATGCGCCGACGCGACAGCCTCGGCTTCGTCGACGGCGGCCAGGATAGCGCGGATGCGGACGAGGAACTCCGAACCCGCCTCGGTCAGCGACACGCTTCGCGTCGTCCGGTGCAGCAGGCGCACGCCCAACCGCTCTTCCAGGGAGGCAAGGCGCCGCGACAGGATCGTTGCGTCGCGGCCGATGCGAGCCGCCGCCTTGGTGAAGGAGCGTGCTTCGGCGATTGCCGCGAAGGCGGCCATTTCGGCCAATGCTGCCGGTTCGTGCGATTGCTGCATCTGGCGCAGAGCTCAAATGTAAAAGCCAAGGATTATATACCAATAGCGCAGCAGCTAGTTTCACTCAATCCCGGCCCGTCAATCGGCCCATCAACCGGAGTGAGACATGAAAGCGATCGAACTGACTGCCCCGAGACTGGACGCGTTTCGCGCGGCCACCGTTCCCACGCCTGAACCGCAGCGCGGCGAAGTGCTGATCCGCCTGCGCGCCGCAAGCCTCAACTTTGTCGACGTCGCGATCGCGAGCGGCAACTATCCAGGCCCGAGCTTTCCGCTCATTCCCGTCGTCGACGGCGCCGGCGAGATCGTCGGCATCGGCGAGGGCGTGTCGAGGCTCGCCGTCAACGACCGCATCATCGCCCATGCAAAACCGCGTTGGATCGGCGGCCGTCCGCGGCCTTATGAGACCAGAGAGATGCGCGGGCTGACACTGCCCGGCTCGCTCGCCGAATATGTCGTGCTGCCGGCCAATGCCGTCGTGCCGATGCCGGCTCACTTGTCCTTCGAAGCGGCAGCAACGCTGCCGATCGCTGGCACCACCGCCTGGAACGCGATCCGCGCCGCCGATGCCGGGCCCGGATCAGTCGTCGTCCTGCTCGGCACCGGCGGTGTGTCGATCTTGACCCTGCAGCTGGCAAAGGCAGCCGGCGCCACGGTCATCATCACCTCGTCGTCGGACGAAAAGCTGGCCCGCGCCAAGGCCCTGGGTGCGGATCATCTCATCAATTATCGTGAGACACCGGACTGGGACGCCAAGGTGCTCGAGCTGACCGACGGCCTCGGCGCCGATCTGATCGTCGAGACCGGCGGCTCGGCCACCTTCGCCCGCTCAATCAATGCCGCGGCGCCCGGCGGCACGGTGTTCGCGATCGGCTTCGTCACCGGCGCCGAGGCCACCACGAACCTGCTGCCGATCATCATCAAGGCGCTCAAGGTAGTGGGCAACAACACCGGTTCGGTATCCGACCTGCGCGACGCTGCGCGCGCTATCGGCGCCGCCCGTATCGATCCGGTCATCGACACAATCTACAGCCAGCACCAGGCGACCGAGGCCTACGCCCACATGGCGGCCGGCGGCCGGCATTTCGGCAAGCTTGCGTTCAGTCTGTCGTGGTGAGCCTGAAAAGGCAGGGCGTTCAAGCTGCCGATCTCCCCCCTCGTGGGGGAGATGTCCGGCAGGACAGAGAGGGGCGCTGTCCCTCCAGCCTATCAAGCAGTTCGCGCACCCACGTAAGGTTCTCAGCTCATCAAAGTTGAACTGAACGCTGGCGATCCTTCACGCCCCCCTCTGCCCTGCCGGGCATCTCCCCCACGAGGGGGGAGATTGGCAGTTCCACCGCGTCCGCCTAAATCAGCTTCTCCAGCGTGATCGGCAGATCCCGCACCCGTTTCCCGGTGGCGTGGAATACCGCGTTGGCGATCGCCGGCGCCACGCCGACGATGCCTAGCTCGCCGACCCCCTTGCCGCCAAGCACCGAGGAATGCGGGTCGGGAATACCGACCGAGATCACCTCGATGTCGGGAATGTCGGCATTGGTGGCGATGAGATAGTCGGCGAGGTTGTTGTTGACGATGCGGCCGTGGCGGCGGTCGACGATGCCTTCCTCGAGCAGCGCCTGGCCGATGCCCATGATGATGCCGCCCTTCCACTGGCTTTCGGCGAGCTTGGGGTTATAGAGCCGGCCCGAATCCAGCGCCGATACCACGCGCGACACACGAACCGTGCCAAAGTCCTCGTCGACGCGCACTTCGATGAAATGCGCGCACCAGCTGTGGCGGGAATAGTCGCCCTCGGTGTGCGGCAGCGCCATGGCTATGGTGGTGTAGTTCTTGTAGCGGTCCTCGACCGTCGAATTGGCCGGCATCGTGTCGCCCTTGGCCTCGATATGCTGGCGCCCGACGCTGCTGAGCAGTTCGGCGATGGAAACTTCAGGGCCGTTGCCGCGCGGCGACGAAATGCGGCCATTGGCGACGACGAGCGTGTTGGCCTGCAGCGTATGGAACGGCGAAGCCGGATCACTGATGGCGAGCCCGACCAACTGGTCGAGCGCGGCACTCGCCGCCTTGTGGACGGCGCCGGTCATCACCCCGGCCAGCCGCGAACCGCCGGTGACGCCGGCACGGGCATAGCGGGAATCGCCGAGCTTGACGATGACGTTTTCCGCCGGCACGCCCAGCACCTCGGCGGCGGTCTGCGCCAAGATCGTGTAGGTGCCCTGCCCCATGTCGATCGACGAGCTTTCGACCTCGACCGAGCCGTCGGCGAGAATGCGCACGACCGCCTCGCCATAGGCGCGCCGCACCGGGTAGGTGCCGGCGGCGACGCCCCAGCCGATCAACTGGTTGCCGTCGCGCATCGAACGCGGCTGGGGCGTCCGCTTCGACCAGCCAAAGGCTTCAGCGCCGGCCGCGAACGCCTCGCGCAGCTGCCGTGTCGACCACGGCTTCTTCGCATGCGGATCCTGCTCGGCATAGTTCCTGAGACGGATTTCCAGCGGGTCGATACCGACCTCATAGGCGAGCTCGTCGATCGCGCTTTCGATGCCGAAGGCGCTCGGGTTCTCGCCCGGCGCGCGCAATGCCCCCGGCACCACCGTGTTGACCCGCACGACGTTCTGCCGCGACGAGAAATTCGGCGTCGCGTACATGACCGAGGTGACCGAGCCGAGCGGCTCGACCCACATGCCGTCGACCGAGGTCTCGTTGACGCCGCGATGCACGATCGACTGGATCTGACCCTCTGCGTTGGCGCCGAGCGCCACGGTCTGGCGCGTCGCCGCCCGTCCGCCATAGGCGGTGAAGGTCTGCGGCCTGCTGACCGCCAGCTTCACCGGCCGTCCCAGCATTTTCGCGGCGACTGCCGCCACCGCGCCGTAGCCATAGGCGAACGCCTTGGAGCCGAAGCCGCCGCCAATATAGGGCGAGACCAGTCGCACATTCTCGAACGGCACGCCGAACCATTCGGCATAGGTCCGCGCCATGCCGTCGAGCCACTGGCTCGGCTCCCAGACCGTGAGTTGGTCGTCCTGCCACTTTGCGATCAGGCCATGCGGCTCCATCGGCGCCTGGTATTCGCGCGGCGTGTTGTAGGCGTTGCAGATCCTGACCGGAGCCGAGGCGAACGCGGTCTCCGCCTCACCCCACTCCTTGGTCATCGCATCGACCGCAATGCCGTCGCCGGCTTTCGGATCGCTGAGGTCGACGATCGCCGGCGCCTCGTCATAGGCGATCTTGACCAGCGCCGCGGCTGCGACCGCCTGTTCGAAGCTCTCGGCCACCACCGCCGCGATATGCTGGCCGCTGAAGGTGATGCTGCGCGCCAGCGGGCAATAGGCAACAGCCGGCGGCGGCGTGCCCAGCCAGTCCGTGGCGGTTCTCAGCGGCAGGAAATTGTCGGGCGTCAGCACCAGCAGCACGCCCGGCGCGGCTTCGGCCGCTGCCGTGTCGATCGACTGCACCCGGCCGGCGGCAATGGTACTCTCGACCAGCACCGCATAGGTGAGCCCCTCGAGCTGCTGCTCGACGGCGTATTTGGCGGCACCGGTGATCTTGGCCGGTCCGTCGACGCGCGACAGCCGGCCGCCGACCTGATCCGCGAGGACGGCGCCGTCCGAAGCGTCGCCGCGTTTGGCATCGCCAGGTCTTGTTCTCAACTCGTGAACGGTCATGCCGTTTCTCCCATTTTGAGGATGGCGCGGGCGACGACGCGCGGCGCCAGTTCGATCTTGTAGTGGTTGGCGCCATGGTCGACGGCGCCCTCGACGGCGAGCAGGCTGGCTTGCCTGACGACCTCCGGCTCGAGCACCTTGCCTTTCAGCGCCTCTTCGACGGCGCGGGCGCGCCATGGCTTGGTGGCGACGCCGCCAAGCGCGACGCGCAGATCGCGGATCGTCCTTCCGTCGGCCTCGAACTCGATACCGACCGCGGCACTTGCCGCGGCGAATTCATAGGACTGGCGGTCGCGGACCTTGAGATAGGTCGAGCGGCGGGCGGCGGCCGAAGCGGGAATGCCGATCGCGGTGATCATCTCGCCGGGTTCGATCGCATGTTCCCGTTCGGGCGTGCTGCCCGGCGGCAGGAAAAAATCATCGACGGCGACCTGACGGTCGCCGAGATGGAGGATCGCGTCGAAGGCGACGAGCGCAACCGCCAGGTCGCCGGGATAGGTGGCGATGCAGGCTTCGCTGGTGCCGAGCACGGCATGACCACGGGTGACGCCGCCGATCGCCGAGCAGCCGCTGCCGGGCGAGCGCTTGTTGCAAGCGGGGAAATTCGCCGGATCGCGGAAATAGGGGCAGCGCGTACGCTGCATCAAATTGCCGCCGATCGTCGCCATGTTGCGCAACTGCGCCGATGCGGCCTGCCACAATGCTTCCGAGACGGCGGGGAACCGGCTCTTGATATCGGCGTGGTCGGCGACTTGGCTCATCCTGGCCAGCGCGCCGATCGTGGCGCCCCGGTCATCGACGGCAATCGTATCCAGTCCCCTGAGATGGGTGATGTCGACCACGGTCTCGGGTTCGGCAACGCCGCATTTGGCGAGATCGACAAGCGTCGTGCCGCCGGCCAAAAGCATGGCGCCCGGTAGCGCCGCTGCCTGGCGGGCTGCATCGACGGAGCCGGCGTGGAGATACGAAAAGTCCCTCATGATGCGGCCTCCATTGCCGCCTGGCGCACGGCGGCGACGATATGCGGATAGGCGCCGCAGCGGCAGAGATTGCCGGCCATGTATTCGCGGATCTCCTCGTCGGAACCGGCATGGCCCTCGCGAATGCAGGCGACCGCCGACATGATCTGGCCCGGCGTGCAATAGCCGCACTGGAAGGCGTCCTGTTCGAGGAAGGCGGCCTGCACCGCATGCAGCGTGCCATCCTCCCCGGCAAGCCCTTCGATGGTGGTGATGTCCCTGCCTTCAGCCTGAGTGGCAAGCGTCAGGCAGGCCAGCACGCGCTGGCCGTCGATATGGACCGTGCAGGCGCCACACTGGCCCTGGTCACATCCCTTCTTGGTCCCGGTCAGGCCGAGATGGTCGCGCAAGACGTCGAGCAGCGTAACGCGCGGCTCGACCTCCAGTTCACATGTCCATTGATTTGAAGTTGGATTGGAGTTCGGGTTATGCTTGTCATGGGGCGTCTGGCTCCAGTTGCTTGACGCGGGAGGGGATGATCTGGTGCCCGGCCGGCGAGCGGCAAGGTCAGCTTATGGCTAGGTGAAGGCTAATCTCCCCCTTGCGGGGCAGATGCCCGGCAGGGCGGAAGGGCTCGGTTCGACTTGGCGCGACCTCTGGGAAGGCTGCAGCTTGCGAGGTCGAAAGACGTGACATACCCGATCCCGTGATTACATGATAAAGGCGCTCCACAAATCGGAGGCGCCTCCGTTTACTACGTAGGGACCTGCTCTGCCCTGTTCAAGCCCCGGATCGAAATCGAACGAAATTGAAAAAATTGGCAGGGCAGCAGCCGTCATGCCAAGCCTGAAGCCGCCGCGGCAACCGCTCGCGCGCCGACAATCGCTCGGATTCAGCCGCAACACTCGAAACAGAGCAACGAGCGGACCATTGGGGCGCCGAAGGAGGGTGGTAAAAAAGCACCACCGGCCCAAGCCGGTGGTGCTCTCTGGACTGTCTGTAGGGGCAGGACAGTCCAATGATCCTGAGGGGATCGTGCTCAATGTCGGCTCATTTTTGCCTCAGGGCATCGGCCGAACAGATGAGGAGTGCCGGCCGCGCCAGGAAATATCCTCCGTCGTCATCCACCGGGACAGGCAAGATGCGGAACGCCGGCCCAGACTCGATCCTGTGATTGTATTTACTTGCGATTATATTTGTCGGAGGCGTAACGAAGTTGGAGGCGTCTCCGTTGTTGAAACGGGGCCTGCCCTATTCGGATCAACACTGGAGAAAAAATTGGCCGCAGAGCCGCCCGTCATATCTGGAGACAAGGCCGAAGCCGCCGCTGCAAAACCGCTGCGCGCCGACGCGCAGCGCAACCGCGACGCACTGGTCGAGGTCGCGGCGAAAGCCTTTGCCGCGCATGGCGTCGATGCCTCGCTGGAGGAGATTGCGCGTCAGGCCGGCGTCGGCATCGGCACGCTCTACCGGCATTTCCCAACGCGCGAGCATCTGGTCGAGGTGGTTTATCGGCGCGAAGTGGAAGGACTGTGCCAGGCGGCCGACGAACTCGCCCAGGATCATGTGCCCGACGTCGCGCTCGAACAATGGATGCAGCGCTTCGTCGACTACATCGCCACCAAGCGCGGGCTGTCGACAAGCCTGCGCATCCTGCTCACAACCAACTCCACCCTGTTCTCCGACGTTTCGGGCAGGGTGACGCTGGCTTTGCGGCGGCTGATCGATGCCGCGGTCGCCAACGGCTCGATCCGCAGCGACGTCGATGCCTCCGACGTGCTGCATGCGCTGGGCGGCATCTATTCGGCCCCGGACACCAAGGACTGGCGCGACCGCTCGCGCCGATTGGTGTCGCTGCTGATGGATGGGCTGCGGTTTGGAGCGGCCAAATCCGGCCCATCCAGGGAATGACGAATGCAATGACTGCCCTTATTTCAGCGAGATGCTCATACCGCTGAGATCGGCGTTGACTTGCAGACCTACCTGCCTGCCTGTGAGTTCGAGTTGGGCACCCTTGTCATTGGTCATGACGATCACCTGGGCTCCTTTGCCAAGCGCGCCGCCACCGCCCGCTGCACCGTACACCCCCGTCACATCCCGGGCGCGGCGTATGTGGCGCACGGTACCTTTGAAATAGGTCTTGGAGGCGCCGAAGGCGAGGCCGCCCGAGATGCCGCCGACCGAGATGGGATATCGGCGACCATGGAAGGTCAGTGTGCCCTCGCCTCCGGAGCCGCCGATGAA
Organism: Mesorhizobium sp. M1403; assembly: GCF_040317695.1. Taxonomy (NCBI): domain Bacteria; kingdom Pseudomonadati; phylum Pseudomonadota; class Alphaproteobacteria; order Hyphomicrobiales; family Phyllobacteriaceae; genus Mesorhizobium; species Mesorhizobium sp. M1403. The sequence continues at coordinate 63,840 of NZ_JAMYKY010000015.1, read as the reverse complement.
AAAGGCCGCCTTGTAGATGGCGAAGCGGATCGTACCGCTGTCGGCATGCGCGACGCTGGCAAAGCTAACTGCCGCGGCGGCGATGACGGCAACCGCGACTGAACGAAATCTGGACGAAATCTTCATGATGAGAACTCCTCAAGATCGCCGCATGCCCAGCCGGCCGGGCACATCGGCGTCGTATCAAAGTCATAGCTGAACAGTCTCGCCCGTCATTGGTTCCAAGCGCGCGGCCTGAATTCGGCTGCGAGAAGACCGCTACGAAACGAGGCGGACGGCGAGCATAGACCTGGCTGTAAGAACAGCGGCCGAATGGTGGGAATCCTTCGCCGGCGCTCCCATGAAAACGTAGGTGTTGAAGCCGAACGGTATTAGTCTGCGCTGTCTGGGGTTTCGGGAGCGCGGCAAAGAATGGGTTTGAACTCTGGCTACGGCTACATGCTGATCGGCGGCCTGATCCTGGTCGGTGCCGGGCTCCTGGTCGTTTCGCTGATCGTCAATCTCCGTGTGGCGCACAGTGTGCGTGACGACGTACGCCATCGTGAAAAGCTGCTGGAATATTATCGCAACATCTTTTCGCAGCTGGGCGTGATCCTGATCGGCATTGGCGTGTCCCTGTTCATCTTCTTTTTCCAGCAGAACTATCAGGACCAGCGTAAACGCGAAACGGAGCTCCAGCAGGTTCTCGCCAAACTGGCGGCGCGTATTGCCCGCGGCGGCGCCGTCGTGGAGGCCCTTGGCGAATTCGATGCGCTGCTGGATGATGGCGGCGCCTATGTCAGTCCGGAACTCGGCGGCAACAATGCCGCGGTCAGCGCCCACGGGACGGCGCTCGCCAAGCAGGTTTCGCAGATCCTTCTGGTCGAACGCGACGTCGATGTTCAGGGGTTCGATACCCTGAATTTATCACGCGATTTCGAAGCATCGTTCGTCGTCAACGAGCTCAACCCAACGCTATGGTTCAACATCGTCCGGGACGAGAGCGACATCAAATATGCCACCACTCAGATCGCCCTGGATTACAAGGACCTGCAGGATGCGATCGGCGGCGAGGCGATCGAGGTTGCGATCGCCAATCCCGAAAAGGAGCGGAAGATCAAGCAGGAGGTGCTCGACATTTTTTATGATGCCGACCTCCTGCGCCAGCGCAGCAGGCGGTTTCTCGGCCGCGCATGCTGGCTGTTCAGCAAGGGGCGCGGTTTCGTCAAGCTTGCACCGGCCAATGAGATCGAAGCCGATGCCAGGTCGCACCAAGAATGGATCGACCGGTCGAAACCCTTCCTGACGCAAGCGACGCCGGGCAGCGGCGATTGCTTCAAATTGCTCCAGTTCGGCCCGGCATCCTGAACCGGCAAAGGCTCGCCCGCCCCGCGACGGCTAATCACCCTCGCGCTGCAGCGTGCCGAGATGATTGTCGTTGAGAAACTCGATGGTCACGGCCGACGCCTTGCCGTCGGGGTCGATGACAAAGCTGACGGCCGAGGGCCTGTCCGGCATCTCGGCATCGGGGAAGGTCACGAAGAGGTCGCGGTCGAAATGCTTCAGTGGATAGGACCGCGCACCGGCGGGCCCGACCTTGAGGACAAGAGCCTCTCCTTCGCCCGACACAATAGCATCGCCGATGAAGTCGTTGAAGTAACGGCCGGCATAGGCACTGGCTGGCCCGGCCGGACTTGCCGGAGAGGGCGGCACGGCATAGGTGGCCTTGGCCGCCGCAATCACCGGCCCGAACATGCCTGCATAGATATCATTCCATGCCTTTACCTTATCTTTCCCCAGCGTTCCGTCGAAGACGAGATCGGCGAAGCTGTCGGACAGTCCCTCCGGCACGCCTGTCGGAAAGGCGTTGGCGATGACGACGATGCCAAGCTTCTCCTCGGGGAAGAGCATCACCAGACTGCGTGCGCCGGTGCTGAAGGCGCCCGCATGACCCCAGACCAGCCCGTGCCGGCCGAATTCGACATTCCAGCCGAGGCCGTAGAAGGCCTCGCCTCCGGAGACGGGGTTCTTGCCGCGAACCATCAAGGGAATATGTGTCTGGTCCAGCGCACCGGCGGCAATGAGTCTCTTGCCGGCGTAGGCCCCGTTGCCGAGCACAAGGCGCATCCATTGAGAGAGATCGCGTGCGGTGGAACTGACGCCGCCTGCTGGCGCCTGCGCATCCGGATAGCGCTGGACCTTCGCGGCCCAGGCGCCATCGATCTTGGCGTGGAGTTCGGCGCGGTTGGCGTGCTTGATGAAGTCCGAATGACGCGAACTGGTCGAGGCCATTCCAAGCGGACGATAGAGCTTCTCTTCGGCGACCTCTTCCCAGGGCTTGCCCGTCGGCTTCGCGGCGGCGACGGCACCCTCGGTCAGTCCGAAATTACTGTAGGAATAGCCGGCACGAAAGCTCGACGACGGCGACACGAACCGCAGGCGGCGCAGGATCTCCCCGCGGTCATAGCCAATGTCCTCGAGGTCGTCGCCCGCCGTGCCGGGAAGCCCGCTGCGGTGCGCAAACAGGTCGCGGACCGTGAGTTCGCTGGTCGGATAGGGCTCGGCGAGCCGGAAAGCCGGATCGAGGTCGGCGATCTTCGAATCCCACGAAGCAATCCCGTCGCTGACCAGCGCCGCCACGACGGTGGCTGAGACCGGTTTGGAGAGCGAGGCGATCTGGAAGACCGTATCGGCGTCGACGGCCTCCGGCTTGCCGGTCTCGCGATGCCCGAACCCCTTGAGGAAGATCACCTCGTCGCCATGCACGACGCCGATGGCCAGACCGGGCACGCTACCATCCGCGACGACGCCTTCGGCGAGTAATTCGAGCTTCGCAAGGGCCGCGGCGATCCTGTCGGGTGGGATGGTATCGGCCGACGCCGCTTTCGGCAAAAGCACCATGATAGCGATGAAGGCCAACATCCTCCAACGGAGGTGGTTCCGCTTTATGAATAGCCGCATGCTCAGCCCCCTCCGCTTCACCGGCGTGCACTATTGCAGGCCGACGCAGGGAAGGCCAGCCTCACGCTCGACCCGCCATCCATTGACGGATGTCGGTTTCGCACCAGTCGAAATTCAGACAGCCGCTAGGATGCCGCGCGCAGGCGAAGGCGCCGCCTGCTGGCGCGGGCCTTCTCCGCCACCGCAGCGGTGATCTCGACCACGCCGTCTTCACGCGGTCTGGCGTTGGTGACCTTGTGGAGCCGCTCATAGGGCAACAGTTCCTTGACCCGGGCTTGAAGCGACGCGACTTCGGCACGCAGATCCTCGCATTCCTGCCGCTGGACGTCGAACTGTATCTGTTCGGATGCCTGCTGCAGGGAAAGCTGCGAAAAATTCGCGCTGACCGCGGAAAGGTTCATCTTGTCGCTTTCGCTCTCCTTCATGAGAGCAGACAATTTTTCCTCGGCGATTTGCTTTTCGGCCACCGCGTCGCTCGCTTGAGCCTTGAGCCTGGCGATCTCGCTGACGGCTTCGCTGTTGTGGTTCGAGGCGGCTTCCAGTCGCGATCGGAGATCCTCGATCTCAGAACGCAAGCCGGTCATCTCCGCGACACCGCGTGCAAGTTCGGCTTCCCTGTCCCCGTCCCTGATGCGGGCCGCTTCCGTCATTTCCGACAGCTTGGCCTGCGCCATGTCGAGCGATTTCTGCAGCCGCATTTCCTCTTTCTCGCTCTTGCCAAGCGCGGCCAGCAGTTCCGAAACCTGTGCGGCGTCATTGGCGTGGACAGTCGAGAGTTCGTCCAGCCTGTGCCGGGCCTCGGCCTCCCGTTTCAGCGCCTTGTCGAGGTCGATCGACAGGCTGACATGTTTCTCCCGCAGCATCTCGTTCTCGCGCGAGCGTCTGTTGGCCTCGACCGCTCTGGCCGAGAGCGTTTTGACAAGCTCGCCGAACTCGGCCTCGCGTTTTGCGCTCGCATTGCCTGCCACGACGAGTTCCAGCCTTGCTGCAGCCAGCGCGCCGCGAAGTGCTTCCTTGTCCTCGACCAGGCTCGCCTCGTGCTGCTGCAGCGCCTCGATAGCGCTGTCGCGCTCGCGCTGCTTTCTGGTTGCATCGTGGAGCTGTTCGGATAGTGCTCTTTGTTGCGCGGTCAAGCTGGTATTTGCCAGCTCCAATTCGTTGGCGCGAAGAATGTCGCCGTGGAGGAGTTTCAGGAATTCGCCTGTCAGATGATGCGAGGTCGCGATCTCCGACAGTTTCGCATGGATCTCCCCAAGATACTCCTGCGCGTCGTGAAAGAGCCCGTCGACCGCACTTAAGGCAGCGAGCCGGGTTTGCGTGTGGGGCGTCAGCCGTCGCGCGGTCTCGAAGGCATCCGCATTGGCCTCAAGTTGCGAGCTGTCATCCATTGCCGCGAGATTCCCATCCGACACAGTCTCATCCGGGACAGTGACGTCGTTCAACGGCGACTGATCGTCCACGTTGAGACATTCGCTAAACGCATCCGCCAAATCGGTTTCGAGCTCCTTGAACGCCCTCTCCACAGTCTCGGCACGCTTGATCAAACCTTTGAAATTCATGACTGAATATCCCTCTCGTGCAGCGCCGTTAAGGAGCGAACATTCGCCTCCCCCGAATACGGGTTCACCCCTGACCGTGCGCTCTGGCCGACGCCACGCTAGGGACAGGCTCGGCCACTGTCCTCGTGTATTTGAATGACGCGCCTCGCGGCAGTCGCCGATGGCGCGATTCGTAGCGACGGCGACAGTTCCAACGAACGCGTTGGGCGGCATCTGCTCGGCCGCCGCAAAACCGTCGAAGCTCGACATGAACCGGTTATTTCGACGTCTGGCGGCATCGGTGCTTGATGCCGCCAATATTTCATTCCACACACCGGTCACGATGACGGACGAGATACGGGATCAGCGCCAGGTATTCAGGTGGGCCTTGCCTGCCTCCGCGGTCCTGCATTTGCTCGCCGCGGCGCTTCTGTTGTCCGCGCTGCCGGTGTCGCCCCCGCAGCCGCAGAAGGAGCAGGCCATCGGGGTGGATCTGGTGCCGCCGCCCAAACCATCGGAGAAAGCCAAACCTCCGCCTCCTGCGAAACCGCCCAAGCCCGAAAAGCCGCCGGAAGCAAAGATCGAGACGCCGGCGCATCCGGAAGCCGGCCCTCAGAGGCCTGTCTTCCAATTCGGCGAGAAGGACGCCGGCCCTCGCAAGTCTCTGGACGGCAACAGTGCGGAGGATGGTTCGGAACAACCGACGGCGCCGCAAGATCCCGATAAACAGGATCTTGCGCAGCCGCCGGACGTGACTGCGGTAGACGGCAAAGACCCGGCTCCGCCGCCTGGCGCATCCGCGTCGCCTAAGCCCAAGCGAGCGGCCAAGGTGCAAAAGCCGCTGAAGCTTGAAGAAGCGAAAAGATTGTTCTCGCAAACAGCAACCGGTGATCCGATCGCGACAACCGCCATGAGAAATGTGCCGCGCCCCGATCGGATCGGTCAGCTCTGCTTCTGGGAAGCGCGCGAACAGTTGCGCCATGCTTCGCCCCCCTACTTTCCTGACGTCTTGCGTCCCTTCAGGTTGAAGGCCGGCAATATCATGCAAGTCTCCAGGACCGAGTTCCGCGCCGGCGGGCAGTGGTACGCTCTGAGCTTTCGTTGCGAGGTCGATCCGGATGCGACAAAAGTCGTGTCGTTCGCCTTCCGTGTTGGAGATCCAGTGCCAGCGCCGCGGACTGCCCGCCAAATAGGTGGCCCAGACTGATCGAGGTCGGCTCGCCGGCCGCATCAAATCCACGATGCCGGCGAAGTCTTCGCGCCCCGGCATCCGTAAGGTGGCTTTCGCCAGCGGCCGCCTCACGGTGGGACGAATGCTCGCCCGCCTTGGCAATCGCTGTGTCGAGGTTTAGCTTATGCTAAGGGAGGGTTCGATGACTTCAAGTTTCAATGTTCACCATGCTGCCGGCTATGAGCAGCTCATGGGTCGCTGGAGCCAAAGGCTCGGGCCGCTGTTCATCGACTTCGCGGGCCTTAAGGACGGCGAAAAGATCCTCGACGTCGGTTGTGGCACCGGCAGCCTGACCTTCGCGCTCGTCAAGGCCGCTGAACTCCGTGAGATCGCCGCGATCGATTTTTCGGCCGTTTTCGTCGAGGAGGCAATCCGGCGCAACACCGACCCGCGGATAAAAATCCGCCAGGCGGATGCCTGCGCTCTGCCCTTTGAGGACGGCGCGTTCGACCGTGCCCTGGCGCTGCTCGTGCTCCATTTCGTGCCCGAAACCGGCAAGGCAGTCGCTGAGATGCGACGCGTCGTGCGGCCGGGCGGCGTGGTCGCGGCGACCGTATGGGACCATCTCGGCGGCATGCCCGGAATGCGCATGATGATCGACACGGTGGCAGTGCTCAGTGAAGGCGGACGCCAGCTGCGCGCCCGCTATTGCACCCAGCCGATGATGCAGCCGGGCGAAATGAAACGGACCTTTGTCGAGCAGGGTCTCCGCGACGTTACGGAGACCGAGCTGATGATCCGCATGGACTACCAAAACTTCGACGATTACTGGGCGCCGATTGCCGCCGGCGAAGGGCCGCTCGGCAAGTATGTGGCCACGCTCGATCCAGAAGAGCGGGCGCGCACCGACGCCGCCATGCGCGACGCCTATGAGGCCGGCCGGCCCGACGGCCCGAGGTCCTTTGCCAATGTCGCCTGGGCCTGCCGCGGTGTCGTTGCCTGACGTTGGCGCTAATGCATGTCGCGCAAAAGTGTGTATCGGTTTGCGATAACGACATGCATAACAAAGAACCTAAAGCGCGTCGCATGAGGCCGATCGAACGCGACGCGCTTTAGCCAATCCCATAGACCAGCCCGACGCGGCCGTCCGACAGCTGCTCAACCTTGCGCAGTTCGAGCCCACGACGATTCTTCGCCGTTCCAAACAGCGCCTTTCCTTCACCGGCGAGCAGCGGATAGACGATCAGCCTGAGTTCATCCACCAGCCCGGCATCGATAAGGCTCGCGGTAATTCGGGCGCCGCCCATAAGGTAGATGTCCTTGCCGGGCTGCTGTTTCAGCGCAGCGATATCCTCGAAATTCCGCACGAAGCGCGTCTTTGGCCAGGCCGCCGAAGTCATTGTGTTCGACAGCACATAATGCGGCGTCTGCGCGGCGAAGCGGGCCCATTCGAGCTCGGCCGGCTTCGGCAATTTGCCGGTCATCGGCAGCGGCTTGTCGGGCTCGTTCTGGATGGCGCTCCAGTAGCGCTCGTAGCCAGCATACATGACGCCGCCAAGCAGGCAGGCATCGATTTGCGGCGTCAGGCCGTATTCCTCAGACCACGCATCGACCCAATCAGCGTAACCCTCGGGTCCCTCCATCTTGCCGTCGACGGAAATTTTCATTCCAGTGATCAATTTACGCATGACTTCCTCCATCAGGCTTGCGGGATGCAAGCACGTTTCGTCGGATCATCGTTGCTTCGTGTGGCTGGCGGCGACCTCAGGGATGGCCGCCGCGAGTTACATCAGGCCGGCAGGCGGCGGTCGTATTCGTCCCGCAGGCGGCTCCAGTCGCCCCAGAACGAGGTCGGTGTCTTACCCGCCAGGCGGGCGGCCAGCAGGTCGAGGTGCACGTGCCAGCCGGCGGTGATGTTGAGCTGGATTGCACGTTCCGGCAGGCGCCGATGGACGACGGTGAGCAGCACATCGCTACCCTTCGCCTCCAGCAGGAAGGAGACGCCGCCGGTATTTCCCCAGGTGATGGAAAGCTTGCGCGGCGGATCGAGTTCGGTGATCCGGCCCTCCATCCGATGCTCTTCGGGGAAGCCCGCGGGGCGCTGGCCAGGCGGGTCGGTCAGCTCGTCGTTACGCCAGACGAACTCGAACGAGCTGCCGGCCTTCATTTCCATCTGGCCTGCGGCCATCCATTGCCGTCGCAAGTCACTCTCGGTGAGATAGGCCCAGACGCGCTCGATGGGGCCGGGCAAAAGGCGCTGGATGGTGAACGTGGCGGGCTCGGTCAGCTCGCCATAGGCGCCGATGGTTCTCATCTGGTTCATTGCTCGTCTCCTTCTTTCGGATTGGGCGATTTCCTGGGCTCATCCTGGGCTTTGCGTGCGTCCTCTTCGCGAAGAAGGCGTTCGAGAACATCGAGACGACCGGTCCAGAAGCGCTCGTAGAAGCTGAGCCACTGATGGGCGCTGGCCAGCGGTCCAGGGGCTAGTCGGCACAGATGCGTGCGGCCCCTCACCTCTCGACGAATAAGCCCTGCGTTCTCCAGCGCCTTGATGTGCTTGGAGGCGGCCGCGAGCGACATCACGAAGGGTTCCGCCAGCTGGCTTACCGTTTTCTCGCCATCGGCGAGATCGCGAAGCATGTGCCGGCGGGTGGCGTCGCCAAGGGCGTGAAAAACCGCGTCCATCTGGGATGTCTCTAATTCAACCATGTAGTTGAATATAGACGCACGCTTTGAGATAGTCAACCGTTTGGTTGAATAATTTATGTGAAGCGCTGCGGGGCTGTTTGCGCCATCGAGCGCGTCGACGTGACGGGAGATACCGACGCGCCCCGCGACAGTAAGGGCGAGGCCCTCATTTGCCTTCGAAGAAAGCGTGGATCGCGGCTTCCAGCTTTTCGATAAGCTGAGGGTTGTGGCAGCTGCCAGCCCAGATCAGGGCGTTTAGCCTCATCTCTTTGTTGGTAAAGCTCACTTTCCTAGAATCCAGCAGGTATTCCGCGATCTCGTAGTGCCGCCCCTTGATAGCCTCGATGAGCGCGTTGTTTCTTCCCGTCTTGTCGGTCAGATTTACTTCCGCGCCATTCTCCACGAGCAACTTGACGACTTCGAGATGCCCGTTCTTCGCCGCCTCGATAAGAGCCGTTCTGCCGTAGTAGTCAGCTCGCGCGTTGATCTCTATTTGGCGGTGTCTCACGAGGACTGAGATACACGCGTAATGTCCCTTGGCCGACGCAAGGCTCAAGGGCGTGCTCTTCCACTTGTTTCTGGAATTCACGTCGATTTCCGGGTCTTCGATCAGCACCTCCACCACAGCTGTGCGGTCATTGAGGGCTGAAAGGTGAAGTGCAGACCAGCCGCCGTCGTCCGACTGATTGATATCGGCGCCAGCCGCCAATTCCGATCGAACCGCCTCCGCATCGCCTTTTTCTGCCGCGATCAGCAGGTGAGACCAGTCTCTTGCCCCTTCGGCTTCCAAGCTGTTGGTCAACGCAGTCGCCTCCTCGGATAGTCGGCAGAATACCACATTATCGGCAATAGTGGCGGCTCCTGTACTCGAGTCCAATGGGCCAAAAGCTGGAACGCTGTCGGCCCGAACGGACATCGAGATCAGCGCTTCACGTCCGTCTCCTCACATTCTCCTGATATCGACTGGCTTTGCCGGCCATCCGGACTAGATAGAGCCTGCGCCGGGCGGAACGATGCAGAAGGACCTGAACATGCCTGAACAGATTACCCTGAATAGACCTGAACAGATCAGATTGAACGACGGCTCCGCCATTCCGCAAATCGGCCTCGGCGTGTGGCAGGTCGATCCAGCCATCACCGCCAAGGTAGTGCGCTGGGGAATCGAGGCCGGCTACAGACTGATCGACACCGCCGAAGGCTATCAGAACGAGGAAGGTGTCGGGCAGGCAATCCGCTCGGCCGGCGTGCCGAGAAGCGAGTTGTTCATCACCTCGAAACTGCGCAACGGCGCGCATCAGCGCGACGCCGCCTTGCGCGCCTTCGACGAGACGATGAGCAAGCTCGGCATCGAGCAGATCGACCTGTTCCTGATCCACTGGCCGGTGCCCAGCCAGGACAGATATGTCGAAGCCTGGAAGACGCTGGTCGAACTCAGGCAATCAGGCCGGATCAAGTCGATCGGCGTTTCGAACTTCAACCAGGACCATCTCGAACGGATCATCGGCGAGACCGGTGTCACGCCGACCGTCAACCAGATCGAGCTCCACCCCCGCTTCCAGCAGCGTGACAAACGCGAATTTCATGACAGGCACAACATCCGCATCGAAAGCTGGAGCCCGCTGGGCAGCGGCCGGCTGTTGAACGATCCGACGCTTGAAAGCATTGCCAGGAAACACGGCAAGTCGCTGGCGCAGACGATCGTCAGGTGGCATCTTCAGGAAGGGCTGATCGTTATTCCAAAGTCGATCCACCAGGACCGCATCGCCGCCAATTTCGATGTCTTCGATTTCGAGCTGGAAGCGAAGGACCTCGAGCTCATTCGGGGCATGGATTCGCCCGACGGCCGCTCCGGCCCGAACCCCGCTACGGCCGCATTCCTGTTCTGAGGGCCGACAGTGAAGCTGCCGATCTCCCCCCCTTGTGGGGGAGATGTCCGGCAGGACAGAGGGGGGCGCTGTCCCGCCGGCCTATTGAACTCTCCGGCTCATATCCCAACCCAGCGGGACCTCAGGCAGCCGGTTCACTGACGGAAAAAAGCTGCAGGCTGCCGGGAACACCTACAAGCTCCATCTCGCCATGCTCTTCAAAAGCCAGACCGGAACCGGCCGCGAGATCACGAACCGTGCGCGACGCGATGATCTCGCCCGGTCCGGCAACGTCGAGCAGATGTGATGCCAGTTGAATTGCAACACCGGTGAAGTCGTCTCCGCGCCTTTCGCATTCGCCAATATGGACTGCCGCGCGAACCTGAAGGTCTAACCTCTTCATTCGACGACGGACCGCGATTGCACATTGGATCGCCCGCGTTGGTCGCAGAAATACCGCGAGAAACCCGTTTCCGGTGGGGCTGATTTCCTGACCGTTAGCAAGATGCAATTCGTTGCGTATCTCGTCGTCGTGTCGCTGCATCAGATCGCGCCGCGCCCGGTCGCCAGCGTTGACGGGAGCCGGCGGCAACCCGACGATTTCCATGTGCAGCACCGTCACAAGCACGCGCTCGCTCGACGTTGCCGGCAGCGAGCCGGTGACAAAAGCCTGGATCTCGTCGACCAAACGATCGGAATTCTCCCCCCAGATTACGTGATCACGGCCGGCAAGCTCAATGTATCTGGCGCCTTCGATATGCGTTGCCAGGTAGCGCCCCTCTTCCGGTTTTACCCAGCGGTCGCCCGCCGTCTGCACGATCAGTGTCGGGACGTGAACGGTTGGGAGAAGGGCGCGAACATCGATTTCAGTGCCCCAGCGCCAGAGCGCGACCGCGTCGGCAGGTGAGGCTGAATTCCTAAGATACGCGGCGAACCATTCTCTCTCGAAACTGTCGTTCATCAGGCTGGGTGCGGCGTTGCTCATGTCCGCCGGCTCCCCCCACTGTCTCTCGACGGCGGTCAGATCTTCTTCTACCTGCTCGCTTGTCCTTGCCCATGGATAATCCGGCGACCATCGGCCGCTGGCATAGGTTCCGTTGAGCACGAGAGCCGCTGTTCGTTCGGGATAGGTCGCCGCGAAAAGCATGCACATAGGCCCCCCTTCGGAGCTGCCGAACAGAACCGTTCGCTTTGATCCGACCGCATCCAACACCGCTCGCATGTCTTCCATCCGCTCTTCCAGCGTTGGCAAACCAACATTGCGATCGGACAGTCCGGTGCCTCGCTTGTCCATACGGATCAGGCGGGCAAAGGAACCGAGACGCTGGAGCATATGCGCCAGCCGCGGCGATGACCAGGCAAGGTCGAGGTTGGAGACCCACCCAGGCACATAGATCAGGTCGACCGGCCCGTCGCCGGTTACCTGATAGGCGATGTTGATTCCGGCCGATTTGACATAGTGGGTCGCGGGGCGCATCGGCTCGGCCCGGGACGCCGGCCGCTCACCTGTTCGGGCTGCCGACGTTGGCGGTGTCTGGGAAGGCGACACCGAGGCGGCTATCCGGGTAGCGGCTTGCGGCGTCACGCGGCGCGTCCGCAGGTCATCATAGAGTTGCCGGGTCTCCGGCTCGGGCTGCAAGCGGAGCTGCAGTTGCAGCACATCACGGCAGCGCTCATACTGTTTCAGCGCGAGGTTAAAGCGGCCCTGGGCGGCATAGGTCCGCATCAGGGCTCGGTGGATATCCTCCCGTAAGGGCTCCAAAGCCAGCAGGCGCACCGCCGCCCGCAGGCATGATGCAAGATCATTCGTTGCCGAATAGTGCGCGACGAGCTTCTCCAGCACGATGGTTGCGATTGCCCTCAATCGCTCGCGCTCCACTCTGAGCCAATCTTCGAACGGCTCCTCCTTCAGGCCGAACCCGTCGAGGAGGTCGCCACGATAGACGACGAGCGCTTGCTCGAGTTGCTCCGGTTCGGAGCCGGCGGCCAGCGACTCGAACCGCGCGACGTCGAAATCAAGATCATCGAGATAGAGCGTAATGCTGTCGCCGTCGCTCAGAAACCTTTCGCCATCGGATGCGCCCATTCCTTTCCTTATGGCGGATAGGGCCTGTCGAAGGTTCATCCGGGCCTGGGTTTGGCTGTTGCCGCCCCACAAAAGCGCGGCGAGCTTCTCGCGCGATTGGGAGTGTCCGGATTGCAGGGCGAGATAAGCCAGCATGGCGCGCGCCTTGCGGCTGAAAACCGGGGCCACCGCTCCTCCGGCAAAGTCAAAGCCGCCTAACAGACAGAGATGAGGGTGCGCCATCGGATCCGCCACAGCCACAGCTTCTTTGCGATCCTTTCCTGTACTTGCCTCTATTTCAACCGTCATTTCGCCCGGCCTGGTGTTTTTCACGAATCCTTCACGCTGGCTCCACCGCGTTTCTCACGACGCAGGGAAGACAAGTGTCGGGAGACCGGTATCTCAGGAGGACGCTGTGCTACCCCCGACGGAATGGCCCATCTGGCATGATGATTCAAGGCAGGACCCGCAGCCGCGCGGCGGGCCACTGCGCCACGACATTGCGCTCGCGCGCTATCTTGAGAACCAGCGGGCCCGCCGGGCGTCAATGATCCAGGGGTTCGATTTCCGGGCCGCCGCGGTCAGCTTGCGCGCACTTTTGACGAATGCGGGTAGCCGTGGATATCGGCTCTTAGAGGTCCTGGGCATTCGGCCCTTTCATATCCCCGAGCCATCCACCAGCGGCACATCTTCTCCTTCCCAGGGGCTCGGCATCGATCCCTTGCTGAGATTGGCCGATGGCAGCGGCATCCAGCACTTCAGTTCGGGTTCGGCATATTCGACGATGCGTCCTGGAGACGAATCGGAAGCGCGCCAGCCTTCGCTGCCGAACTGATCGGCGCGGGCCCAGTAGGCCATGTCGACCTCGGCCGGCCCCTGTTCGGACGGCCGAACCGTGACAAGGATTCTGCTGCCGTCCCTTGGCGCGCTCGACATGTGGCGCCACTGATCGGGCTCGTCCATTGCATTTCCTCCTGCGATCTTCGCCTCGCCCGGATAGTCGCTTCGCGTTCGGAAGCGGTCAACCCGAACTTTTTTGCCTGAGGCAAAACCCTGCCCCGTCGTTGCGGAACAAGTCATGGCACGCCGGGTTTGGGCAAGTTGTTGAAGGAAGCAAAATGAGACCAGCGCCCCGACCGATCCTTAGCATTGTTGCATGGCAGGCCGCGCCTTTCGTTCCCCACCCGGTCCGATCGCAATGAGGCAGGCCGGTTCCGATCGTTCCACCCCACCGGAGGAGGGTAAAGGCGGCATAGGCCGCGCGCTCGGCCTCGGCCTGATAACAGGGGCGGCCGACGACGATTGTTCCGCAATAGGCACCTATGCCAGCGCCGGCGCCCGTTTCGGACCCGACCTGCTTTGGACGGCTCCGGTGACGTTGCCGATGATGTACGCGGTCGTCTACCTGTCGTCGAAGCTCGGTCAGGTATCCGGGCGCGGATTGTTCCACGTCATCAAGGACTTCTACCCGCGGTGGCTGCTCTGGTCGGTGCTCTTGGGTGTGCTCGTCGGCAACACCATCGAGGCAGCGGCGGATCTCGGTGGAATGGCGGCCGCGATCAACATCTTCGTGCCGCTTCCCATTCCGCTGATCGTGCTGTTCGTCGCAGCCCTCATCTTCGCCCTCCAGGTTTTTGGCTCCTATACTTTGATCCGCAACATCTTTCGCTGGCTGGCGCTGGCGCTGCTCGCCTATGTCGGTGCCGCCATTCTGGCCAAGCCGGACGCCGCGGCGGTGCTGCGCGGAACGCTGCTTCCCAGGATCGAGTTCAACCGTGAGTTCCTGTCGATTCTGGTCGCCATCATCGGCACGACGCTGTCCGCCTATCTCTACACGTGGCAGTCCAATGAGGAGGTCGAGGAGGAGATTGCCCAGGGGCGGACAACGCTCAGCCAAAGGAAGGGCGCCACCGACAGTGAACTCCGTCGCTCTCGCCGGGACATCCTCATCGGCATGATGTTTTCAAATCTCATCATGTATTTCATCATCCTGTCGACGGGTGCTACGCTCTACAAGGCGGGCCACCACGATATCGACACAGCTGCGCAAGCCGCGGAGACGCTGCGGCCGCTCGCCGGCCAGGCCGCAAGCGTTCTGTTCGCCGCAGGCGTGATCGGCGTCGGTTTCCTCGCGGTTCCTGTCATGACCACCGGCGCTGCCTATGATGTGGCGCAAGCCATCGGCTGGAAAAACAGCCTGCACGCCCGGGCTCGAGAGGCGCCCAAATTTTATCTCGCCATCGGATTTTTTACCGCGATCGCCGCCGGCCTCAACTTCCTTGGCTTCAATCCGATGAAGGCGCTGGTCTGGTCCGGCATCGTTCAAGGCTTCTCGACGCCGCCCTTGCTGCTGCTCATCATGCTGATGACGAACAACCGCAGGATCATGGGCGACCAGGTGAACAGCCGCAGCACCAACATACTCGGTTGGGCAACGACCGCCGCTATTTTCTCGGCGACGATCGGCCTGGTGGCAACCTGGTTCATGTGATCCGGCGGAAGCAAAGCGACGCTGCCGGTTGGATTACCCGTTCCCGCTTGCGGATTGTCCCAACTTTGCCGGTCTTGGAAATTCCACAACGTCGCCCGTGGGCCGCTTGTATTGTGCCGCGACAATTGCATCGATCAGGAGATCCAGAGCCGCACGAGCCGTGCGGCTCGTCTCGTCCTCGCCGCTCAAATAATGGCAGGCTCGTTCGAGGTGGAGGTGTGCGGCGGCAAAGTCGCTTGTCATAGGCTTCTCCTTGTTGCCCGCCGGCCGGCAAGATGACCGCCTCGATTTACCCAAAAGCAAATATCCACAGCCGGATTTGAATCAAATTGGCCTGACTCACCACATGCCGCGGAGCCCACGCCAGCACCTTGGCCTGTGCCCGCGCCGCGTCCTCTCCGAGGGCCGCTAGGCCATCCAGGATCGTGGCATCAGGACATGGTTCCCCGACGTCGCGCCGGAGCGCCCGAGGGCGACTTGCCGGATATGTCCGGCCGGCTGTTCATGCGCTCTGTCCGACGCGCTGCGCTATCGCGGCTGCAGGCGCTGCGGCGATCTTTCAGCGCGCTACGGCGCGTTGAATGAACCAATTGCGGGCGATGTGCCGCAAACTCAGTTCGCTCATCGCCCTGCTTTTGAAATTTTCTCGCTCTTTTAATTCTACAAACTCTCTAGACTTAAAATAGATCGCCAGACCCAAGATCTTAAAATAGAGCGCTTGAGAGGGAGCCAGGAATGTCGAAGAAGCTCGTGGTGGGGCTGTCGGGCAACTTGACCCGGCCATCGAAGACCAAGGCGTTCGTCAGCCACATTGTCGGGCAGGCCGCCGAAAGCATCGGCGCGGCCTCGGCCGTCTTCGACATCGAGGATCTCGGCGCGTCACTGCCGCAGGCAAGGCGCCTCGGCGACCTCGACCCGGCGGCGCGCAACATCGTCGAACGGCTGCTGGGCGCCGATATCCTGGTGGCCGGCTCGCCGACTTTCAAAGGCAGCTATACCGGGCTTTTCAAACACTTCTTCGACCTGCTCGACCCGTCATCGCTGAGGGGCAAGCCCGTCATCCTCGCCGCAACCGGCGGCGGCGAGCGCCATTCGCTGATCGTCGAGCACCAGCTGCGGCCGCTGTTCGGCTTCTTCGAGGCGCTGACCGTGCCGACTGCGATCTACGCCTCCGACAAGGACTTTGCCAATGGCGTGCTGGTGTCGGAAGCCATCCACGCCCGCGCCCGGCAGGCGGTCGCCGAGGCATGCCGGGTAACCGGAGTGCCCTACGGCGTCGGCCTTGCCGCCTGAACGCACCACCGACCCGAGATCCCCTTCCGATCCATCCAGGAGCACGCCGCTATGACCAGATCCAGCAAATCCAGGCAAATCAAACTGGGCGCTTTCCTGCCCGGCGGCGGACAGCATATCGCCGCCTGGCGCCACCCTGAGGCGCCGGCCGACGGCGCCACCAATTTCGAGTTCCACAGGCAGCTTGCCCTGACCGCTGAGCGCGGCCTGTTCGATGCCTATTTCCTCGCCGACAATCTGACGGTCGGTCTCGGCGCCCGCGAAGGTGGCAATGCCAAGATCGCCGGCTTCGAGCCGGTGACGCTGTTTGCCGCGCTGGCGCCACTCACCACGCATCTCGGCTTTATCGCCACCGCCTCGACCACCTACGAGGAGCCCTACACGCTCGCCCGCAAATTCGCCTCGCTCGATCATCTGTCGAATGGCCGCGCCGGCTGGAACGTCGTCACCTCGGCCGGCGACGAAACCGCGCGCAACTTCAATCGTGAGACGCAGCCTGCCCACGCCGAGCGCTATGCCCGTGCGCATGAGCATGTCGAGACGGTGAAGGCGCTGTGGGACAGCTGGGAGGACGACGCCTTCATCCGCGATAAGAAATCGGGGCGCTTCTACGACAAGGACAAGCTCCACGACATCGACCACAAGGGCGCGCATTTCAGCGTCAAGGGTCCGCTCAACGTGCCGCGCCCTGTGCAGGGGCACCCGGTGGTGGTGCAGGCGGGGCAATCGGAGGACGGCCGCAAGCTCGCCGCCCACTCGGCGGAAGTCATCTTCACCGCCCATCAGAACCTGGCGTCGGCGCAGGAATTCTACCGCGACATCAAGGCCCGCGTGGCGGCCGTCAGCCGCGATCCCGAGCAGGTGCTGATCATGCCCGGCGTAGCACCCTTCGTCGGCCGCACCGAAGAAGAAGCGCGCGCCAAATACCAGCAGCTGAACGATCTCATCCTGCCCGAAGACGGCGTCGCCCTGCTCAACGGGCTGGCCGGCCAGACGCTCGACATCAGGGGCTACCCGCTCGACGGCCCGCTGCCGCCGAGCAAGGAGACCGAAGGCATGAAGAGCCGCCAGGCGCTGATCCGCCAGATTGCCGACGAGCACAACTTCACCATCCGCCAGCTCTACCAATGGGTGGCAACGGCCCGCGGCCATTACACCGTCATCGGCAGCGCCACGCAGGTCGCCGACCAGCTGGAGGAGTGGTTCGGCAACGAAGCCGCCGACGGCTTCAACATCCTGCCGCCCTGGCTGCCCGGCGGGCTCGAGGACTTCGTCGAGCTGGTGATCCCCGAACTGCAGCGCCGCGGCCTGTTCCGCACCGCCTATGAAGGCAGGACGCTGCGCGAAAACCTCGGCCTCAGACGGCCGGAAAACCCGTGGACCGCCGCCCGCTCGGCCGTGCTGGCCGCCGAATAATCCCGAGAAGCCCAATACTTTCCAAGCAAGAGGCAAGACGATGACCTTGCAGCACATCGAAGAGGCCGCCAGCCTCGGCACGCGCGACACCACCACAAGCCTCGGCTCGGACTTCCTGCGCCTCGGCGGCCGGGCGGGAATTCGCTTCCTGTCGCGCTACGGCGCCCTCATTGCCTTCCTCGCAATCTGGCAAGTGTCGAGTAGCGCAGGGTGGGTCAACACGGCCGTGCTGCCGCCGATCGATACGATTGTCGCGGCACTTTGGAAGGGGTTGGCCGGCGGCACTCTGCTCGGTGACATCGCCATCAGCCTGCAGCGCGCCGGTCTCGCCTTCGCGGCCGCCGTGCTGGTCGCCATCCCGCTTGGCCTGTTCATGGGCCAGGTGCGCGCCGTCGAGACCGCGCTCGATCCCATCCTGCAGGTCTTCCGCCAGACCTCGGCGCTGGCGCTCTATCCCGTATTCATCCTGCTGCTTGGGCTCGGCGAAGCCTCCAAGGTGTTCGTCATCTTCTGGGCGACGCTGTTCCCGTTGCTGCTCAACACCATCGGCGGCGTCAAGCAGGTCGATCCGAAACTGCTGGAGATGGCCCGCGTCTATGGCGCCAGGCAGCTGACCGTCTTCCGCCGCGTCGTGCTGCCCGGCGCCGTGCCGTCGATCTTCGTTGGGCTGAGGCTCAGCGCCACCACGGCGCTGCTGCTGTTGATCGCCTCCGAAATGATCGGCGCCAACAAGGGCATCGGCTTTCAGGTGATGAACGCGCAGTACAACTTCCAGATCCCGCTGATGTTTGCGGCAATCGTCATCCTCGCCGGCCTCGGCCTGATCGCCAACCAGGCGCTGGTCAGCCTGCAGCGGCGGCTCTGCCGCTGGAGCAATGCCGTCGACTGACCACCCGCCCTTACCAATCTCAACCAGGCCAGAACTCAAACCAGGAAAGACCCGGACCATGAAAATCACCCGCCGTTCCCTGCTTGCCGGCGCGCCCTTCTCCGCCGGCCTTCTCGCCGCCGGCCTGCCGCGCTTCGCCTTTGCCGAAGCCGCACCCGTCAAGTTCCGCTCCCTCGCCAGCCGCGGCAGCATCTCTCCGCATGAGCTTGCC
The DNA here is from genome assembly GCF_040317695.1 of Mesorhizobium sp. M1403. Classification (NCBI taxonomy): domain Bacteria; kingdom Pseudomonadati; phylum Pseudomonadota; class Alphaproteobacteria; order Hyphomicrobiales; family Phyllobacteriaceae; genus Mesorhizobium; species Mesorhizobium sp. M1403. Next base: position 45,273 of record NZ_JAMYKY010000015.1, on the reverse strand, counting down.
GGCGAGCTCGGCTATTTCAAAGGCCTCGGTATCGAGATCGAGAATGTCGGCTATTCCGGCGGCGGCCCGGAATCGTTGTTCGCGCTCGCCTCCGGGAGCGTCGATATCGGCTCGGCCGCAACCGCCGCCGTGATCAATTCGATTTCCGGTGGCAACGACTTCGTCGCCGTCTATCCGAGCAACGGCATCAACGGCAAGGTGCGAAGCGTCTTCTACGTGCTCGACGACAGCCCGATCAAATCGATCGCTGACATTGCCGGCAAGACCATCGCCGTCAACACGCTCGGCGCCCATCTCGACTACACGGTGCGCGAGGCGCTGCACAGCGTCGGCCTGTCGCCGGACGCCGCCAATCTCGTCGTCGTGCCCGGACCGCAACTCGAACAGACCTTGCGCTCCCGCCAGGTCGACATCGCGGCGCTCGGCTACTGGCAGGCGACCTTTGCCGGCGCGCTGGTCGACAATGGCGGCGTGCGTGGCGTGTTCAACGACACCGACGTGCTGGGCGAACTGGCCGGCGGCTTCGTCGTGCTCAGGCGCGACTTCATCGCCGCGCATCCCGACGCCGCCCGCAATTTCGTCGAGCAATCGGCGCGCGCCTCCGACTGGTCGCTGCAGAACCCCGACGAAGCGCGCAAGGTGCTCGCGACAATCCTCGACAAGCGCGGCGAAAACGGCGAGCTGGCGCGCTACTGGACCGGCTTCGGGCTGCGCCAGGGGGCCAAGGCGACGGACCGCGACATCGACTTCTGGGTCAGCGTGCTCGAGCGCGACGGTCGCCTGCCAAAGGGTAAGCTGAAGGCAACAGACATCCTCTACCGGCCCGGCGAAACCAAGACCAACTGACAAGGCCAACCGGCAGTTGGGAGACGAGCGCGATGAGCAGCACAAGCGGCGGTGAGGTCAGCATACGCGACCTGTCCAAATCGTTCAGCATCGGCGGGCGCTCGCTTGCCGTGCTGAGGACCCTCAACCTCGACATCCGCTCGGGCGAATGCCTGGTCATCGTCGGCGCCAGCGGATCTGGCAAGACCACGCTGCTGCGCATTCTTGCCGGGCTGGAGGCCGCCGACAGCGGCGGCGTCGCCATCGACGGCAAGCCGGTGCACGGCGTCGGTGCCGAGCGCGCGGTGATTTTCCAGGAACCGCGCCTGCTGCCCTGGCTGACCGTGCTCGGCAATGTCGCCTTCGGCCTCGAAGTGCGCGGCGTGCCGAAGGCCGAGGCCGAGGAAAGAGCGCGCTTCTATATCGCGCTCGTCGGCCTCGCCGAATTCGGCGATGCGTTCCCAAGGCAACTGTCGGGCGGCATGGCGCAGCGCGTCGGCATCGCCCGCGCACTGACCGTGCAGCCCGAAATCCTGCTGCTTGACGAGCCGCTGGGCGCGCTCGACGCCATGACCAAGATCGGCATGCAGGAGGAACTGGCGCGCATCTGGAGCGAGGAGAACGTCACCATGGTGATGGTGACGCACGACCTCGAGGAAGCGATCTACCTCGCCGACCGCGTGCTGATCCTGCCCAAGGAGAAAGGCGGCACAGCGCGGCTGATCGACATCGACCTGCCCCGCCCGCGCGAGCGCAGCGAAAGCCGCTTCGTTCGCTACCGCGAAGAACTGCTGCGCGAATTCGGCCTGCACTGAAAGGCCCCTACGCGATCTTGGGTTCCTCGCCCCGCAAAGCGGGGAGAGGTGTCTCGGCAAAGCCGCGACGGAGAGGGGCCTTCCTTTGAATCCGCCTGCCCCACGCCTCTTTCCTGGAACCGGATTCCCCGCCCCCGCATTTCCTTAACCGGGAGGCGAAGGAGCGCGGCATGAAAGCTTTGTTCGCAATCTTTGGCGGCTTCGTCCTGACGCTCGCCGTATTCGCCAGCGGCCTGGCCTTCGCCACCTGGCTATTGATAGCCAAGCCGGCACGGCCGGCGGCCCCGGTCTCCAGCGTCGCCGAACTGTGGACCAAGGATCCGCGCCCGGCAAACCCGGCCTCGCAGCGCCTCGAGCGCCTTCCCGCCCGCCCGGTCCCCGTTCGCACCTCGGAAGCTGATCGCACCTCCAAACCCGCCGACACCGCCGCAGCTTCGACAGCCGACGCCACCGCCACCGGCTCCATCAAGCCACCAGCGGAAGAGCAGCAGCAAGCGCTGCCCGCCGCTCATGTCGAATGGTGCGCCACCCGCTACCGCTCCTACCGGCCGGACGACAACCGCTACACCTCCTACAGCGGCCAACAGCGCCCCTGCATCTCGCCCTATCTCGACATCACCGATGACGGCAGCTACGTCGAGGCGAGCGATACGTCGTCGGTGGAGGGCTACCCGCCATCGGATGAACCCGGCGCCGCCGAGCTCTCATCCGACCACGTCCAATACTGCTTCAGCCGCTACCGGTCATATCGACCGGAAGACAATAGCTATCAGCCGTATTCCGGCGGGCCGCGTCGGCAGTGCGAGTAGGCAGGCCGGGCGTGGCTGGCGGCCGCAGGGCATGGCGCCTTGTGCGACCCCACCCAACGATCACGCAGATTTCTGGGATCGTTCGGGTTGGCGCGGCGTTCATCCGATACCCAAAGGAGAAATCAACATGGGCGACGACCGGGAAGACAAGATTCGTGAGCGCGCATACCAGATCTGGGAACGTGAAGGCGGGATCCATGGCGATCCCGAGCGGCACTGGCACCGGGCCGAGGCCGAGATCGACAGGGAGGCAGCCCTGCCGCTGACGGCAGGCGATGCCCTGCCGGAAACCCGCGAGTTCGCGAGTTCCGACGTCTTGACGGTGGAGGCCCTGGCGGTGCGCACCGGCATATCGGGCGAACAGGCACAGGAGCTGGTCGACAGGCTGGGCAACGACCGGGCGGCGATCGAACAAGCCGCGCGCAACCTCAAGGGGAAGCAGCGGCTCGGGGAGTGACAGATGATCAGAAAACTCAAAGACGGAAAATACCGCCTCTATTCGCGCAAGAAGGACGAAAAGACCGGCAAGCGCCGCAATCTCGGGACGTTTGACAGCCGCGAGGCTGCGGAGAAGCACGAACGTGAGGTGCAGTATTTCAAGAAGCATTGAGGCGGCGTTGGGCGTGTTGTCGCTTGCCAGGCAGCCGCGCCGGATGCCTGACGGAACCTGAGCCTGCGAAGACGGCGGCCACGCATCTCTGCGCCGGACAGTTTACGAGAACATGGTGCGTCCAGAAGCAGGTAGCGACGCCCATCGCGGTCGCCCGCGGATTTTAGCACGGTATGCAAATTGTTCAGAACCGTACCTGATGCACCTCGCGCAAGCGGCATAAACCTTTCAGTGACGAAGCGTTCGCTTGCAATGTGGGCGATGCCTCCACTAGTTTCTGGCCAAATTGAACAAAACGGGAACAAAAATGTCAAGGGCGAATTGAATTCGCGTTCGCCGTCCGGCGCGTTGCGCACCACCGGGCCGGGCTGGTTGGGATAGATGTCGATGGAGGGTTCGAGATTGCCGAGGATGTCGCGGAAGGCGCGGGTCCACTGGCGGATGGCCTCCTGGCTGGTCGTGATGTTGTAGAGATTGCACATTTCAGGCCGTTCCCGGATGCTCACGCATCTTGTTGGAAACGGCCCGGAATTTCCAGCGCTGTCCGTTAGGTTGCTGACACGGCAGGCCGTGTCAGCAATGGCTGTGTGAGACCTACCGCGCCGATTGTCTCATAGCTTGTGCGGCGACTGCCGCCAGAAAAGCCCTCGCCGCGGCATCGCAGGCCGCTCGAGACGGGCCCTTGGCGAAAAGAAGAAGCTCGGCGGCTCGAATGTTGAGCCCGTGCTTCCTTGCGAATGTGGCTAGATCGTAAGGCTTGTTGTCGTAAGGCACGTCGTCGTAGTCGATCGTCAGATCGTAGTTTTCTTTCATTTTCTTCCTCCCGTTAGCGATCTTCCCCCCCTCCTGTCGCTAACGCAAAATTAACGTCGATGGCGTCGGGCGAGTCCACCAATCAGAGATTGTGTAAAAAACGTACGAGCTCGGATGCTCGCCCTCGCCACGGCGCCGCGAGCAATCGCCGCGAGCCGGACCGCTCGAAAGAGCCGATTATGGGGGCACGTTGGAAAAGGCAGCCACGGCCTGGTGCCACGGGGTGTCCGCGACCCCTACCGTGCCTAATGGCCGTCATTTTCATCTTCCTGGCCCGGTCCGCAAAGCCGGCCTCGTTGGGTCAGCTAAAGAATAAATCCGGCTAATAACACCGTAAGGAGCAGTGACAGCGGAACAGCCGCAAGACACCAAATCTCCAACGTGTTGTTTTGCAGCGGGTCCATCGTCAGCCTCACTTTTTGGTTCGTCATTGTGACACTAACGGTTGGTCGGAGGTAGCGGTTCCAAGCGACGCCGTTCATAGAGCGCTGCCTGTGCTGCATATTAGCAACAGCTTGACGACCGCTGAGCCCGTACCGCTTGGAGAACTTCACTTGGCGCCGGTGGATGCGTATTCCGCAGGAATGCAAGCACCCCTCCGCAGCAGTCGTGCGGGATCGATCGCCGCCCATGATCAGCGCCGAGCCGGTCATGCCGGAACCAATGACTGCGTCGACCTCCGGCCGAAATTTCGCCATCACCGAGCCGATCCGATCCGTTGTTCGCTTACAGCCTGCGATGCCCGTTTATAGGACCTAAGTCTGACCTGCCTGCGCAATGGTCTGGTGTACGGCCGGCGCCGGGAACAACTGCGCCCGTCTTCAGTTGATGGCGTCACCTCCTCGAGGAGAAATCGGCGCAGAATCAGTCCCTTCAGCGCTGATTAGGGTCCGCCTGCCATTGATGGATTTGGCAGGCGGACCCTTGGTTCTGTACGCTCCAGATCGAAAGCGGGTAAGCTCGGGATCACTCATCATCCCAGAAATCCTGCAGAGGCATGCGGAGGGCTCCTCGCCCTGAGATGCTTGACCTGGCTTGACATCCAAGACGACCTCCCAGCGCGCGCACGCAGCGGGGGTCGCCCTCAGCCTTCCAGCGCCTCGTGCTGGTAAAGCTCGTCCATGCTGAGCGTCGCCAGCGCGGCGAAGGGCGCCTGCTTTTTCACGCGGCCGTGGCTCAGGATCACGACGTCGTCGCAGAACGAGATGGTGCTGCGATGGTGGCTGATGACGATGGTGGTGCGGCGGCCGGCGCGCGACTTCAGCGTCTCGACGATCGCCGCTTCCGACAGGCCGTCCACCGCATTGGTGGCTTCGTCGAGGATGAGGATATCGGGATCGCGCACCAGGGCCCTGGCCAGCGCGATCCGCTGCCGCTGTCCCGCCGAGAGGTTGACGCCGCGGTAGCCCACGACCGTCCTGTAGCCCTGCGGCAGTTGCTCGATGAAGCCATGCGCTTCGGCCAGTTTTGCCGCGCGCTCGGCGTCGTCGGCCGAGGCGGCGTCCTGGCCGTAGATGATGTTGTCGAAAATCGTGCCGTCGACCAGCTCCAGCTCCTGGCTGGCGAGCGCGATGTGCTTTCGCCATTGGCTGGGGTCGATGCGATCCAGCGGCGATCCATCGACAAGGATTCTGCCGCTATCCGGTTCGACGAAGCGGCACAAAAGATTGACGATCGTCGTCTTGCCGGCGCCCGAGCGACCGATCAGCGCGGTCGAGCGGCCGCTGCTTATATCGAAACTCGCCGCATGCAGCACCACCGCGCGCTGCTCCGAACCGGAATAGGTAAAGGTGACGTCTTCGAACTTGATGCCGTGGCTGAGACCGGGGAACGCTGCATTTCCCTGCGGCGGCTGGGGCTTATCGGACGAGTCCAGCATCCACGCCACCTCTTCAAGCGATCCGCTCAGGCCCTGCAGCTGGCTCCAGGCCATTTGCAGCGACCGCATATAGGGCTGCAGCCTGTAGAGCAGGATGACGAAGGCGACGATCAGCGGGAAGCTGACATTCGCCAACCAGGCGCCGATCACCACCGCCAGGAACAGCATGGCGTGCAGAACCTCGGTCAGCGGCGGCAACGCTCCCTGACGTGTCAAAAGCACGAACGCCGCCCGGCGCACCGCATCCGATGCCTGGTCGAATGCCGCCTTCTCTCGTTGCTCCTGGCCGAAGATGCGGATCAGCCGCCCGGCATGCACCAGATGCAGCATCTGCGATGCGAGTTGGCTGTTGCGGGAGGCGACGCTGCGGCTCGGCGCCTTCAGATTGGCGGACAGCATGGCGTGCGCGACCTGGACCACCGCCAGTCCCAGCGTGACCAGCAGCGTCATCTGCCACGACAAAAGCAGCAGGAAGGTCAGGAGGATGATTGCGGCCGACGCGTTGACGATTGCCCCCAGCGTAATCTGGATGGCATCCGAGGCCCGCCAGGATTCGTTGGAGATGATGTTGAGCAGCCGTCCGGGGCTTTGCTGCAGGAAGAACGGGTAGCCCACCCGCAGCAGCTGCTCCGACAGCGCGCTGCGGATCGAATGGCTCGCCTTGCCATAGATGAAGGTGGTCAGCAGCGTGTTGGCGTAGGCGAACAGGTTCTTCAGCACGATCGAGCCGAGGATGGCGACCGATATGACGATCAGCCGGTCGCGCTCGCTCAGGCTCGATCCGACATGCTGGAAGACGGCGGAGAAGCCGGCCATGCCGGTCTGCCCCTGCCCCATGATTATGTTCAGCAACGGGATGATCAGGCCGATGCCGAACCCCTCAAGCGCCGCACTGAGCAGCCCGAGCACCACCACGGCCGGAAGCAGGCGCAACTGCTTTTGCCCGAGCGCGCGGCGCAGCATCGGCAGGCTGGGCGGCATCAGGCGCATGATTGCGGATCACCTCGCCTCGGCATTTGCCTGTTGCTCCTGTCGCATTTGCGCCGGCTGCGGCGATTTCACCAGCGAAAGCACCGCGAACTTGGCCGCGCCGAGCAGATTCATGCCGATGATCGGCCAGTGCGACAGCTTGAGTTCACGGTCGAACAGAGGGCCTTTCCTCAGTTCGCGCAAAGCCGCCCTCATCGACCAGTAGAAATGGCGAAGCAGCCACGGCGCGTGGCGGATATGTTTCAGGCAAAGCCCGCCATTGCCCATGCTGTAGTCGCGATGCAGCTTTTCGATGGCTTTGCGGTCGCGTCGGCCGTGATGGTGATAGATGGTCATGTCGGGCACATATTCGACCGGAATGCCGAGCAGCACCGCCCGCACGAGATAGTCCGTATCCTCGGCGGAGCGCAGTGGGCCGCCGGCGCCGAACCGTTCGTCGAAACGCCCGATGCGGGCGGCGACATCGCGGTGCATCGTCATGTTGCAGCCAAGCACGAAGCCGCCGGGATGGACATCCGGCGTAAGCCGCGCGCGCACCGGCGACCGCTTGATCGTGAACGGCAGGTCGCGGGGATCGCCGATCTCGACGCGGCCGCCGCGGATGACCCGTTCGCCGGCCGCATAGTGCCGCTGCAGATCGCGCAGATAGTCCTTGTGGACTGCGCAATCATCATCGACGAAGACGAGCACGCGGCCCCGCGCCCGCTCCAGCCCGGCATTCCGCGCGGCGGCCAATCCGGGTCGCGGCTCGCAAATGGCGGTGAACGGGATGTCCGACAGTTCGGCGATGCTGGCCAGCCGTTTGGCGGTGCTGTCGGTCGAGCCGTTGTCGACAACCACCAGCTCGGCGGCAAAGTCGGCATGGGCACGACACGCGGCCTGGATCGACCTGATACAGGGCTCGAGCACGGCGACGCGGTCGCGTGTGCAGACAATGAAACTGACCGCCGGCGCCGGTCCTTGCTGCGGCCGCGGCGACATGGCCGCCGGAACCGTCGAGTGGCCGCGCTGCTGGAGGTGGTGCGATTTGACGAACATGCGTTGCTAGCTCAACTGGTTCGAAGGCAAAACCGCCGCGGCCGGCACGGATTGCAGATACCGCGACAGGGCGTCCACCTGCCTGGTGACCGACATCGAGGCGAGACTGAAGCGCGGCGCGAAGGCACCAGTGCGAAACACGTACTGCTCGCGGCGCCGGATGAGCTTCCATTTCGCGGTCCGTGTCAGGAATTCGTGCATTAGCAGCGGCTGTCTTTCTCCCGATATCAGCTGATAGAGGAAATAGAACAGGTTCAGCGTGCCAGCCTGGTAGCTCGGCCTCGTCTCGGCCGACAGGGCGGCAATCCTTTCTTCCAGCGCAAGGATCCATTCGGCGGCACGGCGAACCGTGCCCATCGACAGGACCTCACCGATGTCGCGGAGGCCTTGCGTCTCTTGTGCGAGCCCTTCGCGCTCGAGGTTCTCGGCGACGATCTTCAAATGCGTCCTGCGCATTTCGCGTTTGTGCCTGTTGGTCACGCTGTCGTCATGGATACGATAGGCGATCAGACTTTCGGGGATCATGGCCGCCGGGTAGCGGTCGGTCAGCCGCCTGAACAGGTCGAAATCCTCGGCATGCTTGTAGCTTTCGTCATAAAATACAACGCTCTCTTCGATGACCTTCCTGTTGTAGACGACCGTGGAATGCATGAAGATCGTGAAGAACATCGACAAGATGCGCAGGCTATTGTCCTGGAATATCGGATCGGGCGAACCCCTGACGATGCGGTTGCCGAGCAAGGTGTCGAAGCCTGCACCGCACAGCGCAAGGTCAGGCTGCTGGTTGAACAGCGCGACCTGCCGCGACAGGCGTTGGGGATAGGCGATGTCGTCGGCGTCCATCCTGGCGACCAGATCGCCGCGGGCCACGGCCAGGCCTTCGTTCAAAGTTGCGATCAGGCCGCGGTTTTCGCGTGAGATGATCGAGATGCGGCTGTCGGCCTGGCGATATTTCTGCAGGATCTGCAGCGAGTTGTCCGTCGAGCCGTCATCGATGGCGATGATCTCCAGACGATCGTAATCCTGGCGCAGGACGCTGCCCAGCGCAGCGGCGAGATAAGGTCCCGCATTGTAGATCGGCAGCAGAACGGAGACCAAGGGAGCAGTCATGATCAGCTCCGATCGGTTCGTTGCAGCTTGCGTGGCAACGGTGAAGTGCCACCATCAAGCGGCCTGCCCAGATATGCTCCCGCCGCGAGCCATCCGGCGTTGGTCGTATCGATGCCTGTCGGGAAGCCGGCTCGGCCTCTCCGGGCAACATAGGGGAAATGGCGCTTCAGGCTGTTGAGCGGCTTCTCGAAAAGCAGCCATGAAACCGAAGCCAGCATGAGCGTCACCGTTCCCGCCACGAGGAAGCGCCCTGGCCCTTGCTCCGAGACGTTGAGCGGAATCCAGGGCTGCGACTTGACGACGAGCGACAGCACTATCGGATGGTAGAGATAAACGCCGTAGCTGATGCGGCCAAGGCCAAGCAGCGGCGGCAGTTCGAGAAGTTTGCCGGCGTGGCCGCCAATGCCCGTCGAACAGCTTGCAACGATGACCACCAGCGGCACGAGAGGCAGGATCTGCAACAGCAGCCAGAGGCACCATTCCTGCACCGGATTTGCCGGCCCCGGCGCAAACCACTGCAGAACGAAAAACGCCGCGGCGAGCCCCGGCCAGCCAGCTCGAAGCCATTGCGGCAAGCCAGCAGCTCTTGACCGGTAAGCGGCAAGCAGCGCGCCTGACGCCAATGCATCCATCGACGCCGGCGGCAGCAGGTCACGCGCCAAACCGGGTGTTCCCGTGATCGGCCAATAAAACCGGTAGGCAAGCGACAGCCCGATAACGCTGATGCAGATCGCTTCGAGCCGCCGGCGCGGCGCCAGCAGGACGATCAACGGCCAGGCGATATAGAACTGCTCCTCGATGCTCAGGCTCCAGAAATGGCAGAGCAGCCAGGGCGTCCATTCATTCTGCGCTGCGTACCAGAAATTCGACAGATAGAGTGCGTGCCAGGCCAGCGATCCCCTGGACTGCTCCAGGTCCACCAGCCAGACGAAACCCAGCACGGCGAAATAGGGCGGGAATATCCGCAGCGCCCGCCTGATATAGAAGGATTTCAGCGCCGGTCCGGTTTCGAATTCGGCGGCCGAGCGGGCTTCCAGTAGCAGGCGGGTGATCAGAAAGCCGCTCAGCACGAAGAACAGGCGCACGCCGATATGGCCCCAGAACGAGGATCCTCCGGCCGCGAAGAAGTGGGCGTACAGCACCATCGTCACGGCGATGGCCCTCAGCGCGTCCAATTGGGTGTCGCGCGCATTTCCCATTAGCGGCCTACGCCGGCGGGACGGCAAAACTGCCAATCGGTCAACATAGCGGCGTCGTTCACGGCGCATTTCCAATCGGAAGCGCCCCCCTCAGGCAGAATAGAGCCACCATTGTGCAACGCAACACAAAAAGTTGACACATTTGAAACAGGAGCGTGAGGCGCAGCTAATAAACGCCAAAAAACAGCGGGAACCAGCCCGAATTGTCCATTTTTGACGATTTTCGCGCGCTGCCTTGGCCTAGTGATATCGGCGTCGAATGTGCTGCGATGCAGCATGCTCGCCACCTACACGGAACGCGTGAAGCTGATCCGTTCGATCGCCGCCAGCGGCACGGGCGTCATCCTCGTCACACACGATCTCTCCACGGTGCGGGCGCTGGCCGACAGAATCGTGGTCCTCAGCCTCGGACGCGTGGCCTATGACGGATCCGCCAGGCACTTGAGCGCCGACCAGTTGTGGGGCCTGTGGCGAGCGGCACCCTCGCATCCGCCGGGCAGTAGAAGGCGCGTTTTGAAGCGGGGACCCGCTTCGCGCGAGCTTCCCGCTCCGGGCGACACTACGCCTCCTTGCCGGCATTCGCGAGCGCCACTGTGCGACGCTCCGGAAGCCCTATTCCGACGAGCGCGCCGGCGAGCGAGAGCAGAGCGGAGACGTCGATCGCCGCGGTGAAACCATCGCTGAACGCGTCGGTGGACGCGAAGCTCCCAGTCCCGGCGAACACCGCACCGGCGATCGCGATCCCGGATACGCCGCCCAGAAAGCGGAATGTATTGAACGTGCCGGCAGCCTTGCCGACCTCCGGCCGCGCGACCGCATTGAGAACCGCATTCTGTGCGGCAGGCATGGCCATCGACACGCCGGCACCAGTAATGATCAGGGGCGCGACTAGCTGGATGTAGGGCAGATCAGGTGCTGCGATCTGCGCCAGCCAGGCCATTCCAGCCGCTTGCAGGATCAATCCGGCCACCACAAGCCAGCGCTCGCCGACGCGGTTGATCAGGCTGCCGGCGATCGGTGCGACCACGAAAAGCGTGGCGGTCCAGGGCAGCAATCCCATGCCGGCCCCGAGCGGCCCACGGCTCTGGGCAAACTGCAGAAACTGCGGCAGCAGGAATACGAGGCCGTACATGGCGGCGCAGAGCAGGAAGTTCGCCCCTACGCCCGAGGAGAATGCGCGCGCCTGAAAGAACCGCAAAGGCAGCATGGGCTCACGGGTACGCAGCTGCCAAAGGACGAATGCGATGGCCAGAACCAGCCCGGCCGTCAGCGCCGACAGCACTTCAGAGCTGCTCCAGCCGACGATGTTGCCGCGCATCAGACCCCAGACCACTCCAAATGCCGCCGCAGTCACCAGCACGACGCCGAGGACATCGATAGCCGTGCCCGGCCCGTAACTCTCCGGAATCCGACGCAGCACCAGCGGGATGAGAACGATGCCGACCGGAACATTGAGCCAGAAGATCCAGTGCCAGGAGAGGCCTTCGGAGATCGCACCGCCCGCCATCGGACCGATGATCAGGGCCAGGCCGGTGATGCTGCTGAAGATACCCAGCGCCTTGCCTCGTTCCTCCGGGGGAAAAGCGACGCTCAGCAGCGCCATGGCCAGCGGCATGACCATTGCAGCACCCGCGCCCTGAACCGCACGGGCCGCAATCAGCAATCCGGCATTTCCAGCGAGCGCGCAGGCAACCGACGCTGCGACGAACAACGCCAATCCGGCAACGAGCGTACGGCGGCGACCGAACCGGTCACCGAGCGCAGCCCCGGTCATGAGCAGGACGGCAAAGCTCAAATTATAGGCGTTCATCGTCCATTGCAGCGTCTCCAGCGAGGCATCGAGTTCGACCCGCATCGTGCTCAATGCGGTCGCCACGACCATCGCATCGAGAACGACCATCAAGGAGCCTATCGACGTGAGGGCGAGAACCCAGACCTTCGTTGATCCCGCACTTTGCTTGCTCATGATTATGGCGCCTCCGGCTTGAACAGAGGGCCCGCCAGTCTCGCGGTCCCATGATCCAGAGACGCGGAGGCACCACCAAAGGATTCCAGCTAAAGAAAGTTTTTTCGACCGAATCCTTTTGCCATCGTCGAGCGTCTATAAGACGCTGCGCCTCATGGCGGGCGCGCCTGCCCTGGGAGATACGCAATGAAATCGATCCTTGTGCGATGACCGGATCCGCATCCGGCACGCCAGAAGGACGGGAGCCATTTGACCGGCTGCTCGGCGAATTGCGGCCGAAACTGCACCGCTATTGTGCCCGCATGACCGGTTCGGTGATCGATGCCGAGGATGTCGTCCAGGAAGCTACGGTCAAGGCGCTCGAGGCGTTCCCAGGGACCGGACCGATAGCCAATGTCGAGGGCTGGCTGTTCCGCATCGCGCACAATGCAGCGCTCGACCACCTGCGCCGTCGCGCCAGGGTGGATGCCGCGCATGCCATCGAGGATATCGACATGATACCTGACCCCGGCATGTCGGCCGAGGGTCGACACACTGCAGCCGCAAGCCTGCAGACCTTCATGCGCCTCCCCGCGGCGCAGCGTAGCAGCGTCATCCTCATGGATGTGCTCGGCTATACGATCGAAGAGATCGGCAACATTATCGACAGCAGCGTTCCGGCGGTGAAAGCCGCACTGCATCGCGGCCGTCTGCGCCTGCGCGAAGTCGCCGGCGAGCCTGACGATCGGCCTGTGCCGGTGTTGGCCGAGCCCGAGCGGGCGCGTCTGGCAGCCTATGTGGAGCGGTTCAACGCCCGCGACTTCGATACGATCCGCGACATGCTGGCCGAGGACGTGCGGCTTGACCTCGTCAACCGGCTCCGGGCGAGCGGCCGCACGAAAGTGGGCCGGTACTTCCACAATTACGCGGGTATCCACGATTGGCGGCTGCTTCCAGGCCTGGTGGATCGGCACCCAGCCATACTTGTCATCGATCCGGATGACTCGGCCGGAGGGCCAAGATACTTTATCCTGCTGGAATGGACGGGCGACAGATTGGCGAGAATTCGCGATTTCCGCTATGCGCGCTACACGCTTGATGGCGCCGAGGTGGTGCCTCTGCGAGCATAGCAATTCGCTTTTCATAATGCCGAACAAGCACTGCCAGATCGCGGCCGCTTGCCATCCAAGCGGCCGCCCTTTTCTGCTGATCCGGCTTTAAGCCGGTTGCAACTCCCGGCGCGGCAGCGGCGGGAAGGCGATCGCAATCGCCATCGCGCCAAGCCCGACAAGGGCCGAGCCGATGAACAGCCAGGAATAGCTGGCATAGGCATCGAACACCATGCCGCCGGCGAGCGGGCCGAAAGCCATGCCGAGGCTGGACAGCATGGTTACGGCACCGAACACCGTGCCGAGGATGCGCTGGCCGAAATATTCGCGCGCCAGCACCGCATAGAGCGGCATGACACCGCCATAGGTGGCGCCGAAGATGACGGCGAGCGTGTAGAATTGACCAAGCTCGCTGACCGCCAGATAGGCGGCGATGACCACCGCCTGTATGGCCAGCCCGGTGATCAGCACCGGCTTGACGCCCAGCCGATCGGCAAGCACGCCGTAAAGCAGCCGGCCACCCAGCCCTGCCAGGCCCTCGATGCTGTAGATGCTGACCGCCGCCATCGGCGCTATGCCGCACAGCATCGCATAGCTCACCATATGGAAGATCGGCCCCGAATGCGCTGCGCAGCAGGCAAAGAAGGTCAGTCCCAACACGATGAATTGCGGCGAGCGCAGCGCCTGCGGAACCGTCATGCCGGCACCCTCGGCGGCAACGGTTGGGGCAGCGCCGTCGGCAGCGGGCTGGGGCGGCTGGCGCACCAGAAGCGCGGCCGGCAGTAGCAGCACCCACGCGGTTATGCCGATATCGAACATCGCCGTGCGCCAGTCATAGGCCGAAATCAGCCAGCGCGCGAAGGGCGAGATGGTCATTGGCGCTACGCCCATGCCGGCCGAGACCAGCGAGACCGCGAGGCTGCGGTTCGTGTCGAACCAGGCGGAGGTCAGCGCGATCATCGGCGCGAAGAAGGCGCTTGCCGCGAGGCCGACGAGCACGCCATAGGTCAGCTGGAAAACGAGCAGCGAGCCGGTGCGGCTGGCCAGGACCAGCGCCAGGCCAAGCAATACGGCGCCGGTCATGACGACGATGCGAGCGCCGAAGCGGTCGTAAATGGCGCCCCAGGCGAAGCCGCCGAGGCCCATTACCAGGAAGTTCAGCGTCATCGCACTCGATATGCCGGCGCGCGACCATTGTGTGTCGAGCGCCATCGGTTCGAGGAAGATCGCCAGCGAGAACATCGCCCCGAGGGCGACACAGGTCATCAGCGCGCCAGCCGCGACGATAACCCAACGATAGGGAAGGCTCATTTCACTTTTCTCCCATGCCGGAAGCGTTGATACGGCACGACCTTTTCGAGCTTCGCCGAGCCGCTTGCGTCCGAAGGACGTTGGAGACGTTTTGAATCCGACAATCCGGTTGCATTTTTTATCCAGTCAAGAAATTGCGCCGCTCAATTGCTCCATTGCATTGACCGTGCACAGTGCTGAGCTAGATTTCCAGCCTGGCGATAAGGAGCTATCAGGTATGGAACTTCATCGCGGCCGTCTCATCGACCACATCCAGTTGGTGGTCAGGGATCTCAAGGCCAGCCGGCGCTTTTACGAGGCGGTTTTCAAGGTGCTCGATATTCCGATCGGCGGCAGCGCCGAGGATTATTTCTGGGCCGACGAGCTGTTCATCTCCAGCCCCGACAGCCCGGCAGCCCAGGGAAAGCTGACGGGCCGCCACCACCTTGCCTTCCAGGCAAAGGACCGCGCCATGGTCGACGCCTTCTACAGGGCCGGCCTCGATGGCGGCGGCACGGACAATGGCGCACCGGGCGAGCGGCAGCACTACCATCCCGGCTACTACGCCGCCTTCCTGCTCGATCCCGACGGCAACAATATCGAGGCCGTCCACCACGGCCCGGCCAACCGCAGCGCCGAGTCAGTGAAGATTGCGTTCTGAAGATCGGGTGATGGGGCAAGAATCTTGCTTGCGACGGCGTCGGATCGGCTGCGGAGGTCATTCCGCCCTGCGCTATCGCATCAGCGCCGCCATCTGGCCCGCCAGGAAGTCGACGAACAGCCGCGCCCGGACGGGTAGCTGTCGCCCATACGCATGGACGATGTACACCGGCATGGTCGGCATCGCCACCTCGGGCAGGATGCGGACCAGGCGGCCGGTGTCGAGATCGTCCTGCACGGCAAACCGCATCAGATGCGCGATGCCGGCGCCGGCAAGTGCCGCATTGCGGATGGCACCACCATCATCGGTATCGAGCCGTCCGTCCGGCACGATCATCGTACCGTCGGCAAAAGTGACGGGATAGGGCCGGCCGGCCATCTGGTAGCGGACGAATTCGTGGTTCGGTAAATCCTCGACCGATGCCGGACGGCCGCGCCGCTCGACATAGGCCGGTGAGGCCACCAGCACGATCGGCAGATTGGCGATCTTGCGCGCGATGAGCCCGGTGTCCGAGAGCTGCCCCATGCGCACCGCAACGTCATAGCCTTCGCGGATCAGGTCGGCGTGGCGGTCGGTGACGCTGAGCTCTAGTTTGACTGCGCCATGCCGCGAAAGGAACGCCTGCGCCCATGCCGCGATCAGGCCGCGGCCGAGTTCGACCGGCGCTGTGACGCGCAGCAGGCCGCGCGCTGTATCGGCCAGCTGGACGATGTCTTCGGCATCGTCCAGCGCCCTGAGCAGCGGCGCCACGCGCTCGTAATAAGCGATGCCTTCACTGGTCAGCCCGAGCCGGCGCGTCGAGCGCTTGATCAGCCTGACGCCCAGCCGCCGCTCGAGCCGCGCCACGCTTTTCGACACCGCCGATGGGCTGGAGCCGACCAGCCGGCTGGCGGCATGGAACGAGCCGGCATCGACCGTGCGGACGAAGGCGACGAGACCGGCGGTCTTTTCGAGGATGGTGGTCATTCCGGAATTCCAGGCACGAAAGAATGGATCATGATGATCCTAATACGATTTTTGATCATCATTAAATACCGCTCATCATCGACAAAGGAGAGATTTGATGAGCAAGCTGAACGGCAAGGTCGCCATCGTCACCGGCGCCTCCAAGGGTATCGGCGCTGCCATCGCCAAGGGTCTTGCCACGGCCGGCGCCGCGGTGGTCGTCAACTACGCCTCGTCACAGGAAGGCGCCGACCGCGTCGTCGCCGAGATCGAGGACCGTGGCGGCCGCGCCGTCACCGTCCAGGGCGACGTGTCGCAAGCGGCCGACGTGCGCCGCCTGTTCGAGGCGGCGAAATCGGAGTTTGGCGGGCTCGACATCCTGGTCAACAATGCCGGCGTCTTCGCGTTCGAGCCGCTGGAAGCGGTTACCGAGGCCGAGTTCCACCGTGAGTTCGACACCAATGTGTTGGGCATCATTCTGACCACGCAAGCAGCAGTGAGCCATTTTGGCCCGGGCGGCGGCAGCATCATCAACATAAGCTCGGTTGCCAGCCGCAATCCGCAGCCGAACTCGCTCGTCTACGCCGCCACCAAGGGAGCGGTGGACACGATCACGCTGTCGATGTCGCGGGAGCTCGGCGCACGCAACATCCGCGTCAACGCGATCGCGCCCGGCGGCATCGATACCGAAGGCCTCGCGCGCATCGGCATCGTCGGCAGCGAATTCGAGAAGCAGATTATCGCCATGACCCCGCTCGGTCGCTTCGGCCTGCCCGATGACGTCGCCCGCGTCGCGGTGTACCTCGCTTCCGACGAGGCGTCATGGCTGACCGGCGAGCGCATCACCGCCTCGGGTGGCTGGCGATAGGCATCGAGGGCCAGGACCTGCCGTTTCGCGGACCATGCCCCACGCCGCGCGACGTCGAGGACCACCGCAATCGATGACGACAGCGATCTAAGCCCTATGTTTCAGCGACGGAGGAGCGCCGTGCGCTATCGATGACGGCGAGATGCCAGGGAGGTAACGGATGACGGGCGACGAAACAGCAATCCGAAAGCTGGTCGAGACGTGGATGGATGCGAGTAAGCGTGGAGACATCGCGACTGTCCTCAGCTTGATGACGGACGATGCGATCTTCATGGTTCCCGGCCGGGAACCCTTCGACAAGGAGATCTTCGCGGCGGCCGCGCAGGAGACGGCCGGCGTTCATATCGACGGCACGAGCGATATCGTGGAACTACAGCTTCTCGGCAATTGGGCCTTCATCCGCAGCCGCATCGACATGACCGCGACCCCGCCGAATGGCGAGCCGGTCCATCGATCGGGATATGCGCTGACGCTCCTGCGCAAGGAGCCAGATGGTGAGTGGCGGCTCGCGCGCGACGCTAACCTGCTGACCCTGCAAGGCTAGAGCCGGTCTCCGGCATCTCTGCACCAGGAGGCGCGCTAGGGGGAGCGACAAGGTGGCGAAGATGCGTTCAACGTCGCCCTGAACAGCATTCCCCTCCTCCATCTGATTACACCGGCAAGAGGGCGTTCGGCTTGACATCGGCGATGGAGGCGAAAGTGTGCGTTTCGCGCACGCCGGGCAGAGGCAGGATGACCCGCTGCAGGAAATTCTGGAACACCGCGATTTCAGCGATCCGCGCCTTGACCAGATAATCGAAACCGCCAACCACCATATGGCACTCCAGAACCTCCGGAGCTTTCGCCACGGCTTCGGCGAAGCGGTCAAAGACATGCGGCGCCGTGTGGTCAAGCCTGACCTCGATGAACACCAGCGTTCCCCTGCCGACCTTGCGCGGATCGAGCATAGCCCTGACCGCGGTGATGAACCCGTCGCGGAACAGGCGCTTCACCCGCTGGCTGGTTCCGGTCGGCGACAGCCCGACACGCCCGGCAAGATCAAGCGTCGTCCGGCGCCCATCCTCCTGCAGCAGCCGGAGCAGGCTGCGGTCTATCTGGTCGAGATCGTCCATTCACAATCCACTCTATCTCAGGGATTTGTGTGCTTAATTCACGCACAGATGCCAAAATCAACGTATTTCATCACATAAAACCTCGCAATAGCCTGCGCTTCCCTCACCCACTCAAAGCAGATGTGGTGAGCCGATTTCGACGAACACAGGAGTGCAGGATGACCAAGGAAGCGTGCAGCCCAGCCGGCAAGAGTGCGGCGGAAATCAGCAAGGGAGCGACCGAGATCCTGGTGCTGAGCGAAGCCGACGTGATGGCGTGCATCGACCTCAGCCAGCTTCTCGACGTTCTGGAAGACGGCTTCAAGGCGCTGTCACAAGGTAAGGTCGTCAATCCACCCCGACCACAGCTCGACATCCCCGGAGCCGGCTACAGCCTCGCCATGCCGGCCTGGATGGAGGACATGAACCTGACCGTCAAGATCGTCAATGTCTTCGAAGGCAACCTGGCCAAGAACCTGCCCAGCCATCTCGCCACCATCAGCCTGTTCGATCCGCTGTCCGGCCTGCCGGTCTGCATCATGGACGGCACCTTCATAACCGCGGTGCGAACCTCCGGCTCCGCCGTGCTGTCGGTGCGCGCGCTTGCCCGCCGGGATGCCAGGATAGCGACAGTGATCGGCGCCGGCGTGCAGGCCAACCAGCACCTGCATCTGTTGCCGCTGGTGCGCGACTTTGCCGAAATCCGGGTCGCTTCGAAGAGCTTCGACGATGCGGCAGCGCTTGCCCGGCTGCATCCGTCGGTGGTGGCGGTCGCCGACCTCGAGGCGGCAGTGCGCAGTTCGGACGTGGTGTGCCTGGCGACCCACTCCTACCAGCCGGTGATCGACGCAGGCTGGGTCCAGCCGGGCACGCATGTCTCGTCGGTCGGGGTGGCGCCGCCCGGCGGAGAAATGCCGATCGAGCTCATCGGCAAATCCAGTCTTTTTGTCGAAACCAAGGATGCGTTCAAACCGACCCCGGTCGGTTCTTGCGAGCTTGCCGGCTTCGACCCGGATTTCGGCACCGAGCTTGGCGCCATGCTGCTCGACCGCGCGCCGGGTCGCGTTTCGAATCAACAGATCACCACCTACAAGGCGATGGGCATTGCGATGGAAGACATGGTCGCCGCCGACCTCGCCTATCGTTGCGCCAAGCGTCTGCGCAAGGGAAAGCTCATCGTGCTGTAGGCGCGTGCCGCGAGCCAGGCGGGTTCGACGTTGCTGACAATGGCGCTTTCGTGGGAGCGTTGGGGCTAAAGGCCGGCCCCTCAGGCCGGCTCGCGCTTCAGCGCCTGTGCCATGCAGTGGATGCCGCCGCCGGTCTTCGAGATCTCGCTCATATCGATGGCCGCGACCTCGAAGCCGCGTGCCTTGAGCTGGCCGATCAGCGCCTGGCTGGACGTCGGCGCGATCACCCTGTCCTTGCCCAGCGACATGAAGTTGCAGCCGAGCGCCATCGTGTCCTGGAACGGCACGTCGATAATCTCGTGGCCCTTGCCCTTCAGCCAGTCGACGATGCCCGGCTCCGTGCAGGCGAGGCAGACGGCGGTCAGCTTCTCGGCGATCGGCACCACCATCAGGTCGATATGGACGTAATATTCGTCGATGAACGCGATGCGGGTCTCCCAGCCCTCCTTGTCGAACCAGGCCTGCACCTGGCGGGCGCCCTCCTCCTGCGTGCGGGCGCCGCCGCACCCGATCAGCACCACGCCGTCCTCGATGACGTTGAAGTCGCCGCCTTCGAATGTGCCGGCGGTGACCATGTCATAGATCGGGATGCCGAGCTTCTCATAGGTGCGGATCGCCGCGTAGTTCTCGCCGCGTCGCCACCAGTTGGCCATCGCGGTGATGATGACGCCATATGGCGTCATCACGCTGGAATCGCGTGAATAGACCTGCATCGGCAGTTCCGGCGTCGGCTCATGCCAGTGGATGTTGACGCCGAAATGCTCATAGGCGGCGACAAGGTCCTTGTGCTGCGCCTGCGCGATCTGGACATTGCAAGGCGCCTCGCGCAGATGTTTTCGCGATAGCGAGCTGGTCGAGAGATGGCGCAGGAAATTGGGCGAGCCGAGCAGCACGTCGGTCAGCACGTCGGTCTCGTTGGCGAAGCCCCAGGCGGTCAGCTTCTTGGTGCCGCCGGCCGGGTTGCGGCGCTGCAGCGAAAACGGCTCGGTGACGATGCGGTCATGGACGGTCATGGGTTCTCCTCGTGAAGGGGCGGCTTGGTTGAGTCATGCGGCTTGGTTGCTCGGTATCCACCAGTCCCGTCCGCGCGGGGTGGTGATGTATTCCGGCCAGCGAAATCCAATTGGCGGCTCGTAGTCGCAGAGCGGCGCGATCCAGTTCGAGCCGCCGATACCGCCGCCGGTGCGGGCGGCGAATTCGTCCATCGCCGCGTCGCGCGCGGCCTCGTCTTCCAACAGGCGAAGTGCTGCCAGCGCGACCGTCTTTGCGGCGCAGATGACCATCGGGTCGATGGTGGCAGAAATGCCGCCCAGCGCATTCATCGCCCAGGACGGAAAGGCGTGACCGTTCTCCGAGCGCAATGCCGGGCGAGCGACATAGAACCGCGCCGTCGGCGTATGCCATGACATGTCGGTGTAGTCGTCGGACGTCGAATTCACCTGCGACGGCGCCAGGTCGCGGCGCAGGATCGCTTCTGCCTCGCGAGGTTCGATCAGCAGTTCCAGTTCCTCGATGAAAGGCTCCTCGCTCGCCACCCCGCCGGCATTGACCTGGATTTCGCGGGCGATCGCCTTAGCCGTCTCGTCCCAGCGCGGCGGCCCGACCGCCGCCAGCGCGTCGAAGGCAATGCCAGCCATTACGTGATTGGCGAGCCCCGGCCGCGACTTCGACACCCAGTGCCGCTCATAGCGGCAGCCGCCCATCACCGCGACGGCTTCCGCATTGCGGTCAAGCACGGCGGTGACCTGCTCGGCCATCGCCAGCGTCGGCACGCGGATCATGTACTGGATCTCGGCCAGCCCGGCCGGCAGATTGTCGGCGGTCGCCTGCCCCGCCGTCAGGATCGCCTCGCTGATCGACCAGCCGCCCTGATGCGGCAGCATGGAATCGCGTAGCGCCTTCGAGGCCATGTACATCATCATGAGCGCGTCGTTGGCGCCCGGCGCCCGGACCGCCGAATGCGCCTGCGGGATCGGCGCCGCGTTGCCTGCCGCCCTCGCCCAATGTTCCGGCTCGTCGCAGATGAAGCGGTAGATCATCGCATAGGCCGCACCGCAATGCGTGTCCCAGCGCGCCGTGTTGCACAGCGGCAGCATGTAAAAAGGATGGAAGGAGATCATGCCCGCCAGCCCATCGTAATAGCCCTTCGCGGCATGGATCGGCTTCGATCCCCTCACCTTCTCCGCCGGCTCTCCGGTGAAGCGCAGCGTGCCCGATATGCCGTGGCGCTGCATCGCCGCCTTGGTCGCCAGCAGCCCGCCGAGGCTGGCAATGCCGAGCCCGGAATGCGGATCGGTGTGGCCGCCGGCCTGTTCGCCGAGGCCCGGACGCGGTCGCTTCACCGTCGCCGCATCCTGGCAATTGCCAGGCACCGCGTCGTACTCGGCATACATGCCGATTGTCGGGCCGGTCCCGTTGGTCCAGTGGGCGCAGAAGGCGGTCGGCATGCCGCCAGAGCCCTCTTCAACGGTAAAGCCTTCGTGCTTCAGGCGCTCGACATACCAGGCGGCCGACTGGTATTCGCGCCAGGCGGTCTCGCCGAAATCGAAGATGGTCCGCGTCCACGCCGACAGCGACGGCTGGATGTCGTCCAGACAGGCAAGCGCGGTCGCTTGCGCCGAGGTCACCGGTTTCTCCATGGCGGAAAGAAAGCAGTGAAGCGCCCCGCCAAAAAGTGATATGTTTTCCCGGCTCATGCAAATTCGGTTCACCTCTTGAGAATTCCCTCGACGCAGGCGCTGCGCGCGCTCGACAGTTTTGCCCGCCACGGCAGCGTCTGGCGCGCCGCAGACGAACTGCATCTGACCCGCAGTGCGGTCAGTCATCAATTGCGCCTGCTCGAACGCGATCTCGGCTTCGACCTGCTCGCGCGCATCGGCAAGGGCGTGGCACTGACGCCACGCGGCCAACGCTATGCCAGCGACGTGCGCAAGGCGCTGACGGTGCTAGGCGACGCGGTGACACGCCATGCCGGCACCGGCATCGGCGGCTCGTTCAGTGTCAGTTGTACGCCGGGTTTCGCCTCGCTGTTCCTGTGCACCCATATCGGCGAGTTCCGGCAGATGTACCCCGATGTCGCACTGCGCATCCTGACGCCGCGGCGCCTCGACGACGTCAGCAATGCCGAGGCCGACGCCTTCATCGCCTTCGGCGTCGGCAACTGGCCGAACCGGGTGGTCGAGCTGTTGTGCGAAATCTCCTTCACCCCGCTCTGTAGCCCGACGCTGCTCAACAAGATCGGCGGCTTCTCCAAGCCGGCAGACGTGCTACGCGCCAATCTCCTGCATCTCGGTGAAACCGAGGACTGGGCGCGCTGGCTGGCCCTGTCCAAGGTCGAGAACCCCGACCCGGAAGGCGGCATCTTCTTTTCCGACATGAACCTGGTCTTTTCGGCGGCGATTGCCGGCCAGGGCATCGCCATGGGCGACGAGCTGACCAGTCGCCGGGCGCTGAGCGAAGGCCGGCTGGTCCGCCCCTTCGACATAGCGATCAATTCGCCGCGCTCGTATTTTCTGGTCTCCGAGCACGCCAAGGCAGCGCATCCGGTGCTGGAGGCGTTTGGGAGATGGCTGAGGTCGAAGCTGTCCGAGAACAAGGAGCGCTAATCTCCCCCCTCGAGGAGGAGATTGGTGCATAGATGAATCAAATTTGCCGATCAGGCGAAAACTATTCGGTTGCGGTGAGCCGCCGCCCTGCCTACGATTTCGCCTACGCTAAGGAAAGGGCAGGATGCAGCAACCCGGCCGGGCCGCAGAGATCAAGGCAATCGGGATCGGCAAGAGCTTCGGCTCGTTCCGTGCGCTGGACGATCTGACGCTCGATATCGGCCGTGGCGAGTTCCTCACCCTGCTCGGCCCCTCCGGTTCCGGCAAGACCACCTTCCTGATGATCCTTGCCGGCTTCATTCAGCCGACCGACGGCCGCCTTTACAGCGACGGCGTCGACATCACCGAGCGGCCGGCCGAGCAGCGCGCCGCCGGCATGGTTTTCCAAGGCTACGCACTGTTCCCGCATATGAGCGTCGAGGCCAACATCGCCTTCCCGCTCAAGGTGCGCAAGAAACCGGCGGCCGAGATCAAACGCCGCGTCGGCGAAATGATCGAGCGCGTCGGGCTCAAGGGCCACGAGAAGAAACTGCCGTCGCAATTGTCCGGCGGCCAGCAGCAGCGCGTGGCGCTGGCGCGTGCGCTGGTGTTCGAGCCGGGCGTGCTTTTGCTCGACGAGCCGTTTTCGGCGCTCGACAAGGGCCTGCGCGGCCAGATGCAGGCCGAGATGAAGCGGCTGCACCAGGAGACCGGCACCACCTTCGTCTTCGTCACCCATGACCAGAGCGAGGCGCTGGCGTTGTCGTCGCGCGTCGCCATCTTCAATCATGGCAAACTGCTGCAGGTCGGCGCACCGGACGAGGTCTACGACCGGCCGGACAACCGCTTCGTCGCCGAGTTCCTGGGCGAGATCAACATGCTGCCGCTGAAGGGCGTGCGCCCGGCCGACAATGGCTCGACGGGCCTCTGCGAAGACCGCGCGATCAGCATGCGCTGCAAGGCCGAGAAGGTCCGTGGAGACGCCATCCTGGCGATCCGGCCAGAATACATGTCGATCGCCCGCGAAGCCGCCGTTGGCGAAAACGGTATTGCCGCGACTGCCGTCGCCTCGACCTATCTCGGCGCTGCGACGCGGCTCGATCTGACGACGCGCCAAGGCGCCAAGGTGACGGTCTCGGTACCGAACGAGGTTGCCGCTTCCGCGCTCAGCAAGGGCAATTCCGTGTGGCTGACCTGGCCGGCGGAGAAAGGCTTCCTCCTTCCGGACGGAGGACAATGACGATCGGCGAGGCGAATTCGCCACGCTGACTTTCAGGAAATACCAACGACAAAAAAGGGGAACTGACATGACAAACCAAACCAAGAAACATTCCATCGAGGCGCTGTCCGCCAGGGCCGTGCGCGGAGAGATCTCGCGCCGGCAGTTCACGCAGCTGGCCGCGCTGGTGCTGGCCGGCACGCCGATGCTGCTGCGCTCGACCGGCGCCTTTGCCGCGGCGAAGGAACTGGTGCTGGTCAACTGGGGCGGCGACGCCATCACCGCCTATGACGCGGCTTACGGCCAGGCCTTCACCAAGGAGACCGGCATCGTCGTCAAGATGGATGGCTCCGGCCCGACCGAAGGCGCAATCGCGGCGCAGTTCAAGAGCGGCGCCCCGACCTGGGACCTGGTCGACGTCGATCCGTTCTCGGCCATCACGCTCGGCGCGCAGGGCATGCTCGAGCCGATCGACTATACGATCGTCGACAAGAAGAAGATGCGCGAGGGGTTCGGTTGGGAACACGCCGCCTCGACCTATTTCTTCTCCTATGTCATCGCCTACGATGCCGAGAAATACGGCAGCCAGGCACCGACCGGCATGGCCGATTTCTTCGACGTGGCAAAATTCCCCGGCAAGCGCTCGCTCTACAAATGGGGCGTGTCGAGCTGGGAAGCGGCGCTGCTTGCTGACGGCATCGCGCCGGCCTCGCTCTACCCGCTCGACCTCAAGCGCGCGCATGACAAGATCGCCGCCTTCAAGGAGAACGTCGTCGCCTATTGGGGTGGCGGCGCCGAAAGCCAGAGCGTGCTGCTCAATGGCGAGGCGTCGATGGCGATCGTCTGGTCGACCCGGGCTTCGCTCATCGAGCAGGATTCCGGCGGCAAGATCAAGTTCATCTGGGACCAGGGTCTGATCTCGCCCGGCGCGCTCGCCGTGCTCAAGGGCAATCCCGGCGGCAAGGACGCGGCGATGAAGTTCATCGCCAGCACCCAGGACCCTGAGAAGGAACTCATCATGTTCGACAAGCTCGGCCAGGGTCCGGCCAATCCGGCCGCCGATGCGCTGATCCCCGCCGACAAGAAGCGCATCAACCCCGTCGATCCCGAGAACATGAAAAAGCAGATCCCGCTCGACATGGATTGGTACGCCAAGAACTACGGGGCGGCACTCGACGAATACACGAAGATCATCTCCGCCTGACAAGCCGGGATAACCGGATGAGAGCATACCTCTCCGACAGGATGGGCGCGGCGCTGTTGATGGCGCCGCTGCTCCTCTTTCTTGTGCTGGCCTATGCCTGGCCATTCCTCGGCGTGGTCAAATGGAGTTTTACGCTGCCCACGCCGGGGCTGGGGCAGTACAATGCGCTGCTCACGGATCAGTTGGTGCAGTCGGTCTTTATCCGCACGCTGCGCATCGCGGCGATCGTGACGATCGTTTCGGTTGCCGCCGCCTACGCCATCACCGTTGTCTGGGTGCGCGGCACGCCGGTGCAGCGCGTCGTGGCCGAATTCTGCATCCTGGTGCCGTTCTGGATCTCGGTGCTGACCCGCGCCTTCGGCTGGGTGGCGCTTTTGTCCAATCGCGGCCTGATTAACACCTGGCTGCAGGCGGTCGGCTTCATCTCGGAGCCGCTGGCGCTGGTGCGCAACGAGTTCGGCGTCATCGTCGGCATGACGCATTTCCTCATCCCCTTCGCCGTGTTTCCGCTGGCCTCTTCGATGCGCAGTCTCGACGACCGCGTGCTGCTGGCGGCGCGCGGCCTCGGCTCCAGCCGCATGCGGACCTTCTGGTCGGTGTTCGTGCCGATGACCCGCTCCGGCATCATCGGCTCGGCGCTGATCGTTTTCGTCTTTTCGCTCGGCTTCTTCGTCACGCCGGCGATCCTCGGCGGCGGTCGTAGCGTGATGATCGCCGAGTTGATCTATCTCCGCATCTTCCAGAGCCCGGACTGGGGCCTGGGCGCTGCGATCAGCGTGGTGCTGGTGCTGTTCGTCGGCGCGCTGATGGCGCTGCTGTTCCGCTATATCAGACCAAAGCAGTTGGTGTAGCGCGATGCCGACCTACCGCCCCGGTCCCGTCTCGCTGATCCTCGCCGCCCTGGTCGCGCTGTTCCTGCTGTTGCCGCTGCTCGCCGTCATTCCGGTGTCGCTGACGCCGAGCCGCATGCTGGCGATGCCGTCGGGCGAATTGTCGCTGCGCCACTACCGGGCGCTGATCGAGGATCCGCGCTGGATCAACTCGATCCTGCTCTCGATCAGGATCGGCGTCGTCAGCAGCGCCTTCTCCACGGTGCTGGCGCTCTGCTTCAGCCTCGGCGTCTGGATGTTCCAGCCGCGCTTCACCGCGGCATTGGTCGGCTTCGTGCTGCTGCCGATGGTGGTACCGCCGGTGGTCTCGGCAATCACGCTCTACTTCCTGCTGACCTCGATCTCGGGTTTCTCGTCGTTCTTCGGCTATGACACCTGGCTGGGTGTCGCCATGGCGCATGCGGTGATGACGGTGCCCTTCGCCACGGTGCTGATCCTGGTGTCGCTCAGCCAGCTCGACCGCCGCATTGACCTTGCCGCGCGCGGCCTCGGTGCCACCGTGTGGGAGCGCGCCACCCGCATCATCATGCCCAACATCAAGTTCGGCATCGTCACCGCGGCGTTGTTGTCCTTCGTGCTGTCCTGGGAAGAGATCGGCGTCACCCTGTTCATCACCTCGGTCAACGCCATCACGCTGCCGCGCTTGATGTGGATGGGCCTGCGCGACAACATCGACCCGGCGATCGCCGCACTCTCGGTGATCCTGATCGTCATCACGGTGCTGGTGCTTGTGGCGCGCAGCGTCGTGGTCAGGCTGCGCGCGGCGCAGTGAGGGCCGCCTCACGCCGTGGTGACTAGCGCGAATGAAACCTTGCGCTACGATTTTCGTTATAGGTAGTTCAACACGTCGAAGGCTCCGCCATGAACCAAGGATGGTTTTCCAAGCCGGTTGCGGTTGCGGTCGGCATCGTGGGAGATATCCGCAACATTTCCAACGCACGGCAGGCTGTCGAATTGCTGGAAGCCCACTGGCGCGACGCCGGCAGCGCCAAACACGGCTTGGCACTGCGCACAGGCCGTCGCGCCATGAGCGACGACCGCTGGACCGAAGCCGCCAGGGATGCGTTCGTCGAGGCGGCACGGGAAGCGCATGTCCTGGTCGAGCGAGCCGTTGAACCACAGGATCGGTCCAGGCAGGCGGGGCCGTGATCGATTTGTGAGCCTCGGTGGTTCGGCCGATCTATTGCATCTCAGGCAGCATGCAGCCTTGGAATGGCACTGACGTCAACCTCGCGCTCCGCGTGCCACGCATCGTAAGCGGCCTGCATCCTGAGCCAGATCGCGGCGCCGTCGCCGAACATCTTTCCAAGGCGCGCCGCGACGGCCGGCGAGACCGGCTTCTTTTCGCGGATGATGTCGTAAAGCTGCTGGCGCGAGATTCCGAGCAGATTGGCGATTTCCACCTTGGTCTTTCCGGTTGCCGGGATAATGTCGTCGAGCAGCGCCCCAGGGTGGGATGGGCAGCGCTCCATCGGACGCATCGGCTCATAACAGGTCATGGGCTGGTTGTCCTTCGGTTGGGTCGCCACGTGCCCATAGTGATATTGCTCGAAATCTACCCGGGTTGCCAGACCTCCCGAAAACCTGGCGGCGTTGTGTCACTGCGCCACCCACTACCCCATAGCGTGGCGGATTCTCTTGGACAGGCGGCTCAAAAATGCCGGCCTCGACGACGCATCGAGCTTCCACGACAGCACCGCCGTGGCCATTTTCCGCGGCAACACCCCGACCGACAGGAACCATGCGGCAAGGATGACGCGCCGCCGCAGGGATGCGGTCATTTCGAGGCTGGCGACGGCGCCGGCCGCCCCGAGCGCCAGCCGGGAATCGTCGGCCACCGGATGTCGGTCTCTGTCGGCGCAGAGCGACGCCAGCCGCTCCTCCAGGTGGACCGGATCGTGGCGGACAGCATCCGACGGCACGATGGTCAGGCCGATCCCGGAGGCCTGGTCCGACAGTGCCTGCATGCGGCGGAAATCGTGGGTTACCCGCCAGCGTGCCCGCTCGGCGAGCTTTTCGCCGAAGACCGAATGGTTGGCGCCGTGGATGCGGTAGGCGCCGAGGCATTCGTCGATGGATTGGACGTGCCCGTACATCGGCGCCAGCGTTGCCAGATAGCCGTCGGCGCCCTGGCGGAACTCCGGCTCCGGTATCGGCATGATCGATTCGAGCGTTGCGCGGTCAAAGGCGAGCCCGCTGGTCACGGTCGTCTGATAGCGGCCCTTGTGCAGGAGTTTCGGCATGACGTCGCCGCTGTCGAAAGCCAGTTCGGGCGGCGGAAAGACATCCTTGATGCGTTGCCCTTCGTCGACGATGTGCAGTCTGGACTGGACCTGGGCGGTTGCCTCGTCCCAGGTCTCGACGATGGTGGAGACGGCGGTCGGATAGAGATAATCGTCGGCGTCGAGGAACAGGACGATCTTGCCCGAGCTCGCTGCGAAGCCGGTGTTGAATGCCGCGGCGTGTCCGCCATTTTGCGCTCGCGGACATGCGAGGATCTCGTCGCGATACGATTCCATGATTGTCGTGGAATTGTCCTGCGATGCATCGTCGACGACGATGACTTCGACATCCGCGTAGTCCTGCTCGAGGGCGCTGTCGATGCTGCGTTTGAGGAACCGCGCGTAGTTGTAGTTCGGGATGATGATGGATACCGGAATTCTCGGGACAGTCTGCATCGCGTTTGACCTCGCATCTTGCTTTGGTTCGGCAAAGGCCCGCTCATGGGCCTGCCCCCCTCTTCAAGCGCCCTCTTGGCGCGCAACGAGTTCCCTGGGAGAAAGCCTGCGCTTTCTATCAGGAGACGGGTCACGTTTCGCTTTGCGACTTCGTACTGAGGCCGCCATTGCCTTCGAGGACTGCTGCCATGGTCAGGGGTCGGCGGCAGCAAAAGCCCAGACGGTTCGGCCAAGGTGATGTCGCAACCGAGCCCGACGGAAATGTCTCGCCTCGCGATCAGGTCGGGAGCGAAGCGGACGGGTGCCCTGAAGGCATGGCGGATACTGGCCTTCAAATGCGGCTGGAACAAGCCCCGCGTCGAAAACAGGGCCACTTCAGGTTGTGTTTCAGGCGGCATGCCGCGACCGCCGGTGCTTTGCCCCAGAGCCGGCGAACCGCCTCCGGGGCTTATAGTCACGTGGCCTGGACAGTCAGGCGGCCTGCAAACCCGGCAGCGACAGGTCGACTTCCTCCGGCAAGTCGCCGGCCATGGCGGCGGCAAACTTCGTCTGGTCGAGTTCTCCCTCCCAGCGTGCCACCACCACTGTCGCCACCGCATTGCCGATGAAGTTGGTCAGCGCCCGGCATTCCGACATGAAGCGGTCGACGCCGAGGATCAGCGCCATGCCGGCGACCGGCACGGTGGGGACGACCGAAAGCGTTGCCGCCAGCGTGATGAAGCCGGCGCCGGTGATGCCGGCGGCACCCTTGGAGCTCAGCATGGCGACGGCGAGCAACAGGATCTGGTCGCCGTAGGTGAGTGGCGTGTCGGTCGCCTGCGCGATGAACAGCGCCGCCAGCGTCATGTAGATGTTGGTGCCGTCCAGATTGAAGGAATAGCCGGTCGGGATGACCAGGCCGACCACCGAGCGGTTGCAGCCGGCGCGCTCCATCTTGGCCATGAGGCCCGGCAATGCCGCTTCCGAGGACGAGGTGCCGAGCACCAGCAGCAGCTCTTCCTTGATGTAGCGGATCAGCGCCAGGATCGAGAAGCCATTGTAGCGGGCAACCGCGCCGAGCACCACCAGCACGAACAGCAGCGCGGTCAGGTAGAATGTGCCGATCAGCATGGCGAGGTTGGCGATCGAGCCGATGCCGTATTTGCCGATTGTGAAGGCCATGGCGCCGAAGGCGCCGATCGGTGCGGCCTTCATCAGGATGGCGACGAGGCGGAAGATCGGCGTGGTCAGTGCCTGCAGGAAATCGACGACCGGACGGCCGCGATCGCCGACCAGTGCCAGGGCGACACCGAACAGCACCGAGAAGAACAACACCTGCAGGATGTCGCCCTGCGCGAAGGCGCCGGTGATGGTGTCGGGGATGATGTTCATCAGGAAGCCGACGATGGTTGTGTCGTGCGCCTTCTCGGCATAGGCCGTCACCTTGGTGGTATCGAGCGTGGCCGGATTGATGTGCATGCCGGCGCCGGGCTGGACGACATTGGAGACGACCAGGCCGACGACAAGCGCCAGCGTCGAGAACACCAGGAAATAGATCATCGCCTTGCCGGCGACGCGGCCGACCTTCTGCAGGTCGGAAACACCGGCGATGCCGGTCGCCACCGTCAGGAAGATCACCGGCGCGATCACCATCTTCACCAGCTTGATGAAGGCATCGCCGAACGGCTTCATCGCCTCGCCGGTTTCCGGATAGAAGTGGCCGAGCAGCACACCGGCGGCGATCGCCGCCAGCACCTGCACATAAAGATGCCGGTATAAGGGAAGTTTGCCGCGCGGCTCGGCGGCAGCGATTGCTGTCTGCATGACGTCCTCCATGGCGCCCCGATCGAAAGCTCGACTCCCCGGGGCAGTTGTTTTGACCAGCAGCCTCGCGACTGCTGAATTCGTGTTTGCAACAGCCGTGCCAGATACGCAGAAGGGCCTTTCATCATTGATTTTGTTGAGCATTCACAAACGTCCGCACTGCTGGACACACAGACAAGTGCGAATCTCCGCATAGGTCGAATTGTGTTTTGTGCGAGTTCATGCACAAATGGGCGATGCTGCAACGCCCCGCCGGTGCCTTGTCTTCGACGCCCGAGCAACTCGCCAGGCGGGCGCGCCGAGCCTGGCTGCTGTTTGCGGCCGTCGCCCTGCTGATCGTCACGGCAGCGCTCTACGGTGCCGGCCTCTACGGCCGCACCGCCGAGGTCGGGACCCTGGCGGCGCAGGGGCGTACCGACGCCAATCTGAAGGTCGCGCTGCTGCGCGCCGTGCTCGAAAGCCCGCGCGCCCTGCCGCTGCTTCTGTCCGCGGACCAGCAAGTGCGTGACGCGCTGTCGCAGAAAAATGCCGCGGCAATCGATGTTCTGAACCGCAAGCTCGAGGGGCTGGTCTCCGGCACCAAGGCGTCGGTGCTCTATGTCGTCGGCACCGACGGACTGGCGATCGCCTCCAGCAACTGGCGCGAGCCGATCAGCTTCGTCGGCAATGACTACCGTTTTCGCGATTATTTCTCCGGCGCAATGCAGGCCGGAACCGCCGAGTACTTTGCGCTCGGCAATGTCAGCAAGCGTCCCGGCCTCTACATTTCGCGACGCGTCGGCGATGCCGCCGCACCGCTCGGCGTCGTCGTCGTCAAGATGGAGTTCGACCAGCTCGAAGCCGACTGGCGCGAGGCCAACCGCCCGGCCTATGTCAGCGACGAGAACGGCGTCGTGCTGATCACCAGCGTGCCGTCCTGGCGCTTCATGACAACCGCGCCGCTGGCCGGACCTGAGCAAGCCGCGATCCGCGACAGCCAACAGTTCGGCGACGCGCCGCTGGTTCCGCTGCCGATCATGCACCGGCAGGCGCTCAGCCCGGATGTGTCGATCGTCCACGCGGTGACGCCCGGCGGCAGTGAGGCGGAGTATCTCAGCCTTTCCACGCCGGTCCCTTCGACCCCATGGCAGCTCGACTATCTGATCCCGGCCGAAGCGCCGATCGCCGCTGCCGTCCGCGAAATGCGGCTTCTGGCACTAGGTGCCGTCGTCCCGCTGCTCGGCCTGGCCGCGTATCTGTTGTGGCGGCGGCAGTCGGCGCAGATGCGGATTGCCGCCGAACAGGCGGCGCGCACCGAACTCGAACGCCGCGTCGTCGAACGCACCGAGGATCTGAGCCAAGCCCGCGACCGGCTGCAGGCCGAGATAGCAGGCCACCGCAGCACCGAAGCCAAGCTCCAAATCGTGCAGCAGGATCTGGTCCAGGCCAACCGCCTCGCCATCCTCGGCCAGGTCGCCGCCGGTGTCGCCCATGAGATCAACCAGCCGGTCGCCACCATCCGCGCCTATGCCGACAATGCCCGCACCTTCCTCGACCGCAAGCAGACCGGGCCGGCCGAGGAAAACCTCGGCGCCATTGCAGCACTTACCGAACGCATCGGCTCAATCACCGAGGAGTTGAAGGCATTTGCCCGCAAGGGCCGCACCGCCGCCGAGCCTGTTGAATTACGTGGTGTTGTCGAGGGCGCGGTCATGCTGTTGAGAAGCCGCTTTGCCGGTCGGCTCGACGCATTGGCCATCGACCTGCCGCCGCCGAGCCTCAAAGTCATGGGCAATCGGGTCCGGCTCGAACAGGTGCTGATCAACCTCTTCCAGAACGCGCTCGAAGCACTCGACGGCCGCGACGACGCTTATGTGCAGGTATCGGTCGAGGAGACCGCGGACGGCGTGACGGTCGGCGTGTCCGATAACGGACCTGGCATTCCGCCCGGGATTCTCAAGTCGCTGTTCACGCCGTTCAACACCTCCAAGGAAAAAGGCCTCGGCCTTGGCCTCGTCATCTCGAAGGACATCGTCGCCGATTATGGCGGCCGCATCGAGGTTTCAAGCAACGACAGCGGCACCCGCTTCACCATCCATCTCATGAAAGCAGCGTAAGCCATCATGACGAACGACAATGCCGCGCCGGTCATCTTGATCGACGACGATCGCGATCTCCTCAAGGCCACCGCGCAGACGCTGGAGCTTGCCGGCTTCTCGGTCTCAGCCTTTGCGGTGGCGGCCGAGGCGCTGGCCCGGCTCGACGCCGGTTTTGCCGGCGTCGTGGTGTCGGATATCCGCATGCCTCAGATCGACGGCTTGCAGCTTTTCAACCGCATCCTGCGGCTGGATGCCGACATTCCCGTCATCCTCGTCACCGGGCATGGCGACATCGCCATGGCCGTCAAGGCGATCAAGGACGGCGCCTACGACTTCATCACAAAGCCTTTCGCCGCCGACCGGCTGGTGCAGAGCGTGCGTCGCGCGGCGGAAAAGCGCCGCCTGGTGATGGAGAACCGCGCCTTGCGCGAGGCGGCCGGAGAGGCGCAGGACAGCCTGCCGCTGATCGGCCAGACACCGGCGATGGAAAGGCTGCGCCGCACGCTGCGCCAGATCGCCGACACCGATGTCGACGTGCTGGTGACCGGCGAGACCGGCTCCGGCAAGGAGGTGGTGGCAAGCCTTCTGCATCGCTGGAGCCGCCGCGCCAAGGGCAATTTCGTCGCGCTGAATTGCGGCACGCTGCCGGAGACCGTCATCGAGAGCGAGTTGTTCGGCCATGAGGCCGGGGCCTTCACCGGCGCGCAGAAGAAACGGATCGGCCGCATCGAGCATGCCAGCGGCGGCACGCTGTTCCTCGACGAGATCGAAAGCATGCCGGTCTCGACACAGGTGCAGATGCTGCGCGTCTTGGAAATGCGCGAGGTCACTCCGCTCGGCACCAATGAGGTGCGGCCGGTGGATCTGCGCGTCGTCGCCGCCGCCAAGGTCGACCTCGGCGATCCGCGCCAGCGCGGCGCTTTCCGTGAGGACCTTTACTACCGGCTCAACGTGGTGACGATCTCGATCCCGCCGCTGCGCGAGCGCCGCGACGATGTCGCCCTGCTGTTCTTCTATTTCGCCGAGCGCGCCGCCGCCCGCTTCCATCGTCCGGTGCCGGCAGTGCCGGCGACGGTACATCGCCATCTGAGCGACCATGACTGGCCGGGCAATGTGCGCGAACTGGCGCATTTCGCCGAGCGGTTCGTGCTTGGATTGGAGGAAGGCGCCGAAGCACAACCCCCTGCCCCGACCGAATCGAACGCCGCCATGAAGCTGCCGGAGCGGCTGGAGCGCTACGAGGCCGACATCATCCGCGAGGCGCTTGGCCGCAACGAGGGCGATGTCAGGCGCACGATCGAAGCGTTGGGGATTCCGCGCAAGACCTTCTACGACAAGCTCCAGCGCCACGGCATCGTGCGCAGCGATTTTTCCAGGTAATTCGTCGCCGGGCCGAGCGGCTCGGCTATTTGGCGTCGTGGAAGATGATACCGACAGTGTGGCGCATGCCGGAGCGAAGCCGGCTGACGCCGTGCCTGAGGTTGACGCGGTAATTGCCCCGCGTGCCCTGGACCGGTCGATTGTGGACCGCAAAGGCGACCGCATCGCCCTGGCGCAGCGGCACCACCTCGACGCGGCTTTGCATGCGCGGACGCTGCTCGCTCAGCACGAACTGGCCGCCGGTGAAATCCTTGCCGGGTTCGGACAACAGGATCGCCACCTGCAATGGGAAGGCCAGATCGCCGTAGAGATCCTGGTGCAGGCAGTTGAAGTCGCCGGGAACGTATTGCAGCAGCAGCGGCGTCGGCCGCGTCTGGCCCTGCTCGTGGCATTGCTCGAGGAACGCGGCGTGTTCGTCGGGATAGCGCTGGGCGATCCCCATGCGCTCGTTCCAGTCGTTGGCGACCGCAGCCAGGCGCGGATAGAGCGCGGTGCGCAAGCCGCCGATCAAGTCGGGCAAGGGATAGCGGAAATAGCGGTACTCGCCCTTGCCGAAGCCGTGCCGCGCCATGTGGACATGGCTGCGGAAATGGCTCTCGTCCGGATAGAGCCCGGCGATCTGCCGGCACTCCTGCGGCGTCAGCAGCTTTTCCATCACCGCGCAGCCATAGCCGCTCAGCTCGCCGGCGAGTTTCGGCCAATCATAGGCGGCGACGCGCGCCTCCGCCGATTTGATCGCCGCTTTCGCGCCTATCGAATGGATGGTCATGGCTTCGCCTCCTTCTCTATGACCAGAGATGGGTGAGACAGCGCGCGCAGACCACCCGTTTCTTGCCGGGTGAGCTTCGCGGGATGGATATCATCCGATTTCCGATTTCGTTGTCGTGCGCTAAACTTGTTCCACTTCAACGGGACCGCCATCTCAATGATTGTCCAGACCTGCATCAATGGCGCGCGCAGCGCCGATTTCCACCCGCGACTGCCGCTTGATCCCGAAGCCATGGCGCGCGACGGTGCGGCCTCGATTGCCGCCGGTGCGGCCGAGCTGCATGTCCATGCGCGCGGACTCGACGGCCGCGAAAGCATCGCGCCTGCGGCTATGGACCGGACTGTGATGGCGCTCCGCCGTGCCTGTCCGGGAACGCTGATCGGCGTGTCGACCGGCGCCTGGATCGAAAACGACGACGAGCGGACGCTGGCCGCGATCGCCGGTTGGAGCGAGCTGCCCGACTATGCCTCGGTCAATCTGAGCGAAGACGCCGCGCCCGCCGTCATGGAGAGTCTGCGCCAGCGCGGCATCGGCATCGAGGCGGGGCTTGCCTCCGTCGCCGACGCCGAACGCCTGGTGAGCCTCGACCATGGCAAACGGGTGCTGCGCATCCTGATCGAAATCTCCGAGCAGCCCCTGGACGCGGCGCTGGAGGTCAGTGACGATATCGCCGCCGTGCTCGACGGCGCCGGGATGCGCCGGGCGATCCTGCTGCACGGTGCCGACGCCACGGTCTGGCCTTTCGTGCACCGGGCGGCGGAACGCCGTTGGTCGACGCGCGTCGGACTGGAAGACGGCAAGGAGCTTCCTGATGGAACAGTAGCACCCGGTAACGCCGCGCTGACAGCGGCAGCCGTCGCTATCTTCGAGACCAGCCGTTAGCGCGGGGAAACGGCCAATCTCCTCTTCACTGGGGAGATGCCAGGTTTTGACAGAGAGGCAGGCCAAAGTCGGGCGGGTCTAAAGTATGGCCGCGTGTGGTGTCAGTAAAACTTATCTAAAACTTTACGCATTAATTAAACCAGCAATTAATCAGCACATCAACGACTCCGTGTGTTAATGCTCCCCGCACAGGGGACCATTTTTCGATGAACATCATTCCAGAGAATGATCACGCTGCGCCGCGCCGGGTTCAACAGTATACATCGGTACAGATCCTGCGGGGGCAAGCAGCCCTCATGGTTGTTATCTATCATCTTCCGGCCGCACTGGGCATGCTCGATCTGGGTATTCCCATCCTAAACAGTGGTGTCGATCTGTTTTTCGTCATCAGCGGTTTTGTCATGGTTCTCTCGACGGAGAACAGACGTCGCGACCATCGTGCTTTTTTGATGCAGCGCTTCACGCGCGTCGTTCCGTTCTATGGGTTATGACCTTCGTCATGGTCGCCGCACTTTGGTTGTTTGCCGGTCGTGCAGTGTCTCTTGAGCAGCTCACCAATAGCCTGCTTTTCATTCCCTATCTCGACACTGTTACAGGTTATGTCCAACCAGTGCTTGGCGTGGGTTGGACGCTCAATCTGGAAATCCTGTTTTACATTCTGTTCGCGGCGACTATGGGTCTTGGCACCTTGACGCAAATGGCCATGGTCGGCGTTGTCTTTGCAATCGCCGTAGCGGCGCGCATCATCTTCAAACCCGCCGCCGATACTGTGCTGTTTTTCTATACCACGCCAATCCTGTTTGAGTTCCTTGCCGGCATGGCTCTCGGCCACCTGGTCGGCAGGCTGGCGCGTTCGCCTGCCGTCCTGGGTGTCTCGGCACTCGTGTTCGCCATCGTGTCCATGCTGGTGATGGGCCTTGGCTTCAACTTGCCGCGAACCCTTGCTCAGGGAATCCCGGCGTTGATCCTTGTCGCGGCTTGCATAAGCCTGGAAAGCTACTTCCGGCTTCTTGCTCCTCGCGTGCTGGCAAGGTTGGGTGATGCTTCCTACTCTCTCTATCTGACACATCCTATCGTGCTGCTTGCGACCGCTCCTGTCATTGCAAGCGCCAATGTATCACCATGGCTCGCAGGCATGGTTATTGTCACCGCCTGCATTGCCGTCTCCCTGGCCAGCTATAGTTTTATTGAAAAGCCGCTTTTGGCGATATCTCGGATGAGCCTCTCCGCCTATCAGGTGAAGGCACAATAAGTTGCGGTTGCGCCTCGCAACGATTTTGCGACAACGACATGCATAAAACAAAAAACTTAAAGCGCGTCGCAGGATCCGTTCAATGCGACGCGCTCTAGATACAAAAATAGCCGCCCGGTTGGACCCGAAGCAGCTTGTTATTTTATGCACTTCGGCAATGTGTCAGTGGCTACTTTGCAATCATGTAGGCATCATCAGTGTAGAGTTTGCCAACTCCACCATAGTGACCCACCCCAAACACGAATGACTGAGGTGTACCTGATCCGTCGGAATCTCGCCCGACCGGCCAGGTTGCGTTCGACGACGATTGCCAAAACACCCCGTCCAGATACCAATCGATGCCTACCCCTTCATAGAGATCCGCGCGCAGCTGAAACCAGCGGCCCTTCGGGGCGGGAACATCGTTAGCCGGATTGTGGACTCCGGCCGCCGCATTTTCCACATGCAGCATCACCACATCGTCAGTCGGATTGTCGGTCAGGTTGACCCACCACGTTGGATCCTGCTTGAAAGGCGATTGCTCGGTCACCTTGAACTGGAAGATATTCGTCCAGCCGTTTCCCGCGTATTGGTAATCGGAGGGAATGAAAAACCACGCGACATAAGTTCCATCGATCCCTGACGGCGACATCGCCTGGAGCGGACGTCCGAAAGCGTCGTTCTTGGCCAGGCCGCCCGCAAAGAGCCACTCCTTGTAGACTTTGGAGTGGGGCTTCCCGGCGTTGATGGCAGCCAGCGTCGTTTCGAACTTTCCGAAGCTGTTGCCGCCGTGCGAGGATACATTCCCTGCGCCGGTCGAGACCAGGCCGCTGACAATTGCGTTCAGGCTGGGATCGGCTTCCGCCGGATTCTCCGCCTGGACGAAAGACCAGTCGGTATAGCACGAGGCTCCGGTGCAAGGCCCCTCCTCCCAGTCCGCTCGCCAGTAGGGCGCATTCTGGGCATATGCGGCGCCAGCTGGCGCCATGGCGGCGGTAATGGTGCAGATTGCCGTCAGCACCAACAGATGAGAAATCTTCTTCATGTCGATCTACCGTTCCTTTCTAAGCTATGGATTCCAGGCACCTCTTGCGCCACTTGCTTCTTTCACCCTCGAACACAGCGCGTCCCGAACGGCGCTGTACCGCCAACTCAAGCCGGCGGCGCTGAACCTTCAAAGGGTATCCGGAAAACAAAAAACCCGCCTCGGGAGGGCGGGTCGGCGGCGCGATTAGCACCATACCCAAATTAGTAGCATAGCTGCCGGCACAAAGCAAGAACAAAATGTGGCATCTGCGACGAAACTGCCGACAGGCACAGGGGCACCGCGGATGACGTGGCTCTTGCCGTTGTTAAAAATCTCTCATAAGGTATTTTCATATCAGAAAGAAAATCCGACCGTTTATTTCCTTTTATGAAAGCCTGAGCGTTTGCGGGAACATCTCGATCAGACCGACCGGCGACTGGTCAAGCTGCTGTCGCAGGATGCGCAGCTTGGCGTCAACCGCCTCGCGGAGAAGATGGCGATCTCGGTGCCGACGGTGCGCATGCGGCTGCGCAACCTGCTCGACCGCAACCTGCTCAAGATCGTCGGACTGCTTAACCTGACCGAACGCCCCGAGCTGATCTCGGCCATCGTCGGCATCAACGCGCAAGGGCGCGGCCGGGCGCGTGAACTGGCGCAGCGCATCTCCGAACTGCCTTTCGTGAACTCGGCCGCCGTCGTCACCGGACGCTTCGACATCATCGTCGACGTAACGGTGGCCGGCGATGTCGCCGATCTCTACCGCGTCACCAGCGAGCTGATCCCCGGCGCCGGCGAGCCGGGCGAAGTCGTGCGCAGCGAGACCTTCGTCGTCATGGCGTCCTGCAACAAATGGGTCAGCCTGCCTGAAGGCTGCTGGTCGGACGAGACGCGAAAGGAAATGGCATGAAGATCGCGGTTCTCGGCGGCCTCGGCCTGCAAGGCCGGGCGGCGATCGCCGATCTCGTTGCCAGCGACGGCGTCGAGCAAGTGGTCTGCCTCGACACCGCAACCGACGGCGCGGCGCGGCTTGGCGGCCTGACCGACCTTGCCCGGGTGCGTTTTGTCGTGCCGGAGGGCGCGATCGGTCGGGTGCTGGCCGATGTGATGAAGGACGTCGACGCGGTCATCGACCTGTTGCCGCAGCCGCTGATGCGCGAGGCGGTGCAGGCGGCGATCGCGACGCGCACGCCGCTGGTCACCACCAATTACGGCAAGGCCATCGCCGATCTCGCTCCCGA
The DNA here is from genome assembly GCF_040317695.1 of Mesorhizobium sp. M1403. Lineage (NCBI taxonomy): Bacteria > Pseudomonadati > Pseudomonadota > Alphaproteobacteria > Hyphomicrobiales > Phyllobacteriaceae > Mesorhizobium > Mesorhizobium sp. M1403. The sequence goes on along the minus strand of NZ_JAMYKY010000015.1, from coordinate 6,106 downwards.
GGCCGAAAAGGCCGGCGTCTCGATCGTCACCGAATGCGGGCTCGACCCCGGCATCGACCTTGTGCTCTACGCGCGCGCCGCAAGCCAGTTCGACACCATCACCGCGATCGATTCCTATTGCGGCGGTATTCCCGAGCCGAAGGCGGTGGTCGAGCCGCTGCGCTACAAGGTGAGCTGGAATTTCGACATGGTTCTGGTCAGCCAGAACCGCGACAGCGTGCTGGTCGAGGACGGCAAACGGGTCGACGTGCCGGCCGCCCGCCAGCACGACAATCGTTTCATCCACGACATCGAGATCGCCGGGCTGGGGCGGCTCGAGGCCTTTCCCAATGGCGACGCGCCGCATTATGCCGGCATGCTCGCCGCCGCCAAGGGGCTGCAGCGCTCCGGCCGCTATTCGCTGCGCTGGCCCGGTTGGTCGGCGTTCTGGGCGCCGCTGAAGCAGCTCGGCTTCCTGTCCGAGGACAAGGTGCCCGGCACCGGCGTCAGCCCACGCGAATTCCTCGGCCGGCTGCTCGGTCCGCAACTGCAATATGGCGCCGACGAAAAGGACCTTTGCGTGATGCGCAACGTCTTTGTCGGCAGCGAAGGCGGCCGCCGCAAGACGGTGACCTCGGAGCTGGTCATCGAACGCGACCTCGCCTCCGGCCTGTTCGGCATGAGCCTTGGCGTCGGCTATCCCGCCAGTATCGTGGCGCAGATGCTGGCACGGCGCGAGATCGCCACGCCCGGCCTGCTCAACCCGCTGCTGCATGTGCCCGATGGCCGCTTCCTCGACGAGCTGGCCAGGCGCGGCATCAAGGTCGCCGAAACGGTGAGCTGGGATTGAAGATTTTCGAACGGTGGTTGCCGCCGGCAACGGCGCCGCCGCTCAAAAGGCGCCCCGATGGGGTGAAACAACAAGTGGAACAACAAACGACAACAAGGAGGAATGCCCAAATGAAGATTGCCAAGCTTTTCATCGCCGGACTTGCGCTCGCCGGCCTCACCGCTGCCGCCAGTGCCGGAACGCTCGACGAGATTACCAAGCGCGGTGAGTTGCGCGTCGCCGTGCAGACGCAGGGACCGCCCTTCTCGCTGGTCGGCGCCGCCGGCGAACGCACCGGCAGTTCGGTCGAACTCGCCGAACTGATGGCCAAGGAAATGGGCGTCAAGATCACCTTCCTCGACTTCGACTGGGACGGCCTGATCCCGGCGCTGCTGTCGGGCAAGGCCGATCTTCTGGTTGCCGACATGACGCCGACACTGGCGCGTGGCATGAAGGTCGCCTTCACCAAGCCTTACATGTACACGGGCAGCACCGTCTTCACCAAGGCTGGGACCGCCTTCAAGTCCACCGAGGACTGCAAGGCCAAGGGCACCAAGATCGCGGTGCTGCTCGGCGCCACCGGCGAGAAGGAAGCCAAGGCCGCCTTCCCCGATGCCGACATCAAGAGCTACAAGGGCGGCGGCCCGCTGCTGCTCGACGCCGTCAACAACGGCCAGGCCGATTGCGGCGTCAACGACGTCTCGGCGGTCAAGGGCCAGTCAACCGCTTATCCGGCCGGCAGCTTCATCATCATGCCGGACATGCTGTCGAAGGAGCCACTGGCCTTCGCCACGCGCTATGACGAGCAGGACCTGCTGACCTGGATGAACCTGTTCCTCGACCAGGTCAGCCTCGACGGCCGCCTGCAGAAGAACCTCGATTACTGGGTCAATTCCGACGCCTGGAAGAAGGATCACTGAGTAGAGGGAATAGGGAGTAGGGAGTAGGGAGTAGGGAACGCTACTCGCTACTCGCTACTCGCTACTCGCTACTCGCTACTCGCTACTCGCTACTCGCTACTCGCTACTCGCTACTCGCTACTCACTACTCACTACTCGCTACTCACCATTCACCAGTCACCGCCTCACCATGCTCGAAAACTTCAGCTTCCGCACCATCGTCGAATATCTGCCCCTGTTCGGGCAGGGCCTCGTCACGACCGTGTGGCTGTCTGTCCTCTCCTTTGCCGGCGCGCTCGCCGTCGGCATCGTACTCGCCGCGATGAACCTGCAGCGCGGCCGGCTGTTCCGCGTCCCGGCCAAGGCCTATATCGATGCAGTGCGCGCCACGCCGCTGCTGGCGCAGCTTTACTTCCTCTATTTCGGCCTGCCGCGGCTCGGCTTCGTCCTGCCCGAGCTCGTCGTCGGCATCCTGGCCCTGTCGCTGAACAGCGGCGCCTATGTCGCCGAGATCATCCGCGCCGGCATCCTGTCGATCCCGCGCGGCCAGGTCGAGGCCGGCGTCGCCTCGGGCATGACCTATGTCCAGCGCATGCGCCTGGTCATCCTGCCGCAGGCGTTTAAGGTGACGATCCCGCCGCTGCTCGGCCAGGCGATCGTGCTGGTCAAGGATTCCGCGCTGTTGTCGCTGATCTCGGTCGCCGAACTGACGCGCGCCGGACAATTGCTCGCTTCCGACCGCTTCATGCCGGCCGAAGGTTTTATCACCATCGCCGCCTTCTACCTGCTGCTCTATTACGGGCTGAAGGGACTGGCGGCACTCTCCGGGCGCTGGCTCGGCCTGGCGGGGGCACGGACATGATCTGGCAGCAACTGCAAAGCATCGCCGGCAGCTATCCCCTCGCCTTGCGCGGCCTCGGCATGACCGTGGTGCTGTCGTTGATCAGCCTGGTGCTGGGCACCTTGCTCGGCTTCGGCCTCGGCATCCTGCGCACAGGCGGCAACCGGCTGATCAGCAGCGCGATCGGCGGCTGGGTCGACCTGATCCGCGGCACTCCGTTCCTGGTGCAGATTTTCCTGATCTTCTTCATCCTGCCGGAACTCGGCATCGAGCTCGACGCCTTCACCGCCGGCATCATCGCGCTGACCAATCTGGCCGCCTGCTTCATCTGCGAGATCGTCGTCGCCGGCATCCGCTCGGTGCCGACCGGCCAGGTCGAGGCGGCGCTGGCGTCCGGCCTGTCGCGCTGGCAGCGCATGCGCCAGGTGGTGCTGCCGCAAGCGATGCGCATCGTGCTGCCGCCGCTGGTCGGGCAATATGTGCTGCTGATCAAGGATTCCTCGGTCGTTTCGGCGATCGGTCTCACCGATCTCACTCGCGTCGGCTGGCTGGTGGTGCAGCGTGTGCCGAACGGCCTGCTGGTCTTCTTCCTCGTCGGCCTCGGTTATTTCATCGTCTGCTACCCCCTGATCATGCTGGCCCGACGGCTGGAACAGCGCATGGGCGCGGCCCATGGCGAGGTGCAGATATGACGAACCTCAGCAGCAAGAATGGTGCCGGCATGATCGAATTTCGCGGCGTCAACAAATGGTTTGGCCAGCTCAACGTGCTCAGGGATATTACGCTGAGCGTCGAGCCGCGCGAAGTGGTCGTCGTCTGCGGCCCGAGCGGCTCGGGCAAGAGCACCTTGATCCGCTGCATCAACGGGCTGGAGACGATCCGCGACGGCGACCTGACGGTCGACGGCCAGCGCCTCGGCGACCCCGCCACCAACATGACGCGGCTGCGGACCGAGATCGGCTTCGTCTTCCAGTCGTTCAACCTCTATCCGCACAAGACCGCGCTCGAGAACGTCACCCTGGCGCCGATCCATGTGCGCAAGATCCCGCGCACCGAGGCCGAGAAGGCCGGGCGCGAACTGCTCGCCAAGGTCGGCCTCGCCGACAAGGTTGATGCCTATCCGGCGCAACTCTCAGGCGGCCAGCAGCAGCGCGTGGCGATCGCGCGCTGCCTCGGCATGCGCCCCAAGATCATGCTGTTCGACGAGCCGACCTCGGCGCTCGATCCCGAGATGATCTCAGAAGTCCTCGACGTCATGGTCGCGGTCGCCGAGGAAGGCATGACGATGATGGTGGTGACGCACGAGATGGGCTTTGCCCGCAAGGTCGCCCAGCGCGTCGTGTTCATGGACGCCGGCGCCATTGTCGAGAGCGGCACCCCGGACGAGTTCTTCTCCAACCCAAAGACCGACCGCAGCCGCGCCTTCCTGAGCAAGATCCTGCGGCATTAGGGTTCAAACTCAACTCAGCTGGCTGTCGTCGATGGCCGAGATGGATGGAAAGCGGCCCTTCGCTGGACGTTCCCTAATACGACAGATGCGCGCCGGGCTTCCTCTTAGGGCGGCCATTGCCGCACTTCCACCAGCCGCTTCCCTTATGCGGGCATCAAATCGATGACCCGCATGATCGCGACCGCACTGCTCGTGTTCTGGGTGCCTTCTGTCGTAGCGCCATTAGCGCAGGCCCAAACATCGCCCTTCTTGACTGTGAACTTTTGTTTGTTGTGAACGACCGAAAGTTCTCCCTCAGTCATGTGGCAGAGCATGTCGTTCTTCATCATGTTGTCAGCCGTCTTCGCTCCGGGCTGAATGACAACATCGCGCAGCTTCACCGTTGCATAGGCTGGTATGACCGACTTGCGCTCACCAAGCGCTACAACTCTGACGCCGGGTGAGACCTCCTTGCCCTCATCGGGGCCGTAAGTCTGGGCGGATGCTGGTGTCCCCCAAGCGATCAGAGGCGTTGCGGCCAGTGTAAGACCGAGTGCAAGTGTGGATCTACGATTGACGGCTTCCATTGTTTCCTCCCTGTTCAAAAGTTGGTCGGAAAGGTAGGCCAACAATCAAGGATGGGCCGTTGCGGCGAAGAGTCAACTGACCTTCCGAGTTAGTTCAGTCTCGCTCGCGGCTAGCGAGGTTTCACAAACCACCCGGGTCGCCGAGACGGAGAGGGGGAATTGCGCTGACCATGTCATTGCGTGCGACCTTGTCCCGACATTAAAGACATTTCATTCTTGCGAATGCCCTCGCTGCCAAAGACCCCTCTCCGGCCGCTTTGCGGCCACATCTCCCCCCGCTTGGCGGGGGCGAGGAAGCCAAACCTATTGCATATCGGCGTGGGTGCTCAATTCGGCCCTCTTCTCATCCGAGACGACGGCGAGGTCGAGGACCTTCTGCAATTCGGCAGCATGCCGGAACGACGGTTCGGCCTGGACGCCGTTGCGGACTGCATCGATGAAGCGCTGGTAGTTGGTGGGCACCGTTCCGGCGTCCAGAACTTGCCATTTAGCGTTCTCGACGTCTTCGCCGAGGAAGGCATGACCATGATGGTTGTGACGCACGGGATGGGCTTTGCCCGCAAGGTCGCCCAGCGCGTCGTGTTCATGGACGCCGGCGCCATCGTCGAGAGCGGCACCCCGGACGAGTTCTTCTCCAACCCGAAGACCGACCGCAGCCGCGCTTTCCTGAGCAAGATCCTGCGGCATTAGGAGGGCATTAGGACAAAGCGGACCTCAGACGATGCCGTGCTTTCTCAACAGCGCCTGCTCGTCGTCTGATATCCAGCCGAAAACCTTCGGCTCCGCGTCCAATTTCTGCACGAGGTAGTGGACGTCAAAATCTATCGCCACCTTCGATTGATCCCTGCGGGCATAGGTTGCCGTCCAGGCGACATGGGCCACGCAATGATGTTCGTCTATCGGCGAGAGCCTGAGGTTGCGTATCCGCATTTCCTTCGTACCTATCGCGCGATAGTGCGCATAGCCTTGCGCCATGACCTGCTTGAGTTGCCCATCGTTCTTTCCAGTCATGACCCCGGCGGGCGAAGCCGCTATGAAGTCCGAAGCATACAGCGATGCGACTTCATCCATGTCCATGTCGCCGCCGAGGGACTGGTTGAAAAAGCGCTCATATCTCTCGAATAGCTTCCTTACGCTGGTTTCCATCATTTCATCTCCAGGTGAGGCTATGTTGGGTGGGAGCAGGAAACGCTCCGCCGATCTCCGACATCCGCAATGGCCTCAGCCATGATGACTTCGTCCCGGGGGTGGAGCAAGGAGCGAAGCGACGCGGCGCAGACCCTGGGATGACGAATGCGTGGTGCGACCCGATTGTGCACGACTTCGATGCCACCCTTGTCGCCGCAGACGCAACAAGCGAAGCCCTGTTGCTCGGCCTTCGTGATGGCGAGCGCGCGGCTAGCGGCGCGCTCGCCCCATTCGATTTGGGCGATCGGAGCTATAGCCGCGCCCCTAGTTGTGAGCTTTCAGAGGGTTGTCCATTCGGACCGCACCGAGGAGACTGGAGTTACCAAGCTTCAGCATCCATCGGAGGGTCCGAAT
>NZ_JAMYKY010000014.1:0-159923 GCF_040317695.1 Mesorhizobium sp. M1403 | reverse complement strand
AAGACGTCAAATCCCCCGCAAACAAGCGAACAACCGCCGCAACCCCGCCGCCGCAAGCTTTTGCTCATGACTGCGCAACAGGTCCACAAGGGGAGATGCCAAGTTTTTGCAAAGCCGGCAGGCCAGAGTGGGTCGCCACGCGTGGAGCGCCAGCCTCCATCTGCCGCAGCAGGCCGAGCCCCGTCGGACCAACCCCCTCTGCCCTGCCGTGCATCTCCCCCTCAAGGGGAGAGATTGGCAGCATCAGCGTCGTGCGCTTACCGTCAGCTCCGGCTTCTGGCTGATGGTCTGCAACACGACGCAGTAGCGCTCGGTCAACTTGATCAGCGCATCGATGCGCTCCTGCGGCTCGTCGGTGTCGAGGCCGAATGTCAGCCGGATGGCGCGGAAGCCAACCGGCGCATCCCTCGCCACGCCAAGCGTGCCGCGAAAGTCGAGATCGCCTTCGGCTTCCACCGTGGCGGCCCCAAGCTTGAATTCCAGCGCCGTGGCCACCGCCTTCAGCGTGACGCCGGCGCAAGCCACCAGCGCCTCCAGCAGCATGTCGCCGGAGCAGAGTTCGAGCCCGGTGCCGCCGGTCGCCGGATGCAGCCCGGCAATGGCGATCGCCCTGCCTGTCTCGACCTTGCAGGCGATCGATTGGTCGTCGATCGAGCCTTTGGCGCGGAGAGTAATCAGCGCGCGCGAGGCGTCGTCGCGATAGGCCTCCTTCAGCGGCGCCTGCATGGCCTTCAATGCGATCGCGTCCATTTCATTTCGCTCCCATAGTTGCCTGGCTTCGCTGCTTAACGGCGGTGTCGGCTGCCCCAAACGCAAGTCCCCGCTGGCGTAGCGCTTGGCAGGGCTTCGCCCCGTATAGCCTGACGATACGGGGAGCATCCAACGCCTTCACACCCACTCTCGCAACACATTCGTAAGGCCGCCGGACATATGGCCGATATCGCCATCCTGGAAATCCGCGAAAGGGCTTCGCCGGCAGCCTGTTCACCGGGGCTGCCGGTCTGCTGTTTCGATGCATGACGCCTCGATCAAGCTGACACTATGGTGTCAGGACGGGGCAGCGTAAGCTGGTGAGATGACGGAATCGCTGGATATGCCAGGCACAGTGGAAAGCGCCCGCGAACGCACCCTCGGCATCATCCTGGTTTCGGCATCGGCGGCCGTCTTCGGCCTCACCGGCGTGCTGACCAAATCGATCCATTCCGACCCGCTGACGATTACCTGCTGGCGCGGCTTCGTCGGCTCGATCCTGATCAGCCTCTGTGTGCTATGGCGTCGCCAGCGCTCCGGCGGTCGCGGCAGCCTGCGGCTCGGCTGGCGCGGCTGGCTGCTGGCGATTGAGGGCGCGCTCGCCAGCATCGCCTTCATCTCGGCGTTCAAGTTCACCTTTGTCGCCAATGTCGCCATCATCTACGCCACCGCCCCTTTCGTCACCGCGCTGCTGGCCCTCCTGTTGGTCCGCGAACCGTTCCGGCTGCAGACGCTTGCTGCCGCTGCCGTGTCACTATGCGGGGTGGCGATCATGGTCTGGTCGGGCTTCGGCACCGGCCATCTGTTCGGGGACGGGCTGGCGCTGCTGATGACGATCGGCAGCGCCCTCTACATGATCATGGTGCGCACCTTCCGCGATACGCCGGTGGTGTGGGCGGGTGCGGTGTCGGCATTCCTTTTGTTCGTGCTCGGCTGGTTCGTCACCGATCCGCTGGCCGTGTCGGCCAGGGACGCATTGCTTCTAGCCACCTTCGGCTCCTCGTTCGCGCTTGCCTCGATCCTGTGGACGGAGGGCGCCCGGCTCATTCCGGCGGCCGAGTCCGGACTGCTGGGTTCGGCCGAAGTGCCATTCGCGATCCTGTTCGCCTTCCTGTTCCTGGCGGAAATCCCGCCGGCAGCCAGCATGGTCGGCGGCGCAATCGTGCTTTGCGCCGTGTTCGCTCACGCCGGCCGCGACTGGCTGATGGCCAGGCAGCGCGCAGCGGATGCATGACCAAAATCCTCGCCACGCCCGAGGGCGAGTTGGTGGTCCGATCACGAGAAATCCGTGCCTGAAAATAAATTTGAAACGTCATGGAACCATCATCGGGCTCAGGCATTATGGCTGCGACGGGCCACCCCCAAGTCCCCCCAAACCCCTCGGCCCGTCCTACTCAGAAGCCGACCGCAAGGTCGGCTTTTTCTTTGCTGACTCAACTGGCCAAGCCTAGGTTGCCGCTGAACAACGCGGCCAGATCCTGCGCCGGCCGGTCGGCATCCTCACGCAAGCGGATGGCGAATTCGGCGACCGGCACCGGCGGCAGATCAAGATCGCGCGGCGCCTCGACGATGCCGGAATGAGCGAAGCGCGCCGTCCTCAACGTCAAAGCGATGCCAGCGTGTACCGCCGTACGCAGGCCGGCAAGGCTGGCACTGCCGGCAGCAATGCGATAGCGGCGGCCGGCCGCAACCAGTGCACTGGTCGCTGCATCGCGAAACCCGCAATGGGGATCGAGCAGCGCCAAGGGCAATTCCTCTTGGCGGGTGGCCAAGCCGTTTTGTGAGCAAAGCCAGATCATTGGCTCTTTGAGCACGCCGACTTCGTCCCGCGTCGGCGCCTGTCGCATGGCAATGGCCAGATCAAGGGTGCCGGCTTGCAAAGCCTGCGCCAGTTCGGCGGAGCGGCCGACGCGCAATTCGATCCTGACGCGCGGATGGCTGACAGCGAAGGCCCTGAGAAGCTGCGGCAAGCCGCTGTCGGCGAAATCCTGCGTCGTGCCGATGGCGACGCGCCCATCGGCATGCGCCCCTTTGAGGGCCAGCCACGCCTCGCGGTGCGCAGCAAGAATGCGCCGCGCGTGGCCGACCAGATCCTCGCCCGCCGGCGTCAGGCCACGCCCTCGCCCCTGCGGCACCAGCAGCGGTTCGCCGACTACATCCTCCAGCCGCTGCATCTGCGCGGTCACCGCCGACGGCGAGCGGCCGACGATCGACGCAGCCTGCGCCAGCGAGCCGCTATCGACGAAAGCGAGGAAAGTTTTGAGGAGGTCGGGATCGAGCGCCTGCATAGTTCGACAATATCAAAGTATTTATCAAAAACAATTCGATTTTTCTGACGCAAGGACGATGGCATGATTTTCTCGACGGCGAAGAGACACCGCTTGAAACCGAGGAGAAGAAACATGCCGATCATCAATGTCAGCGTTACCGGCAAGCCCGATGCCGCTTTGTCCGCCGCTATTGCCAAGGAGGTGACCGAACTGACGGCCACGCATCTGCGCAAGGACGCGACGATCACAGCTGTCGCGATTTCCTATCTCGACCCCGAGCACTGGTTCGCCGGCGGCAAGTCGCTGGCCCAGCACGGCGCCAACACGGCTTGGCTCGACATCAAGGTCGTCGACGGCACCAACACCAAGCTCGAACTGGAGGCCTATCTCCAGGCAATTTTTGCCGCATTCGGCCGGCTGCTAGGCAAGATCCATGAGGAAAGCTATGCCCTCGTGCACGAAGTGCCAGCGGCCGCGTATGGCTTTGGCGGCAAGACGCAGGAATTCCGCTTCATAAGCGGGAGGATGAAGGCGGCGTAGCTGCGATTTGTGGAGAAGGCAGCCGAGCCCACTGATAGCAGGAGAGACGGAAAAATGAAGCCGCATTGACGTTGATCCAACTTCGGCTAGGTTCTCACCCGAAGCGGCCACTGAAGAGCCGCGACGTGAGATTGTTGGGAGATGCGGCGATGATCCTGACACTGGCGCTGCTTGCGGGTCTTGTCACGGCCTGGCTGCTGATCGGCGTGGTGGAGAAGTTCCGCCTCGGCCTGCGCTTGAGCCAGGCGCTGCTCTACGTGCCGTTCAAGCTCGCCTACCGCATCAACGACGAGCGCATCAAGATTGCCCGCAAGTCGGCGGCCCCGATCATCTACGTCGTCTGGCATCAGTCGCGCCTCGAGCCGGCGCTGATGCTGTCGCTGCTGCCGGAGGACACGCTGCACATCCTCGACCCGGCTTCGGCCAGATCGCCTTGGCTGGAACCATGGCGCGAGCTTGGCCGCACCATCGCCTTCAACGCCGAGCATGTCTTCGTCAGCCGCAGACTGGTGCGGGTGCTGAAGGGCAAGGGCCGGCTCGCCGTTTACCTGCCGAATGCGGTCGAGCCCGACGTCAAGTCGTTTCGGTTGTTCCGCGCCATCACCCGTATCGCCATGCAGGCCGACGCTCGCATCGTGCCGATCTTCGTTGCCGGCGCGCGCAGCCTGCCGGCGTCGCTGACGCCGGCAGACAAGGCGCCGCGCCACTGGTTCCCGCAGCTGTCGATCAGCGCGCTGGAGCCGATGACCATCGCCGAGCTGGTGGCGCGGAACCCCAATCAGGCCTCCAATACCAATGCGCTGTTCGATCGCTTCGCCGAGGCCAGGCTTTTTGGCAGTGATCTCGACCGAGGGCTGTTCCTTGCCATGCGTGACGCCGCCGACCGTGTCGGCGCTTCGCACCCAATTATCGAAGACATCATCGGCGGTGCGCTGAGCTACCGGAAAATGTTTATCGGTGCCAGGGTTTTGGGCCGCCGCTTCGAGGCAATGACAGCGCCGAGCGAAGCGGTTGGGCTGCTCCTGCCCAACGCCAATGGCCTCGTGCTGGCGTTCGTCGGTGTTTTGTCGGCTGGGCGAGTGGCAGCAATGATCAACTATACCGCCGGCCCAGCGAGCGTCACCGCCGCCATCCGCACGGCGGTGATCCGCACCGTGGTCTCCTCACGCGCCTTTGTCGAAAAGGCCAACCTCGCCGACATAGTCGAGGCGGTGGAAAAGGGCGGAGCGAAACTGCTGTGGCTGGAGGATGTTCGCGCAAGCGTGACCGTGCTGGACAAGCTCGCTGCCGCCTTGCTGTGGCGCTGGCCGTTGCAGCGCCAGAATGCAGCCAAGCCGGCCGTGATTCTGTTCACCTCCGGCTCGGAAGGCACACCCAAGGCAGTTGTGCTGTCGCACCGGAACCTTCTTGCCAATGCCATGCAGGCCGAAGCCCGCATCACCATCTCGCCGGTCGACATCCTGCTCAACGTGCTGCCGGTGTTCCACTCGTTCGGCCTGACCGGTGGCACCATCCTGCCGCTGGTCACCGGCGTAAAACTGTTCCTCTACCCCTCACCGCTCCACTACAAGCTTATTCCGGAGGTGGCGCGCAAGGTCCGGCCAACGGTGATGTTCGGCACCGACACGTTCCTCGCCAACTATGCCCGCACCGCCAAGGACGGCGATTTTTCCAGCCTGCGCTTTGTCGTCGCCGGTGCCGAGGCGGTGAAGCCGGAGACGCGCCGGGTTTATCGCGAACGCTTCCAGGCCGAGATCATCGAAGGTTTTGGCTTGACCGAGGCCGCACCGGTGGTCGCCGTCAACACCGCCATCCACGGTCGCGACGGCACGGTCGGGCGGCTGCTGCCGGCCATGCGCATGAAACTCGAACCGGTCGAAGGCATCAGCGACGCCGGCCGGCTGTGGCTCGACGGGCCGAACCTGATGATGGGCTACATGACCGCCGATAGGCCGGGCGAGCTACAGCCGCTCGAAGGCTGGCACGACACCGGCGATATCGTCTCGGTCGATCGCGAAGGCTTCATCACCATTCGCGGCCGCGCCAAGCGCTTCGCCAAGATCGCCGGCGAGATGGTATCGCTTGGTGCGGTCGAGATGCTGGTGCAGTCGCTGTGGCCGGAAGAGCATCACGCCGTGGTGGCGGTGCCGGACAGACGGCGCGGCGAGCACCTCGTCCTGGTCACCACCGCCGACAGTGCCAATCCCGACGAATTGCGCGAATTCGGCAAGAAGGCCGGGGCGGCCGAACTGATGGTGCCGAACGACATCGTCAAGGTCGAGGAAATCCCGGTGCTGGGCTCGGGCAAGACCGACTATGTCTCGACAAGAAAGCTGGCGCTCGAGAGGCTGGGACTGAGCGCTGCCGCCTGAGGTTTTCCAGGCCTTTTCAAAACTCTAGAGGACCACTACCGATAACAGCAGAATGACGCCGACGGCCATCATCAGCAGGCCCGGCCAATTCTGTGACAAGCCGAGAAAACGGAGCCCGCGCCGCCGCGGCTCCAGAGTCGGACCTGGTGTTGCGAGATTGGGCCTCGGGCTATCGGGCGCGGTGGAGACAGCGGCCGGCTCACTGAGCCGCCCGCGCATGATGGCTGCAACCGCCATATATACGAGGCCGGCGACAGTCAGTAATGCGCCAATGAGGATGACAGCCATTTCTCGTATTCCGATGGTTCTGGGCCCGAAGCGGCAGCTTGCGCGACGTTGACGATCACGAGCAGTCGCTCAAACGGACCTACCGACACAAACGGTCAGGCGCCCAGCAAGTTCCGAAAACGTGGTTTTGAAGGGCGTTCCACAGCGCCGCGTGCGAAATTGGCACCAAATCTGTCAGCCAATGTCCGAGGACGGCACCTTCTCGCCTTCGCGCTTGGCGCGTCTCGAATAGGCGCGCACGCTGAATGGCAAAAACAGCAAATAGCCGGCAACCGAGGCCGTCAGCGTATACCAGGGATAGGTCATCAAAAGCAGGACGTAGAGGACGACTGCGAGGATGATCGGCAGCACTCTGTCGCCCGGTATCCTGACGCTCTTGCCGGAATAGACGGGCAGTCTGCTGACCAGCAGGAACGCCACCAATATTGTAAAGCCGGTGGCAATGAAGGCCGCCAGGCGGCTGGGTTCAAGCCCAAGCCTGAGGAAGAACAGATAGAGCGGCAGCATCACCAACACCGCACCCGCCGGCGCCGGCACGCCAACGAAATATTCGGTTTGCCACTGCGGACGGTCGAGCTCTTCGTCGAGCACGTTGAAGCGGGCAAGCCTCATCCCACAGGCGATGGTGAACAGCAGCGCCGCGATCCAGCCCGGCGAACCTGCCCTGTCGAGCAGAAAGGCATAAAGCACTAGCGCCGGTGCCACGCCGAAATTGACGATATCGGCCAGCGAATCCATCTGGGCGCCGAATTTGGAGGTCGCCTTCAGCATTCGCGCCAGGCGGCCGTCGATACCATCGAGGAAGGCGGCGAGCAGTACCATCACCACCGCCGGCTCGAAGCGGCCTTCGAAGCCGAAGCGGATGCCGGACAGGCCGGCGCAGATGGCAAGCACGGTGACCAGATTGGGCAGCACCATGCGCATCGGGATTTCACGGATGCGCGGGCCGCCGCCGCCATGCGCCTCGAATTTCTTGAACGGCGGGGCCACCGGTCAGGAGATCCGCACGAGCGGCGTTGCGGCAACGCCGCCGAATTCCGCCAGCACCGTCTCACCGCCTACCGCCGTCTGGCCGACGGCAACGCGCGGCGTCGCCGTCGAGGGCAGGAATACGTCCACGCGCGAGCCAAAGCGGATCAGCCCGAAGCGCTCGCCGGTGCCGATGGCGCCGCCGGTCTCGGCCCAGCAGACGATCCGCCGCGCCACCAGGCCGGCGATCTGCACCGCAGCCACCGTGCCGTTGGGGCTCTCTATGACCAGCCCGTTGCGTTCGTTCTCGGTGCTTGCCTTGTCGAGTTCGGCGTTGAGGAATTTTCCTGGCCGATGCTCGATCCTGGAAATGCGGCCACGCACCGGGGCGCGGTTCACGTGGCAGGAAAAGACATTCATGAATACCGAGATGCGGGTCATTTCGCCGCCGCCGAGGCCAAGCTCGCGCGGCGGCACGGCCGGGCCGACGGCCGAGACGATGCCGTCCGCCGGGCTGACAACCAGCCGGTCGTCGATCGGCGTGACACGCTCGGGATCGCGGAAGAAATAAGCGCACCACGCGGTCAGAATGAGACCGATCCAGAACAGGGTCGAGGAGAAATAGCCAAGAAAAAGCGTCGCCGCGCCGAACGCAGCGATAAAGGGATAACCCTCGCGATGGATCGGAACGAACGCATTTTTGATCGTGTCAACGAGGCTCATGGGATGAGGGCAACCTTGGTTCCAAGTCCGGCCTCAATAGCGGAAACACCCCTTCGCCGCAACGCGACAATCAGGCGGTCGGGTGTTAGCGGTCGTGCCGCCTCAGGGGCGTCCTTGGCAGCATCCGGACTGCCGAAGTGGTCAACCGGAAATATGTTGATTGCGATTGTCGGCACGAAGCCCCCACGCCCGTCCTTGGCAAGACAGCGCCTCTCATCGGCCTTTCGGCCGTGACGATTTGCGCAAACCCGGAGGTTCTCGGCCCATGCAGAAATCAGCAGCCAGGCAAGCGCAAGTGGTGATGAACGGTCTGGCCTTTGGCGAGTCGCCTCGCTGGCACGATGGCCGGCTGTGGTTCTGCAACTGGGGCACAGGCCAGATCATCGCCATTGACGCCCTAGGCAACAGCGAGATCGCGCTGATCGTGCCGGCCACCCTGCCCTACTCCATCGACTGGCTGCCGGACGGGCGGCTGCTTGTCGTGTCCGGCCGCGAAGGGCTGATCCTCAGGCAGGAGGCTGACGGGACATTAGTCACCCATGCCGATCTGAGACATCTGTCGAAGAGTCCATGGAACGAGATCGTCGTCGACGGGCGCGGCAACATCTACGTCAATGGTGGTGGGCCGGCTCCGGCTTCCGGCCAGCATTTCGGCCCCGGCACCATCGTGCTGGTTGCACCTGACGGCTCGGCTCGGCAGGTGGCTGAGAATCTCGCCTTCGCCAATGGCATGGCAGTGACGCCCGACAACAAGACGCTTGTCGTTGCCGAATCCCACGCCAACCGGCTGACCGCCTTCGACATCGCTGCCGATGGCCACCTTTCCAATCGGAGAGTCTGGGCCAATCTTGGCAACGGTTTTCCCGACGGCATCTGCCTCGATGCCGAAGGTGCCGCCTGGTACGCCGACGTTCCGAACAGGCATTGCGTGCGGGTGCGCGAGGGCGGCACAATGCTCGAAAGCGTCGATGTCGATCGCGGCTGTTTTGCCTGCATGCTCGGCGGCAGCGAGGGAAAAACGCTGTTCATCGTGGCCGCCGAATGGCGCGGCTTCGAACATATGATCAGCGATGCCCGTACCGGCCAGGTGCTCAGCATCGAGGCTACCGCGCCGGGAGCAGGCTGGCCATAGAGAGCTTACACCGCGGGAATCCGCTGGTAATTAGCGATATCGGCCCTGACGCCAAGTCGCGCAATGGTCTCCTGAGGATTGAAGCCGATGCGCTCATGCGCGGCCTTGATGATCGGCACGACCTTATCGACAGCGGCCTGCCCTTCCCATTCGACAATGGTCACGAGGTTGAACTCCCCTGGCCCCGAGAATTGCTCGAGCAGGAAATCCTGGACGAACCCTTGCTGCTGGCGCAGCAATTCATGCGTCATCCGGACCTTGGCAAGAATCTCCTCGCGAGCGTTGGCCGGAACGACAAACTTGTCCACCCGGAATACGCTGCCGCCACTAACTGCCTGATTTATCCCATTCATATCGATTGTCTCCGTTTTTGAACGACGCATCTTGCTGCGATCCAAAACGGCCTACGATCTCAACTTAAGTTGAGGTCAAGCACGAATTTCAGCTCACCTCCGAGGTGCGGCGGCGGACGACGACGCCGAACTCGTCGCTTTCGCGGGCAATGCGCAGCCGCTCCTCGGCCTCGCTTGCCTCGCGCTGCCGGTCCCACATCGATGCATAAAGGCCGCGCTTGGCCATCAAGGCGGCATGGGTGCCGCGCTCGGCGATCTGGCCGTCCTGCAGGACGATGATCTCGTCGGCCGAAATCACTGTAGACAGTCGATGGGCGATGACGAGGGTGGTGCGGCCCTGGCTGACCAGGTCCAGTGCCGCCTGGATCTCCTGCTCGGTGTGGCTGTCCAGCGCCGAGGTCGCCTCGTCGAGCATCAGGATCGGCGGTGCCTTCAAGATGGTGCGGGCAATCGCCACCCGCTGCTTCTCGCCGCCGGACAGTTTCAGCCCGCGCTCGCCCACCATTGAGCGATAGCCGTCGGGCAGCCGCTCGATGAACGGTCCGATCTGGGCCAGTTCTGCCGCCTTGCGCACATCCTCCTCGCTGGCGCCGATGCGGCCGTAGCGGATGTTGTAGGCGATGGTGTCGTTAAACAGCACCGTGTCCTGCGGCACCATGCCGATGGCGGCGCGCAAGCTCTCCTGCTTGACGTCGCGAATGTCCTGGCCGTCGATCAGAATCTTGCCGCGCTGAATGTCGTAGAAACGAAACAAAAGCCGCGAAATGGTCGACTTTCCGGCTCCGGAGGGGCCGACGATGGCCACCGTCTTGCCGGCCGGCACCTCGAAGCTGATGCCCTTCAGGATCTTGCGGTTGGGGTCGTAGGAAAAATGCACGTCACGGAACTCGACCTTGCCGGCATCGACGACCAGTGGCTTGGCGCCCGGCCGATCGACGATCTCGCGCTTGACGTCGAGCAGATCGAACATGTTTTCGATGTCGGTCAGGCCCTGGCGAATTTCGCGGTAGATCATGCCGATGAAATTCAGCGGCACCGAAAGCTGCATGAGCATGGCGTTGACGAAGACGAAATCGCCGACGCTCTGCGTGCCTGCCTTCACCTCGAGCGCCGACAGCACCATGACGACGGTCATGCCGATGCCGAAGATCACGCCTTGGCCGAAGTTCAGCCAGCCAAGCGAGGTCCAGGTCCTGGTCGCCGCCACCTCATAGCGCGCCGTGGAACGGTCGAAGCGCTCGGCCTCCATGGCTTCGTTGTTGAAATATTTGACTGTTTCGTAGTTAAGCAGCGAATCGATCGCCTTCGTGCTGGCTTCATTATCGCTGTCGTTCATCTCTCGGCGGATCGAAATACGCCAATCGCTCGCCCTGACGGTGAACCAGACATAGAGCCAGACCGTGACCGCGATCACCAGCACGTAAAGCCAGCCATAGGTGACGGCGAAGATGCCGGCGGTGAGCGCGAATTCGACAATCGTCGGCGCCGTCGCCAGCATGGTGAAGCGGACGATCGTCTCGATGCCCTTGGTGCCGCGCTCGATGACACGCGACAGGCCGCCGGTGCGCCGTTCGAGGTGGAAGCGCAGTGACAATTCATGCATGTGTACGAAGGTGCGGAAGGCGAGCCGGCGCACGGCATGCTGGCCGACCCGTGCAAACAGGGCGTCGCGCAACTGGTTGAAGCCGAGCTGCACCAGCCGCACGGCATTGTAGGCGACGACCAGCATGACCGGCGCCAGCAGGAAGGCCGGCAGCGGCGGCGGAGATTTGGCGTCGCCGGCCAGTGCGTCGGTCGCCCATTTGAAGAAATAGGGTCCGGCCACCAGGGTCAGCTTGGCGGCAACCAGCAGCACGGTTGCCCACACCACCCGCGCCCTCAGGTCGGCGCGGTCGGCCGGCCACATATAGGGCCAGAGATTGCGCAACGTTCTGAAGGTCGAGCCGGAATCGGCGGAAACGGTTTTCTCGGCCATTCTTGTTTACCTTTTTATATCTTAGGGGCCGGAGCAGCAGGAATCGACCAGCGCGGCCAGCGACGCGGAAACATCGGCGAGCGCAGCACGGTCGAGCTCATAGCGCGAGCGCTGGCGGTCAGGCTCGAAGCGGATAAGCCCGGCTTCGACCAGAATCTTCAAATGCTGGGAAACGGTGGACTGCGCCAGGTCGAGATGCTCGACGACCTCGCGACAGCAGCAGGAACGGCTGGCGGAAAGGTGTTTGAGAATTTCGATCCGCGCCGGATGCGAAAGGGCCGCGAGCCGGACAGCGACAGCGCGGCTATCCGGCGTACAGTTGGCCGGCGTGCAGTTGGCCGGCGTGCAGTTGGCCGGCGCGCGTTCATCTGCCGCGCGGCGTCGGTCCGTTACGAGGGGGGATTCGGTCATCGTCCATCGGCGATAAACGATGACTGGCCCTGCCGCAAGCTATCCTGATGGGCAGAACGGCTACTCGGTCTTGACTGGTGCCGTCGTCATCTGGTCGCCCATTGCCTTGAGATCGGCGGGCTCGCCTTCTTTCGATTTCTCCGGCACCTTGAACACCTGCCCCGGCCAGATGCGGTTCGGATTGCTGATCTGGTCCTGGTTGGCGAGATAGATGGTCGAGTAGCGCATGCCCTGGCCATAGACCCGCCGCGAAATCCGCCACAGCGTGTCATGGCGGCGGATAATGACTGCGCCATCGGCATGTTCGAGCTTAGGGGCCACGGTCTCGGGAGTGTCGCCCGGAGGCGTCGCGACGGCCATTTTGGCCGGGGCCTCGGTGGCAGGGGTGGGGGCCGCAGGGGGCGTCGGCGCGGCTTCGGTCGCTGGAACATTCGGCTCGGCTGGTTTTATCTCCGCAGGCTTTGGCGCGGCCGGCGCGACGGCAGCAACCGCCTCGCCCGGCTCGCGTTCGAACGGCACGGCGGCACGAGCCACCACCGTCACGCCGTCGGCGTCGAGTGCGTCGACATGGATGGTGTAGGTGCCGACCGGGATGTCGCGTGTCGCTTCGACCAGGAAGTGGCGGTCGGGCGAGGTCTTCGCGTCGCCGAGCAGGATATCGTTGGCATAGGCGCGTACCTTGCGGCCGGGATCGGCGAGGCCGGCAACGAAAATCTTGTTGCCGTCGATTTCGACGGCTTCGACGACAATCTTGGGCTCTGCCGCGGGAGCAACAGGCGCTGCCGGTGTGGCGGGCGCTGCCGGAGCCGGCGCGGCTTCAACAGCGGCCGGCGCGGCAGGCGCTGCTGGAACATCAGCCGCCGGAGCGATCGGCGCCGGCGCTGCGGCAGGCGGCAATTCGGTGCCGGTGGCGGGTCGCTGAACGGCCGCCTGTTCGCCGGTTGGCGGCGAGGCGTCAGATTTTGCCTCAGGGGCAGGAACAGTGAGCAGTTCGGACGGCTTGCCCGGCTCCTCGACCATTGCCAGCACTTGACCGGTGGAATTCTGGGGAATCGAAACGACGGCGGTCTGCGCCGAGGCGGTCACGACATTGTCGGCCGTAGAGCGAAGCGTGATCGTATAGTCGCCGGGCTTCAGCGGATCGTCGAGAATAATGGCAAAGGCGCCGTCGGGACCGGCGATCGTCGAGCCGAGCACAGTCGAACCGTTGAGAATCTCGACCTTGGCGTTGGGCGCTGCATTGCCGGCGACGACGATCGAGCCGTTGCTTTCGACGCGCACGATGTCGAAGGTCGGCACGATCGCACCTGCAGCGGCCGGCGCGGCGGGCGTCGCCGCATCGGTGGACGCGGCGGGCGCAGACGGCAGCCGCCCCTCGGTTGCCGGAGCGACCGGTTTCGAAGCCGGCGGCGCCGCGACCTCCGCAGGCGGGGTGGAATTGAGATACGGGTCGAGTGCGCCCGATACATAGGCGGTTCCCGCCGCAGCGACGGAGCCGCCAGCCGCGAACAAAAACGCCTTCAATGGATTAATTGCCATGCTTCCCTGCCCCTTAGCCACCTAATTTCGGTCTAGCCTGTTTTGCCAAAGCCGACAAGAAAAAGCCCGCTCCGGGGCTTGACCATGCCAATAGTCCCTATCACCAATCATAACATGAACACGATTCGATCTGTCTGCGTCTATTGCGGCTCGTCCCCGGGCCGAGATGAAACCTATATCAAGGCCGGACACCTGCTTGGCCGCTCGATCGCCAAGTCCGGCCTGCGTCTGATTTATGGCGGCGGCACTAAAGGTATCATGGGTGCCGTCGCTGAAGGGGCATTAAAGGCCGGCGGCAAGGTAACGGGCATAATTCCACGTTTTCTGATCAACCGGGAGGCGACCGAAACCGCGCTTGACCGGCTCGACGAGCTCGTCATCACCGACAACATGCACGAGCGCAAACACAGGATGTTCGAGAAATCCGACGCCTTTGTGGCGTTGCCCGGCGGCATCGGCACCGTCGAGGAGATCGTCGAGATCATGACTTGGGCGCAGCTCGGACATCATCGCAAGCCGATCGTCTTCGGCAACGTCGGAGGGTTCTGGGATCCGATGCTGGCGCTGCTCGACCACATGGCAACGGAAGGCTTCATCCACACCGCGCAGCGGGTCAAGCCGCTAGTGGTCGAGGACCCGGAAGCGATCGTAGCCGCCATCATGGTGGCGGGATCCTCCGTCGATGCACCGACGGAGGGCGTGCAGTCGGTGATTGATAAAATGTAGAGTGAGTAGGGAGTAGGGAGTAGGGATAGACACGCGCGCCGGTTCGGAAGGTGTTGTACCTTACTATTCACTATTCACTATTAACTCCTTCATTAACTCCTTCCCTACTGCCTTCCTTAAGTCCGCGATGACCGCCCGCTTGTCCTGACGTCGCCAGGCGAGATGGATCGAGACGGTGCGTTCGAACCACGGCAGATCGCGAAACACGATCTGAGGCGGCGCGGCACTCCGCAGGCTGGCCTGCACCGTCGCCAGCCCAAGCCCGGCGCTGACCAAGCCCAACGACGTCAACGGATCGGTCGTCTCATAGGCTATGTCGGGCAGGAAACCGGCCTTCGCACAGGCGGCGAGAAATTGGCTGCGGTTGGTGTCGTCAGGCTGGCGCACCACCGTGATCCAGGTGCGTCCGTCCAGTTGCTGCGGCAGTATCTCCGCGATTTCGGCCAATGGATCGCTTTCCGGCATCGCCAGAACCAGAGGCTCGCGCATGATGAGCAAGGCGGCGATGTCGGGATCGTCGGCAGAAGGAGGCGTGTAGACGAGGCCCAGATCGAGCGATCGTTCGCGCAGCGCTTCGATCTGCGCGGCGGAACGCTGGCCCTTCAGTTGAAGATGAAATTCGGGCCGGTCGCGGCGAAACTGGCGCAGCATCCGAGCGACAAGCCCGGCATGGACCGCACCTTCGACATAGCCGATGGCGAGACGGCCGACCGTACCGCTGGCGAGATTGCGGCCGAGCTCCTCCAGCCGTCTTGCATGGGCCAGCAGCGCACGCGCCTCGGTAAGAAAGGCGCGGCCTTCGGGATTGAGATGAACACGCTGCCTCGCCCTCTCGAATAATGTGATGCCCAGTTGCTGCTCCAGCTGCATGATCTGGCGGCTGAGCGGCGACTGCGAGATGTGGAGCAATTCGGCGGCACGCCCGACATTGCCGGTTTCGGCCACCGTGATGAAATAGCGGAGCTGGCGCAGGTCGAACATTGTTGCTCCGATGCTCAAGTCCCGTGAGGTCTCAACTTTAGCCTAATCAGTCTTGGACTGTCTGGCCAGCCGAAGCGAATATTTTCGCCATTCCAACGGCCAACATCAGGAGATTCCGATGCAGTTCTTTGCCCTTCTTGTGCGCAACACCGAAAAGTTCACCGACGCCGATTTCGCGCCTCTGCTGCCCGGCGAGGCCGAGCAGCGCCGCACGCTCTATGCCGAAGGCGCCGTGCGTCAGGTGTGGAATCGAGGCGACATTCCCGGCAGCGGCATGATGTTCGAGGCCGGCAGCGATGCCGACGTGCGCAGCCATCTCGCAACCTTGCCGCTGGTCAAGGCCGGCATGATGGACATTGCCGCCGTCGTGCCGCTGCAGCCCTATCCAGGCTTCGGGCCGAAGCGCTGAGCGACCGTGAAAGAGGCGGCTGCCGGCATTAGGCCCGCCAGCCGCCTTTCTTCGTTACGCGGATCGAGCGGATGCGGCGACGGTCTTGCGCGCCGAAGAAAACATCGACCAGGAGTACATCGCCAGCGCCGCCCAGATCAGGCCGAAGGCGATGGCCTGAACGCTGCCGAAGGGTTCGCCGAAAATCAGCACCGCGATCAAAAAGACGATTGTCGGCGCGATATATTGCATGATGCCGATGGTGGAGAGGCGCAGCAGCCTGGCGCCGAACGCAAACAACAGCAGCGGCACGGCGGTGACCGGTCCGCAGCCGACCAGCAAGGCGGTGTCGTTCAAGGAGCTGGAGACGAAATGATCCTGTCCTGTGGCGATCAGGAAGACGATGTAGCCGAGCGCCGGCACCGACAGTAGCAGCACTTCGAGCAGGAAGCCCTGGCTTGGACCAATTGGCAGCGTCTTGCGGAAGAAGCCATAGGCGGCAAAGGAAAAGGCCAGCACCAGCGACACCCAGGGCAGCTTGCCAGCGTCGATGGTTAGCACCGCGACGGCGATTGCCGCGAGCACCACCGCCGCGATCTGCAGGCGGTCGAGCCGTTCGCCGAGCAGCAGCGCGCCGACAACGACGCTGACCAGCGGGTTGATGTAATAGCCAAGCGCGGTCTCGATCGTGCGGTCGACCGCGATCGCCCAGACATAGATGCCCCAGTTGACCGAGATCAGCGCCGCCGTCAGCAGCGCCATCGAAATGATGCGCGGCGAACGAACGGCCGCTTTGAAATCGGCAGTGCGGCCCGCCCAGACCAGGACGGCGGCCGCGATCGGCACCGACCAGACGATGCGGTGGGCGATGACTTCGGCCAGCGGCAGATGCGCGACAGCCTTCATGTAGAAGGGCAGCAGCCCCCAAAGCAGGTAGGCGCCGAGCGCCAGCAAGAAGCCGCGACGAGCTTTGGTATCGGGCTCGATTTGAAGTGCTTGGGTAGCCATTGCCCAAGGCTATGCGCCAGCGGCCCCGGCAAGACCATCGCAAAGTTCTGATGGATCAATGGAGTCTCGCTGATGGTTCAAGAACCCGGAGTTTTCACCAGTTCATTGAAATGCGCGAAGGCCGCAGTCATTTGGTCTCGCCGGGCGCAGGCACCAATTCGATGAATTCCGCTCCAACGGTGTCGTGACGAAAGCCCGTCACGCATCCTGCCACCTCGATCGGAATATCTGCGATAAAGTCTATGGCGGCAGCACCTGCGTCCTCGCGATCCTGATCTGCGAAGCGCTCGCGGCGGATCTCCTCGAAACAGGATAGAAGGTTTCCTGTCGCTTCCAGGTTGCGCGCACCGTCTGCGCTGGTGTGTCGTATGCTCCAGACTTCGTGCCCGTCGCGCCACTGTTCGGCCCATTGCAGCATGACCGTATCGATATTGTGAACGACGACAATGTCCCTGCCCGTCGAAAGGTTAGCCAGGCGCTTCTCGTCCACCAGGTCCATGTTCACGTCGTTAAAAATGACGACAGACCAATTTTGACCAACCGTCACGCCATTGTAGTCAAAATCAAAAACCTCGTCCGATTGTCCGCTCTGAGCCAGACCGAAAGCCAGCGCTGCCTTCGCGAGTGGCAGACCATTGAATGCGACCCAGCTTATCGTGAAGCCCATCTCCTCACTCCGCCGCGATCAGCCCGGCCATGTCGCGGTTCTTCATCAGCTTGTAGACGATCGAATCCATCAGCGCCTGGAACGAAGCATCGATGATGTTTTCGGAGACGCCGACCGTCCACCAGCGCGCACCGGTGCCGTCATGCGATTCGATCAGCACGCGGGTGATCGCCTCGGTGCCGCCATTGAGGATACGCACCTTGAAGTCGGCCAGCTCGAGATCGGCGATCTCGCTCTGGAATTTGCCGAGATCCTTGCGCAGCGCAATGTCGAGCGCGTTGACTGGGCCATGGCCTTCGGCGACCGACATCTTCTCCTCGCCCTCGACCAGCACTTTCACAATCGCCTCCGAGACCGTCTTCAGCTGGCCGTTGGCGTCGAAGCGGCGCTCGACCATGCAGCGGAATGAAGTGACGCGGAAGAATTCCGGCAGGCCATGCAGCATCTTGCGCGCCAGAAGCTCGAAGCTGGCGTCGGCGCCTTCGTAAGCGTAGCCCTCCGCCTCACGCTCCTTGACCACAGCGATCAGCGCGTCGAGGCGATGGTCGTCCCGGGGCATGTCGATGCCGCGCCGTTTCAGCTCGGCCATGAAATTCGCCTTGCCGCCTTGGTCCGAAACCATGACGCGGCGGCGGTTGCCGACAGTCTCTGGCGGCACATGCTCGTAGGTCGCCGGCTCCTTGGCCAGCGCCGAGGCATGGATGCCGGCCTTGGTAGCGAATGCGGAGGCGCCGACATAGGGGGCCTGCGCTTCCGGCGCACGGTTCAGCAACTCGTCGAAGGCGCGGGACAAGCGCGATATACCGGTCAACGCCTCCGCTGAAATGCCTGTTGCAAAGCGGCCGGCAAAGGCAGGCTTCAACGACAATGTCGGCACGATCGAGATCAGATTGGCGTTGCCGCAGCGCTCGCCTATGCCATTCAGCGTGCCCTGGATATGGCGCACGCCGGCCTCCACGGCGGCAAGCGAATTCGCCACCGCCTGGCCGGTGTCGTCATGGGCGTGGATGCCGAGATGGTCGCCCGGTATGCCGGCCGCGATCACCTTTTCGACGATGGCGCGCACCTCGGAGGGCTGCGTGCCGCCATTGGTGTCGCATAGAACCACCCAGCGCGCGCCGGCATCGTAGGCCGTCCTGGCGCAGGCCAGCGCATAATCGGGGTTGGCCTTGAAGCCATCGAAGAAATGCTCGCAGTCGACCATCGCCTCCTTGCCGGCACTGAGCGCCGCCTCGACCGAGGCCTTGATCGCCTCGAGGTTCTCCTCATTGGTGCAGCCGAGCGCGACGCGGACATGGTAGTCCCAGCTCTTGGCGACGAAGCAGATGGCATCCGACTTCGACTGGACCAGCGCGGTGAGGCCGGGGTCGTTCGAGGCCGACACTCCTGCCCGCTTGGTCATGCCGAAGGCGACGAACTTGGCATCGGCCGTGCGACGCTCGGCGAAAAAGGCGGTGTCGGT
Organism: Mesorhizobium sp. M1403; assembly: GCF_040317695.1. NCBI lineage: Bacteria > Pseudomonadati > Pseudomonadota > Alphaproteobacteria > Hyphomicrobiales > Phyllobacteriaceae > Mesorhizobium > Mesorhizobium sp. M1403. The sequence continues at coordinate 141,369 of NZ_JAMYKY010000014.1, read as the reverse complement.
TGGATTGGCGCCAGGGTAACCGCCCTCGACGTAGTCGATGCCGAACTCGTCGAGCAGCTTGGCGATGGCGATCTTGTCCTCGACGGAAAAGTCGATACCCGGCGTCTGCTGACCATCGCGCAGCGTCGTGTCGAACAGATAAAGGCGCTCGCGAGCCATCGTCATTTCCCGGCAAACATGTCCGTTGCGCGGATCAGCCTGTCGAGGATGCCCGGCTCCGAATAGGCGTGGCCGGCACCTTCGATCAGATGGAAATCCGCTTTCGGCCACGCCTTGTGCAGCGCCCAGGCATAGCGCGCCGGGCACGGCATGTCGTAGCGGCCGTGAACGATGCTACCCGGTATATCCTTAAGCTTCCATGCATCACGCAGCAGCTGTCCCTCTTCCAGCCAGCCGGCATGGACGAAATAGTGGTTCTCGATGCGGGCGAAGGCCAGGGCATAATCATCCTGGCCGAAGGGACCGCTGGTTTCCGGTTCCGGCAGCAAAGTGATCGTCTCGCCCTCCCACAGGCTCCAGGCGCGAGCGGCCTCGACCTGCGCCACAGGATCGCTACCGACCAGCCGTTTGCGGTAGGCGGCCATCATGTCGCCGCGCTCAGCCTCCGGAATGGGCGCCAAAAACCGCTCCCATTTGTCGGGGAACATCTCCGAGACGCCGAACTGGTAGTACCATTCGAGTTCGGCGCGGGTCAGCGTGTAGATGCCGCGCACGACCAGTTCGCTGACCCGCTCGGGGTGTGTCTCGGCATAGGCCAGCGCCAGCGTCGAACCCCACGAGCCGCCGAACACCAGCCATTTGTCGAAGCCGCACATGTCGCGCAGCCGCTCTATGTCGGCGACCAGATGCCAGGTGGTGTTGGCTTCGAGCGAGGCATTGGGCGTCGATTTTCCACAGCCACGCTGGTCGAACAGGATGACATCGTACAGCGTCGGATCGAACAGCCGCCGGTGCTTTGGCGAAATGGTGCCGCCCGGTCCGCCATGCAGGAATACCGCCGGCTTGGCACCGCGGGTGCCGGAGCGCTCCCAATAGACCTGATGGCCATCGCCAACGTCTAGCATGCCGGACTCGAAAGCCTCGATCTCGGGATAGAGGGTGCGGAATTCGCTGCTCATAGTTTCAGGCCCTGGTGCGGCCAGTTGGCCGTCTCGTGATCGGGATGCTGGAAGGAGATGATTGACTCCTGTCGCGCGTAGAAATCCGGATCGTCGTGGATTGGCGCGTCGAAGATCGTCTCCACCCAAGGCAGCCTGGCGGCGTAGTTGACCTGGATCTGCGGCGCCAGATCGGAACGGTCGTCGAAGGCGCCGATGGCGATCTCGAGCGCGCCGGGCTGGCGGTAGGTCAGCGGCGTGCCGCAGCGGGCGCAGAAGCCGCGATCGATGTTGACCGACGACTGAAAGTAACTCGGCTCCTCGCGCAGCCATTCGACGCCGTCGCTCGGCACTGTCACAAGCGCGCCGAAAAACGAGCCGAACTGTTTCTGGCACATGCGGCAATGACAGATCGAGGGGCGGCCGAGCGCGCCGTGGATGCGGAAGCGCACGGCGCCGCACTGGCAGCCGCCGGTACGAACGGTTTCGGTCATGATCTTTCCTCCGGCGGCCATTGTTCGGTGTCATGGTCGGGATGTTGGTAGGAGACGAGGTCGGCGAGATAGGAGGCAGACGAGACGTCGGCCATCGTTTCCTCACCGGGCAATTCGTGGACATGATCCACATAGGGGAGCTTGGCTTCGACACCCCATTGGATCGTCGGCGCGATCTCCTCGGGGTGGTCGAATGCGGCGATGGCGAGCGCCACGCCGTCGGTCGCTTCGAAGGTCAGCGGCGTGCCGCATTCGGCGCAGAAACCGCGCAACGCCGCATTGGACGAGCGTAAGCGTTTGGGCTCGCCGCGCGTCCAGTCGAGTCCTGCGCCGCGCACCGAGACCAGCGGCAGGTAAAAATTGCCGCTCGCCTTCTGGCACATGCGGCAATGGCAGACGGAGGCATCGCCGAGCGCGCCTTCGACGCGGAAGCGCACTGCGCCGCACTGGCAGCCGCCCGTATACACCGGTCTGTTGTCAAGGCTCATCGCATTTTACTCCGGAGCATGGCAGACCGCCTCGACATTGTTGCCGTCGGGATCGAAGACGAAGGCGCCATAATAGTTCGGATGATAGTGCGGGCGCAGGCCCGGCCCGCCATTGTCCTTGCCGCCGGCGGCGATTGCCGCCGCGTGAAAGGCATCGACCTCGGCACGGCTGCGCGCCGTGAAAGCGACGTGTTGATGATCCTTCGGCTTGTCCTTGCCGGCATGCAGCCAAAACACTGGCCGGTCGCGGCCGTAGCCGCCGACCTTGGCGCCGCCGGTATATTCCTGCGGCACCATGTAGAGCAGCGAGGCACCAAGCGGCGCCATCGCCCTGTCGTAAAAAGCTTTCGACACGTCGAAATCCAAAACGGTGATGCCGAGATGATCGATCATCTTTTTACCTCCCAGGTGGTGATGCGTTCGCCGGTGACAGGGTCCTTGCCGTCCTTCAACTGGATGCCTTGCGCCAGCAACTCGTCGCGGATGCGGTCGGCCTCGGCCCAGTTCTTGGCGGCGATCAGCGCGAGGCGTTTGGCGATCGCTTTGGCAATGGCGTCTTCATCCACCTTGGCTGTTGCGACGTCGAAGCCGAGGAACAGCAGCGATGCCTTCAGCAAAGTGGCAGCATCGTTGTCTTCGGCGGCTGCGTTGCTGCTACCAGCGTCGAAATCAACAGCATCGCCAGCCAACTGGGTCAGCAACTGGAATGCGGGATAGGTGGCGAGGTCATCCGACAGCACTTCGATCACATCCGCCGGCACCGATTTTGCCGTTGGCGGCGCCAGATCGGCCGCTCGCTTCCATTTGCGCAGCGTATTCTCCGCCTCTTCCAGCTTGCGTACGGAAAAGTCGATCGGCTCGCGATAATGCGTCATCAGCATCGCCAGCCTGAGCACCTCGCCCGGCCATTTGCGGCCGCCAAAAGTCTCCGTCTCCAGCAGTTCGGTGATCGAATAGAAATTGCCCAGGCTCTTGGACATCTTCTGGCCCTCGACCTGCAGGAAACCGTTGTGCATCCACACCTTGGCCATCGTTTCGGTGCCGTGGGCGCAACGTGACTGGGCGATCTCGTTCTCGTGGTGTGGAAAGATCAGGTCGAGACCACCGCCATGGATGTCGAACACCTCGCCGAGATAGGCGGCCGACATCGCCGAGCACTCGATGTGCCAGCCCGGCCGACCCCTGCCCCACGGACTCTCCCAGCCCGGTTCCTCGGGCGAAGACAATTTCCACAGCACGAAATCCTGCGGGTTCTTCTTGTGCGCATCGACGGCGACGCGGGCGCCTGCCTGCTGCTCGTCGAGATTGCGCTTCGACAACTGTCCGTAGTCCGGCATGGAAGCGGTGTCGAACAGGACTTCTCCAGCCGCGACATAGGCATGGCCGCGTTCGATCAAGCGTTGAATCAAGAGGATCATGTCGACCTTGCCGTCGGGCCTAGGCTCGACGAACTCGGTGGCGCGCGGCTCGACCGTCGGTTCCAGGCAACCGAGCGCCGCCACGTCCTTGTGGAACTGATCGGCGGTCTTTTCGGTGACCCGCCTGATCGCTTCGTTCAGCGACAGCTTGCCCAAGGCAATCTCGCCGCCGAAATCGCGCAGCGCGCGAGCGTTGATCTTGTCGTCGACGTCGGTGATGTTGCGGACGTAAGTGACATGCGCTTGCCCGTAGAGATGGCGCAGCAAACGGAACAGCACGTCGAAGACGATCACCGGCCGCGCATTGCCGATATGGGCGAAGTCGTAGACCGTCGGGCCGCAGACATACATGCGCACGTTGCGCGGATCGATCGGGAAGAAATCCTCCTTGCTCCGCGTTAGCGTGTTGTAGAGGCGCAGGCTCTTCGATGCGTCAGACATACGTGCGTTCCGGTGCGTTACTTTGTTTGAGCATGATCTTTTGGGATCGTGCTCTGGATGGAGTCGGTCACGCCGAGGCGCAAAATCGAGCTCCAGCCTGCTGGCCGGGGCGTTTGTCCAATCTGGGAGGAGATGAGGCGAAAACGTCCAGGACCAGCGCGAGGCTAGTCGATAATGCAAATGCCACAAATGGCGAAAGACGTTTTCATGGCCGGCTTTATCGCCTTGCCCGGTGTTGCCGTCAAGTCGCTACCTTCGCCAAAAATATCGTTGGCTCACAGGAAATGAGCCACTGAAACATTTTATTAAACAGATCGGCACTGTCATGAAACATTCGCCGGCTAGATCAGCAAGCGTCACGATTTGGTCGGATTCGGCCAGCAAACGCAGACACGAAGACGTTACCAGGGAAGAGAATAATGCCTAAGCAAGAATCCAACCGCGCCAAGCAACCGGCGCTCGCCAGCCATTACCGGGCGATCGGCCCGGCAGCAATCGTCGCAGCTCTTCTGCACACCGCGAAGAAGAAGAAGCCGGCACAGAAGATCGTGTCGCCACGCGCTGCCTGAGAATGCCGTCGGGTGAAGATTGAGGCGCTCACGGTGTCCTGGAAATAGTAGCTTTCGCTAAAATAATGTCATTTGACTGTCGTTCGCGCCGGACTTCTGGCGCTTGACCTTCTCGGGCTCAGGCTCGACGACGCCCTTCTCCTGAATCTCCGGCCCGGTATTGGCGACCTTGTTGACGAGGTCGGAAACCGGGATCGCTTCGAAGAAATCGGGCCGGGTGGGTCTCAGCAGATCGGCCACATCACGCGGCTCGAGCGTGCGGCAATCCAGCCAGCGCGCGAAATCCTCGGGATGGATCACCACCGGCATGCAGTCGTGGATATGGGCAGTATCGGCATTGGCGTGGGCGGTCAGAATGGCGCCGGTGTCCATTTCCGAGCCACCCGGCTCGGCATACGTCTCAATCAGCCCGGCGAAGGCGACAAGCCCTCCATGCTTTGGCCGCACCCAATAGGGCTGCCCTCTTCTGCCAGCGGTTTGGTGCCATTCGTAGAATCCCGAAGCCGGTACCAGGGCGCGGCGATGGCGCATGGCAGCGCGAAACGACGGCTTTTCCGAAGCCCCCTCAGAACGCGCGTTGAACAGCAGCGGGAAGTTACGCGTATCCTTGACCCAGGCCGGGATCAGGCCCCAGCGCACCAGCATCGAGCGGCGGTCGGGCAGGTTCGAGCCCGGCGCCTGCGGCAATCCGGCGAGCGCCATCAGCACCGGCTGCGTCGGCGCGATATTGTAGCGGGGCGGAAACTCCTCCAACTCCGCCAGACCGAGAAGGGCGGCGGTCTGGTCCGGAGTGGCGGTCAAGGCAAAGCGTCCGCACATGAATTCAGCTCTCGAATGGGTGACATGTGAAAGTGACCATGGAACCTGCCTTTCGCAACCGCTAAAGCTGTTCGCCGACGGCCGGTCCACAACGGGCTATGCCAATCGAGCGATCGGGAACCCATGGAAGCACGTAAGATCATTCCGGCAGTCTCGGTCTGCGTCGTGCGCGAGAACACGGTGCTGCTGGTCAAGCGGGCCAGACCGCCCTCGCAGGGCCTTTATGCCTTTCCCGGTGGCAAGGTCGAAGCCGGCGAGACGCTGGAACAGGCAGCAAGGCGCGAATTGCTGGAAGAGACCGGATTGCAGGCGCGCAACTACCGGCCGCTGCGGGAAATCCACATCGACGGCAGCGGCGACGGGCATCCGGTCGACTACCGGCTGACGGTGTTTGGGGCCAACTATGCCGGCGGCGAGGCGGTGGCCAGTGACGACGCCGAAACCGCCGCCTTCTATACACTGGCCGAAATGACAGCGATGCAGCTTGCCGATGCAGTGTTTGATATCGCCGACGACCTGCTGGCCACCAGCAAGGGCGGCGCGAACTGAGCTTGAGAATCGCCTTGCAGGCAACAAATTGTTTCAGCACAAGGGCTCATGAACCGCACATCACCGTTTCTCGCCGCCTGCCTCGCCGTTAGTGTGGTTGTCGGCTTGCGTCCTGCCATTGCCGCCGAGGCGCCGTTCGAGCCCGGGCTGTTGCGGCTGGCGGAGGTGCTCGGCTCGTTGCATTTCCTGCGCAATCTATGCGGCGAGAAGGGCGACCGGTGGCGGGCCGAGATGGAAAAACTGATCGCATCAGAAAATCCGAACCCTGAGCGGCGCGCCCGCTTCATCGCCAGCTTCAACCGCGGCTACCGATCCTTCGGCGGCAGTTATACGCAATGCACCGCCTCGGCGACGGAAGCCATCAGCCGCTACATGAAGGAAGGCGAGACGCTGTCTCGCGACATCGCCTCGCGCTACGGGAACTGACGGCGGCAGCTGCCGTTCCGGCAAAGCGGAATCAAGCGTCGGCGCTGTTGGCGGCGGACGCGTTCGACACTTCTCCGCTTGCCTCGGGTGAGGTCTTGGTGCAAACCTGATGTTGCACTTTTGCAACTATGTTAACGAAACGTTAGCGCGCAGATGTGAAATTAACTCAAACTGAAGGTTTCCGTCCCCTTGGCCGGCCTAATCGGCTAAGTTTGAAACGGATCGGACGCAGGTTTGCTTAATGCGACGGGTTTTGTAGAAAACGACCAAAAAAATGTCGCATTTACAAGTACTTACTTCGCCTGCGTGTAAAAGGGACAACTCAAGCTTGATCCCTATCCAACGGATCACCGCTTGAAAGGGTGGACATCGCAATGGAACATGGCGTCAACGACATCGACGCGCTGGTCAGGGAAGAAAAGCGCCTGACCGCCGTGGAAAGCCACAGCGAAGCCTGGGCGGAAGGATTGTCGGCGGGGATCGAGCCGGAAATCATCGCCGAGGCAGCCCTCGAAACGGCATTCGGCGAGATGCTGCGAACCAATGGCGAGACCTCGGCGCTTGCCCTGCTCGATCGCATGCGCGAAAAGGTGATTGCCGGGGCCTTCGAGCCCGAAAGGCTGCGGCACTGACCCCGGTTCTTTGACGACGGCGTCGCCGGACATCATGTCCGGGCACATCATGTCCGGGCACATGAGTGGGCCTGGAACCAGGGAGTAGCAGGCGGTGAATTTTTCGATATCAGGCAAGCCGCGCGGCCTGGTCCTCAGCATTTGGCTTATCGCCTCCTGCGCCACGATTCCCCTTGCACTGTTTCTTGCGAGCAGTCCCGCTCACGCCCTCAGCGAGATCAAGCGCGAAGACCTGCCTTCGCCGGTCACGCCGCCGCCCGACGGCGACATGTCGCCGCCCGGAAGTACCGTGCCGATGCCCGGCCCGCTCGGCACGACGCCACCTGCAGCCAGCCAGCCGACTCCGTCCGACGAGCCAAGGCAAACCGAACCGAAAGGGCCAGCGGACGACGGCGGCATGGCCAATCCGCATGTCGATCCGGACGCGCCTGTGCCCGAAGTCGTTTACGACCTTGCCAAGTTGCCGGAACCGGTCAGGCGCATGCACGATCTGATCGTCGAGGCGTGCAAAAGCGGCGACATCGAAAGACTGCGGCCGCTGATCGGCACGGGCGACATGATGACCCAATTGTCGCTGGGCGACATGGAGGGCGACCCGATCGCCTTCCTGAAAGGGCTTTCGGGCGACACGGAAGGCCAGGAAATCCTCGCCATCCTGGAAGAGGTGCTCAATGCCGGCTATGTCCATGTCGATGCAGGCACGCCGCAGGATCTCTACGTCTGGCCGTATTTTTTCGCCCTGCCGTTGGACAAGCTCGATGCCAGGCAGCGGGTCGAGTTATTCAAGATCGTCACTGCCAGCGACTATGACAACATGAAGCAGTTCGGCGCCTACATCTTCTACCGCGTCGGCATCACGCCGACCGGGCAATGGACGTTCTTCGTCGCTGGGGATTGAGTGGTCAGGCCTGGCCCTTATTGAGGCAGGGAGCTTAGCCCGCCAACGCCTCGGAAAACTCCACCGCCCTGCCTTGGCCTGGCGTGGCAATCTCGCCTTCCCACATCACGCGCCGGCCCCGAACGATAGTGCCGACCGGCCAGCCGGTCACCTGCCTGCCGTCATAAGGCGTCCAACCGGCCTTGGAGCCTTGCTGGGCGTTGGCGATGATCTCGCGGCGCTTCAGGTCGACGATGGTCAGATCGGCATCGTAGCCGGCGGCAATACGGCCTTTCCTGGCGATGCCGAAAATGCGCTGTGGGCCATGGCTGGTCAGGTCGACAAAGCGCTGCAACGTCAGCCGGCCGGCGTTGACATGATCCAGCATGATCGGCACCAAAGTCTGCACGCCGGTCATGCCTGACGGCGACGCCGGATAAGGTTTTGCCTTCTCGGCCAGCGTGTGCGGCGCATGGTCGGAGCCGAGGACATCGACAACGCCTTGCGCAATGCCCTGCCAGACCCCCTCGCGATGGCGCGCGGCGCGCACCGGCGGGTTCATCTGGATCAGCGTGCCTAACTGCGCATAGTCATCTGCGCTCAGCGTCAGATGATGCGGCGTCGCCTCGCAAGTCGCGACATCCTTGTGCTGTTCGAGGAAGCCTATCTCTTCGGCGGTCGAGATGTGCAGCACATGGATCCGGGCACGGACCTGGCGCGCGATGCGCACCAGGCGCTCGGTGCAGCGCAATGCGGCGATCTCGTCGCGCCACACCGGATGTGAGGACGGATCGCCCTCGATGCGCTCGCCGAGCCGCTCGCGCAGCCGGAACTCGTCCTCGGAGTGAAAGGCGGCGCGGCGGCGTGTGTTCCTCAGGATCGAGGCAACGCCTTCGTCGTCCTCGACCAGCAGGTCGCCGGTGGACGAGCCCATGAACACTTTTATGCCGGCCGCACCCGGCAGCCGCTCGAGATCGCCAGCGTCTTTTGCATTGTCGCGGGTCCCGCCGACCCAGAAGGCAAAGTCGCAATGCATGCGGCCGGTGGCACGCCGCACCTTGTCGGCAAGAGTCGCCTCGCTGGTGGTCAGCGGATTGGTGTTCGGCATCTCGAAGACGGCGGTGACGCCGCCAAGCACCGCTGCCCGCGAGCCCGTCTCCAAATCTTCCTTGTGCTCCAGTCCCGGCTCGCGGAAATGCACCTGGCTATCGACGACGCCCGGCAGGATATGCAGTCCGCGGCAGTCGATTGTCTCGCCGGCCGACGCCTGGCGGAGATCGCCGATGGCAGCGACGCGCCCACCATTGATGCCGACGTCGCGAAAACCCTCGCCGTCGTGGTTGACCACGGTGCCGCCTGTCAGGATGAGATCGTAGATGGGGGCCATGCGGATCAGGTCTCTTGCGGGGGAAGTGCCAGCGGCTTACGTAATGGCCGACAGTTTTGCAAGATCAGGCTCGTTTTCCCACCATGCCCTTTGCGTCGCTCAGAGATCGCGCACTCGTTTCCGTGTCCGGACCGGATGCCGAGCACTTTTTGCAAAACATCCTGACTACCGACCTCGACGTGCTCGGCAGCAGCGAAGCAAAACCCGGCGCCCTGCTGACGCCGCAAGGCAAGATCCTTTTCGACTTCCTGATCTCGCGCGCCGGCGAAAATGCTTTCCGCCTCGAATGCCGTGCCGAGACCGCTGACGATTTCATGCGCCGGCTGACGCTCTACAAGTTGCGCGCCAAAGTCGAAATTGCCCAGCTGGATCAGCCGGTTGTGACCGTCCTATGGGAAAGCGATTCAACTGCCTCGCAAGTTGAATCAGCACCGTTTGCGGATGCACGGTTCGTCGATACTATCGTTAAGCGCTTCTACGATGGCACTGCCGAAGGAGGCGACCTTGCCGCATGGCAAGCCTTTCGCATCGCCCATGGCATTGCTGAAAGCGGCAGCGACTATGAGCTCGGCGATGCGTTTCCGCATGACGTGCTGCTCGACGAGATCGGCGGCGTCGGCTTCAAGAAGGGCTGCTATGTCGGCCAGGAGGTTGTCTCGCGCATGCAGCATCGCGGCACTGCCAGACGCCGGGTGTTGATCGTCTCGGCCGAACGCTCCCTGCCCGCCTCGGGCGCAGAGTTGACCGTGGAGGGGCGGCCGGTCGGCACGCTTGGCTCGACCGCCGGCACGACAGGCCTCGCCATTGCCCGCATCGACCGGGTCAAGGCAGCGTTCGACGCCGGCCTGCCGATCCTGGCTGACGATGTCGCCGTGTCGCTCACCATCCCGCCCTGGGCGAAATTCAGCTTTCCGCAGGAAGCCGTCGGCGCGGAGGAGGCCTGATGGCGGCCGATCGCGCCGGGGCGCCGCCGCGCGCCTGGCAGCGCATGCTGTCCGGGCGACGGCTCGATCTCCTCGACCCCTCGCCGCTCGACATCGAGATCTCGGATATCGCTCACGGCCTTGCCCGCGTCGCGCGCTGGAACGGCCAGACCAGAGGCGAGCACGCCTTTTCGGTCGCCCAGCATTCGCTGCTCGTCGAAACGCTTGTCGGCGAGCTGATGCCGGATGCCGACGCCGATGCGCGGTTGGCGGCGCTGCTGCACGACGCGCCGGAATATGTCATCGGCGACATGATCTCGCCGTTCAAGTCCGTGATGGGCGGCAGCTACAGGGACTGCGAGATCAGGCTGCAGCGCGCCATCCATCTGCGCTTTTCGCTGCCAGCGGAACTCGACGCGGGACTGCGCAAGGAGATCAAGCGAGCGGATCAGATCGCCGCTTATTTCGAAGCGACGCTGCTTGCGGGTTTTTCAACGGCAGAGGCGACGGAGTTCTTCGGCCGGCCGCGCGGCTTCAATGCCGAGCGCTTCGATGTCACGCCGCGCTCGGTGACCTGGGCGCAGAATGCCTTTCTCAAACGGTTTGCGGCGATCGAGAAGTCGCGACGGCAGACTGCCGTTCCAGCCGGCTGAAAACGGTAAATTAACCGGCAAGGACAAGAGTGCCGTGGTTAACCACGGTCCATAGGCGCGCTACATGCCCGTTGCCGGTATCAAGGCAGGTTCGTCCGTCCGCCGACGACGGGTCAAAGGCGTTGGTCTGCCGCAACGGATTGAAGACGAACTGCGCGAACAGAACGAGCGTTTTTCGGCAGCGGTCGAGAACATGTCGCATGGCCTGTGCATGTTCGATGCCGATGAACGGATGATCATCTGCAATAGGAACTACATCAGTATCTTTCGCCTCGACGCCGATGTGGTACGGCCCGGCATCCGGTTTTTCGACATCCTCCAGCACAGCGTGGACATCGGCATCGCCTCGCAAAGCGCTGAGCAACTCTATGCCATTCGCAAGCCCTATATCGACCAGGCAAAACCTTCCACCTATGAGGAAACGCTTGCAGACGGGCGTATCGTCAACATTTCGCACCGGCCGCTGGCGTCGGGCGGTTGGGTATCGATCTACGAGGATATCACCGAGCAACGGCGCGCCGAGCAGGAGTTGAAGGAGCAGCACCGCCGTTTCGACGCGGCACTTGCCAACATGTCGCAAGGACTTTTGATGTACGACGCGGACGGCAAGCTGATCGTGCGCAACGAACGTTTTCTGGAACTTTACCATGTCAGGCCGGCCGACCTCCCGCTTGGCATGAGCCACCGTGATGCCTTTAAGCGGCTGCTGGAACTGGGCATTTACACAAAGCTCGACCCCGACAGCGAAATTTCGCAAATCGAAGCCTGCCTGCGGGCGGGCAAAACACACGTAACGCATCGCCATCTTGCCGATGGCAGAACGCTGCTGGTTGCACGCCGGCCGATGAGCGGCGGCGGCTGGGTCGCGACATTCGACGACGTGACCGAGCGCAGGCGCGTGGAAGAGCGCATGACCCACCTTGCGCATCACGACACACTGACCAACCTGCCCAATCGCTCGATGCTTCGCGAACGGCTCGACCAAGCCCTTAGCGAGACGAAAGACGGATCGCTGGCGATATTCTCGCTCGACCTCGATCACTTCAAGGCGGTCAACGATACTTGGGGCCACCCTTCCGGCGACTGGCTGCTGAAATGCGTGGCCGAACGGCTGCAACGGTGCCTGCGCAATGAAACGGACGTTGTCGCTCGCTTCGGCGGCGACGAATTCGTCATAATCCAGTTCAATCTCAAAAGCCCGGGCGATGCGGAAAAACTGGCCAAACGCATCGTCGAGATCATCGGAAAGCCGTTTCGCGACAAGCGACACGACATGCGCGTCGGCATCAGTGTTGGCATCGCGCTGTTTCCGAATGACGGCAAGGACACCGACACTTTGCTGAAAAACGCCGATATGGCGCTCTATCGGGCAAAGAGCGAAGGGCGCAACCTCTACCGTTTCTTCGAACCAGCCATGGATGCGATGGTGCGCGCGCGCCGGGCGCTCGAAATCGATCTCAGGGCGGCGCTGTCGCGCCGGGAATTCGAGCTGGATTTCCAGCCGATCATGAACATCGCCTCCGGCGAAATCGTCGGTGCCGAAGCCTTGATGCGCTGGCGTTCGCCAGTGCGCGGCCTGGTGCGTCCGGACGACTTCATTCCGGCCGCCGAGGAGACCGGGCTGATCGTGCCGCTTGGAGAATGGGCGCTGCGGAAAGCCTGCACGACCGCGGCAGGCTGGGCGCCTTTGCGCATCGCAGTCAATGTCTCCGCCGTGCAGATCAAAAGCGGCACCTTTGCCCGCAGCATCATCTCGGCGCTGGCGTTCTCGGGCGTGCCGGCCAACCGGCTTGAACTGGAAATCACCGAAACGGTGCTGATGGACGAGAGCGATCTGGTGCTCAAGACACTGAGGCAGCTGCGCGATCTGGGTGTGCGCATAGCGCTGGACGATTTCGGCACCGGCTATTCCTCGCTCGGCTACCTCAGGCGCTTTCCCGTCGACAAGATCAAGATCGATCGCTCTTTCACCCGTGACATCGACAGTCGCGATACCGCGGCGATCGTGCGCACCATCATCGGGCTTGGCGCACAGCTGGGCATCACCGTCACCGCCGAGGGTGTCGAGACCGAAGCGCAGCTTGAATTCCTGCAAAAGGAGGGCTGCGTCGAGGCCCAGGGCTATTTGATCGGCGTGCCATCGAAAGCGTCGGACATCAACCGGCTGCTGAAGTCGAACGCGACGATCAGGCAATCCGGCTAAGTGCGACAGCCGGGCGAGCCAGTCATCGGCTCAGCCTGGACATCTGCTATCAATACAATGTCTGGATATACCTCGTCGAAGCGCGCGCAGGTCAGAGATGTCCGCTCAACGCCTCCACCATATCCTTGTTCGTCGCCACGGGAACGATCTCGAATTCGACCAGATCCGCCCATTCGATGACCCACCGCTGCAGGAGTGTGACGTCATCGGCCTCCACCAGCAGGAAGCAGCGGCTCATATCCGCTGCGATCCAGCTGTGGTGCACGAGCAGCGCGTCCGGCTTCAGGCGGCCCTGGTCGCGGAAACGGCGGTAGATCTCCTTACGGTCGCAGCCGCGAAAATCCTCGGTACGAAGAACAGCATCTTTTTCCCCTCAATTCGGATGTCATCGGCCCGGCCGGTCCAATCGCTCCAGGAACCACTGCGTCAGCCGCACCCAGACCTCGTCTTTTTCGCCGGAGTCTTCCCAGCCGTGGTCGAGGTTGGGGTTATCGTTGACCTCGATGACGAAGACGCCGTCCCTGGTCTCCTTGAGGTCGACCCCGTAGAGGCCGTCGCCGATGCAGCGCGCCGCGCTCACCGCCGTCTCGACGACATGGGCCGGCGCTTCCTTCAGGGTGAAGGTCTTGATGCCGCCCTGGTCGGGCTTGCCGTTGGCCTTATGATTGACGATCTGCCAATGCTTCTTGGCCATCAGATAATGGACGGCAAACAAGGGTTGGCCGCCGAGGACACCGACGCGCCAATCATATTCCGTCGGAATGAATTTTTGCGCGATCAGGAGGTCGGAATCCTCCAGCCATTCGGTTGCGAGCGTCTTTAACTCTTCGAAGGTGCCGCATTTCTTGACGCCGCGCGAAAACGAGGAGTCCGGGATCTTCAGCACCAGGGGGAAGCCCAGCGTCTGCGCCGCAACTTCCAGATCCGAGATGCCGGCTATCATCACCGTCGGCGGCACCGGTACCTTGTTGTAGGTCATCAGCTCGTTGAGATAGACCTTGTTGGTGCAGCGGATCATCGACAGCGGATCGTCGATGACCGGCATGCCTTCCTGCTGGGCGCGGCGGGCAAAGCGGTAGGTGTGGTTGGAGATCGAGGTGGTCTCGCGGATGAACAGCGCGTCGTAATTGGCAAGTTTGGCCAGATCGCGCTTGGTGATCGGCTCGATTTCGACGCCCATCTTTTCAGCGATCTTGGCCCAGTGGCGCAGCGACGAAATCTCCGACGGCGGCAGTTCCTCATGCGGATCGACCAGCGTGGCGAAAGTGTAGCGCGCCGGCGTGCGGCCCTTGGTGTCGCGCCACTCGCGGTTGGTGTAGGTCTCCAGGCACTGGAGAAAGTGCGTTTCCTCGTCCTCGGTCATCCTGGCCAGGGGATGGAAGCCGATCTTGCGGATCGAGGCCCATTCGGCGCTGTCCCTGATGTGGACCTCGAGCGCCGGGGCACGAAACCAGTCGAACAGCAGCTTGGCAAAGCGGTCCCAGATCCTGGACGGTCCTATGCCGAAGAAGATGCAGACCTTCTGCGGGAAAGCGCCGCCCAAATCCTTGCGGCACTTGTTGAGTGCGAGTTCGAGTTCCGGCAACGCGTGCTCATAGAGCTTGCGCTCCGACAGGTCGATCATCGTTTCGACCGTCGGGATGACCTTATGGCCGCGCGAACCGGCGAGCAGCGAGGCGTAATAGCCGCGGCTCTGGTAGCCGTAATTGTTCGACAGGTTGATGACCTTCGGCCGCTGCCCGCGAAACAGTGCCGGATGGGCAAGGTAGTCGCGATTGGTGATGATCTTGTGCGGCGTCGCCACTTGGTCGAGATCGTTCTGCCGGCCGGTAAGGATGACCCAGGTCATTGGCTGTCGCGCTTTCCGAGAGTGATGGCGGCGCGCAATCCGTCGCGGCCGAATTGCGCCATGTTCATGAAGATGCCGTAAGGCACGGGAATGTTGGCAGCATCGAGGATCGTCTCCTGCCGCTCGTCCTCGACCCAGGGGTCGTGGATCAGGATATGATCGCCGTCGTCACCGATGGCCAACACCCAGTGCGGAACCTTTTTGCCGAACATCAGGAAGCCGCTGATCAGGACCAGTACCAGTTTTCCCTCTGCGATCGCGGTGCGAATGTCGTCAAGCCCGAATGAACGGTAATTCACCGGGATGCCGTAAAGTTCCGCGCGGCGGCGAAAGTCGACCTGCGCCAGCTCCATCACCCGGCGCTTGTCTTCGCTGCGCACCGACTGCAGGAAAAGCGCGCCATAGAAGGACACATAGATCTCAGCAGCAAGCCCGCTCTCATAGCCGGCGACGGCCAGCCCGAACGGCTCGCAGCCGCCGGGGCCGGACATCATGAAAACGGTGGTCGCCTCACGCCACAGCCGGATTTCCATCACCGGGTCCGGCACGAAGCCGGGGCCGAAGTAAGCCATCGCCATCATCAGGCAGCATGGTCCGCAAGTGAATTCGCAAGTCTGCTGATAAAACGGCACTTCGGTGGCGACCGGAATGTCGCCACGCAAGGTCTTTTCATAGCGCAGCGCCGTGGCGCCATCCTCGTAATAGTCCGGTTCGCGGCCGATCTTGCGGTAGCCGCTCCGCTCGTAGATCTGGATCGCGCGCGGGTTGTCCTCGCGGACTTCCAAACGAAGCATCATGCGGCCGTGCTCGAAAGCAGCGGCCTCGGCCTCTTCCAGCAGAAGGCGGCCAACGCCACGGCCGCCGAAAAATGGACCGACGGCGATCGAATAGAGCCGCGCGACGCCGCTGCCCTTGCGAAACAGCACGACTGCATAGCCGGCGACGCGGCCATCGCTTTCGCCAACCAGCAGTTCGGCGGTGTCGCGTTCGATCAGTTGGCGAAAGGAACGGCGAGAAATGCGGTCGCTCGAGAAAACAGCTTTTTCGATGGCGGCGAGGTCATCGACGTCGGACGCGCGGGCCTTGCGAATCTCGGCAGGCATGCGGGCTCAGAAAACCTCGATTGGGTTGTGGAAACGACCCTAGTCTAAACATCGGTCACACCAGCCGAAGTGCCAGCATTAAGCAAGCGCTATCGCACCTCGATTAGGGCCGAATTGTGACAGTTTTGACGGCAGGCAGGTCGCGCAAAGGCTTTGAGCGACCTCCGTGTTTCGGCATCGGCGCGGCTCCGGAAAAATGAGATCCTGCTCAGCTTTGCAAGGCCGCCAGAAGCTGGCCATAGGCGCTCTTGGCCACCGCGGCCAGCCGCTCGCGCGGCAGCGAGCCGACGACGGCGCAGCCATAACCCTTGTCCAGCCAGTAGACAGCCGCAGGACCATCTTCTTCCGACCCATAGGTGCCCTTGGCCTTGGCACCCGATTCGGCGGTGACGAAGAGCGAAATGCGCGCGCCCTTGTCGTCCTCGTAAAGCAGCATCGCGGCCTTGCCCTGGCCGGCAGGCAGCAGCCGGCCACCGACCAGTTGGAATCCCTGCGCTGCCAGATCCGGCGCGACGAGCTTCAAACCCACCTGGTTCGACAACCAGCTCTGCAAATGATCCTTGTCGCTTGCCGGCACTTCCACCGCATGCCGCTTTTCGGCGGCATAGATGACGTGGGCGGCGATCGCTTCTTCGGCAAGCTGGTCCTCGGCCGTATTTTCCAGGCCGAGGCCGCCGATGCCGGCAAGATAGCCGCCAGCACCGCCAATCACCAGCATGGCGGCAGCGGCGACCGCAAGCCACCAACGCGAGCGCGACGGCGCCGCTCTGACCACCGACGCCTCGCCAAGCACCACCTTGTTCAGCCGCACCGGTACGGGTTCGTCCAGCACGCCGTTAAAGGCTGCGCGCAATGCTGCCCGGTCGGCGGCGTAGCGTGCACTCTTGGCCTTCATCTCGGCATTGGCCTCGAGCCATGCCTCATAGGCCGTTCGCTCGTCGCCCGGCAACTCGCCATCGAGAGCCATGTGGATGTCGCGTTCGGAGAAATCGCGCCGGCTCATTTCTCGACGATCCTTATCGAGCGGCGGCGCGCGGTATCATCCAGCAGCGCTCGCAGTTCCTCACGCCCGCGCGCGATGCGCGACATCAAAGTGCCGGCGGGGACTCCAAGGATGTTGGCTGCTTCGGCATAGGAAAACCCTTCGATGGCGACCATCACAAGTGCCGCGCGCCGGTCCGGGCTGATCGCCTGCAGCGCGTCGACGATCTCGCGCGAGGCGATGCTCTCGACCTGCTCGGCGGGTGCTGCCTGCGCCTCGCTCGCCTCGAGCCGCAGCATCGCCGCCTCGCCGCGCCGGTTCACCTTGCGCATCTGGTCGATGAACAAATGATGCATGATCGTAAACAGCCACCTCCTGGGGCTTTCTCCTGTCTGCCAATTGTCGAGCCGCACAAGCGCCCGCTCGAGACAATCCTGGACGAGATCGTCGGCGGAATCGCGGTCGCGCAACAGCGAGCGTGCATAGCGGCGCAAACGCGGTATTTCACCAAGGATTGCTGCCTTCTTTTCGTCCATGACCGCTGGTTCTGGAGCCCCTGTCCGTGGTGATTGAACGCGCCTTTGCGGCGCGGCGCAAGCGGCCAGCGCGAAGCGGTCCGCCGCCCCGGTCACCCAAGCAACTGAATAACGCTGCCGATGCCAGCTTTATTCCCGGCCAAATTGAAATCGTCAGCTATTGCTCGTCTCGAGCTTTTCTTTCGCCGCCCTAGTCAGCAGCCGCTGATAAAACAAGCCGATGCCGATGAGCACCGCGCCGAGGCCGATGAAGGACAGCGCCCGCAACACGCCTTCCAGCTCCGACATATCGAAGACGAAGACCTTGAGCACGGCGACCGCGATCAGCGCCGCAGACGCTATGCGCAGCACCTGCGACTTCAGCCAGACACCGGCGGTGAGCAGCACCACGCCGATGGCCAACCAGAGCGCCGAATAGGTATAGGTCTCGACCTGGCCGAGGCCGCTCCACAGGCCGATGAACTCGCCCTTGAACAGCCTCCTGACCGACAGCGTGGCATAGACGAAGGCGAGCACCGCCGCCACAACCGCAAGCATGGCCGCATACCATTTCGGCCGCTTGTCGCGGGTATAGAGCGCCAGTGCGCCTGTCGCGACTGCCGGCAACAGATAGGCGAGGAACAGAAGGTTGAACACCGGAATGCCGCCGGTCGATTCATCCGTCAGCAGCGGGTTCAGCACCACAAAATGCCGGATGACGATGAAGGCGACCGAGAGCACCCCGGCAGCCATCGAGCCGTAACGCAGCACAGAGCTTGGCGAGCGCATGTCGATGGCGACCAGGATTGCACCGGCGCCGATGGCGATCAGCGTATAAATCGCCTGTTCGGCAAGTGTCATCGAGCCGCTGTCGATGACGCCACCATGCATGGCATGACGCACCAGCATGGCAACGGCGAGCAGAGCAAACAGCGCGGCGCCGGCCTCCATGGCGAGGCGCGGCCGGCCATTGGTTGTGCGGGCGAGTTGCCAGGCGGCAAAGCCGAAGGCGAGCGCCGGCACGCCATATCCGAGCAGCAGCCAGTTGAACACGGGTGTTTTCGACAGGAACTCGGCACCGACGATGGTCGGGTCGAAGGCGGCACGGCCGAGCACTGCGATCACCGCACCGACCGAAATCCAGCCAAGCACCGGATAGCTACGCCAGCGCGTCGCCAGTGCCGGCACAACGGCGGCTGCTCCGAGCAGGACGGTTGTCCAGCCGGAGCCAAAGGCCATGTGCAGCATCAGCAGGCCGGCGATCGCCGCGCCGGCGAGCGCGAAGGAGACGGCAGCGCCGCCGGTCAGCGGCGGCGCTTCGCCGCGCGCTATCCATTCGCCGCCGGCGACGAAGATCCCGACCAAAACGGCCGCTGCGGCCGCATAAGCAAGGTCACGGTCGAGATTGCCGAAGGTGAACCAGAGCGCCAGCAGGATGACCAGTGGCGCGACAGCGCTCCAGGCCGCCCATGTGGCGGCGCGCAGCCAGCCAGGAGCCGCAAAACGGCGCGCTGCCCAAAAGCCGGCGCCGATGAAGACCAGGCCCAGCGCGATGCCGATCCTGAGCATCAAGGCATCAGACGCCACAACCGGCACGCCATCGACACCGAGAGCGCCGCCCGAAAAATCGGCGGCGACCGTGGTCGGCGGAATGATGCCGAGATAGACCAGCACCGTCGCCAGCCCGGCGGCGTGCAGCAGTGCAAGCGCTCGCGGCCGGTAGAGCGCTATCGCCACCAGGGCTACGATAAGGGCTGCTCCCTGCAAGGCATCGCCGGCGGCGGCAAAGACCGGATCGACGAACAGGGCCAGCGCTGAAAGAGCGACGAAGAACCCCGGCGCGATCGACGGCCAGTCGAAGCCGGTGTCGGCGACCGCTTCGCTGCGACGGCCAAGCCAGACGAAGGCGAGCACGGCCAGTGTCACCGCGTCGATAAAGAGGATGACGGAAAGGTTCGTCCCCGGCGCTTCGGTCATGTAGAAGATGGTCCAGATGCCCGTGGCGACGAAGGCTGCGGCCATCAAGAGCCTCCAGTCGCGGATACGGGCAATGACGCCGGTGGCGGCGAGCACGATCGCCAGATAGCCAAACAGCGCCCACGGATTGGGCGCCTGCGAGGCGACGAGTAGCGGCGTCACCATGGCGCCGAGCAGGCCGACGCCGGCCAGCGCCTGACCGTGGACCAGGCTTGCCGCGATCGTCGCCACCCCGATGGCGCCGAGCAGCGTGAAAGCGAGCGCCGGGCCGATGAAACCGTAAATGCTGTACGCGGCGTAGACGGTGCCGAACAGGATGAAAGCGCCGGCCGCCGTCAGGATCGCCGGGATATAGGCACCGGCGGCACCTTGCACCGGGACCTTGAAGCCGGTGCGCCGGATGAACTCGCCGCCGCCGACCAGCGCCAGCCCAAGTGCCGCCGCCATGAAAAGCCGCACGCCTGGCCCGAAAATGCCGGCCTCGATCGTGTAGCGGATCAGGAACAGGCCGCCCAGCGCCAGCGCGATGCCGCCGACCCAGACCGCCCAGCGGGTACCGAGCGCCGTTTCGACGTCGGATTGGCGGGCGGCTTTCGCCGCTGCCGCCGGTTGCGCCGGCTCCGGTGCGGACGGCGCCGCGGTATCGGCTTCTGCCTCTGCAGCTGATGCGACCGCTGCGGTCTCGGCCCCTGGCGATGCGGCCATGTCGGCTGCCGCCGCCGGCGGGATTGCGCCATCCGCCGGTTTGCTGTCGTTTGCAGCCGGTTCCTTGGCTTGCGGCGGCAGGACAGGCGCGCCCGAAAGCACGAGGCTGCGCAACGCGCCAAGCTCGCGCTCGATCAGGCCGATACGGCTCTGCTGGCGTGAAATGATGACGAACAGCGCGATGATGGCGACGAGGCCAATCAGGCTTTCAAACATGGCGGTTCCCCCAAACCAGGCCAGTCGTCACTGACATTCAATGTTCAGTGACATTCAAATGCGGCGGCCAGACGGCCGGTCCATTCAACGTGCCGCCAGATTGGCCGCCGGAAAGATCGAGCACGTTTCGGTGCCGAAAGCCAGCAGCTTGCCGTTGGCATCCTTCAGCGCCGCTTCCGAAACCGCCAGCGTGCGGCCCTTGTGCACCACTTTGCCCTCGCACACCACCTCGCCGGTCCCTGGTGTGATCGGCCGCGTCAAATAATGTCGAGGCCAAGCGGCGAAACCCGGCCGGGGTAGAGTTCCACTTCGCTCACCTGATGGCTTCGCCGACGGCGGTTTCCCCGGCGATTGCCTTGCCGCCCGCATAATGCTTGCGCAAGGCGGCGAGGAAGCCGGCGCGGGCGCCGGGTGGTTCGATACCGCGCGGCTCGTAGACATGGCGGGTCAAAAAGAAGCCGGTCAGCCGGAAGGCGTCGTCGATCGCCGCCGGATCGGCGCGTAGGCCCGAACCGCGCTGCAGGAAGGCAGGCAGCGCCAGCATCTTGTCGCGCCACGGCGCGCCCGCCGCCCGCGACACGGCGCGGCCGGATTTCGGCGAGACGTAGGCAAGGTCCTGCCTGGTGCCGGTCGCCGCACACTGGCTGAGATCGAGGCCGAAACCGAGTTCGTCGAGAACCAGCAGCTCGAAGCGGGCCACCAGCTCGCCGGCGGCATCGGCATCGTCGAGATGGGCGATCATGACCGCGAGCGTCTCATAGAGACCGCGATGGGCATCGCGCTCGGGCAGAAGACGCAAATGCGCGGCCATTGTCTGCAAGCCGTAAACGGCAACGGCGCTGTCCATCAGCCGGGCGGCGTTCATTTCGATGGCCTCGGCCTGGAAGGTGCCGAGATGTTCGTCGAGCCGCGCCCGCCACAACAGGTCGACGCGGTTGCCGGGCTGCAAGACCGGCTGCTGCTTGCGCGAACGGCCGCCGCGCACGAGACCGAGATGGCGGCCATGCGCACGTGTCATCACCTCGAGAATGGCGCTGGTTTCGCCATGCTTGCGGGTGCCGAGAATGATTCCCTCGTCGCGCCATTCCATGACCAGAGCTTGTCACCGGTTCGATGGCGAAATCAAGATGAGCGACTTATCCGCCGCCAAACCAAAACGGCCCGTAGCGTATCGCTACGGGCCGTTTTTGCGAGATCGTCGTTTTGATCAGAACGAGCGCTGGAAGCGGAAGATGCCGCCGATTGCGTCGGCATCGTCGGCATCGAAATTGTCGTAATAATCGACTTCGGCGGTGATCGTGTAACCAGGAACGATGGTGTAGGCGACGTTGGCCGCAACGGCGAAGTCTTTGTCGTCGGTATAGGAGACCTGGGCGTTCAAAGAGGTCTTCTTGTTGACGGCATAGCTGCCGCCGCCCCAGACGGCAAAGTTGCCAGTCCACGGCTTGTAGAAGTTCTTTGTGACGTTGTCGTCGCTGCCGTAGCCCGCCATCACGAACAGGGTCAGGTCAGTAATCGGCTTGACGTCGAGGCGAGCTTTGCCGGCCCATTCTTCCGACGTGCTGTTATAGGCGCCGACGGCGGTGATCGCACCCCAGTCACCCTTGTATTTCACGCCGCCGACGACAAACGGAACGTAGCTGTCGATCGACTGGTCAGCGCCGGAGCCTGTTTCGACCGAGGCGACTGCCGTAAAGCCGTTACCGCCGTCGAAATAGTAACTGATCAGGTTGGTGTCCTTGGTGCCGTACGGGATGATGGTGTCCTGGACGACGTTGCCGGCGTAGCCGATGAACGAATCATAGACAGTTTCATCCTTGCCGACGCGGAAACCTCCAAGCTGGATCCAGGCGAAGTTCAGGGTAACCGCCTTGTTGTCCTGCACGCTGAAATCAACACCGCTCACGGTGTGTTTGGTATTGCCGAAGTTGAAACGGGTCTCGGTGTAGGTCTTCAACGTGCCGAGCTCGGTTTCCTGGCCGGTCCACGTCTTCAAATTGAAGCGGGCATTCTTGTTCCAGGTCTGCTGTTCGTCACCGTCCATAAGGTCGTGTGTCGTCGTGCCGTCGAAAACGCGGCCACCGTCACCGAAGCTGGCGTCGTAACGGACATAGCCGCCGATCCGCAGGCAGGTCTCGGTGCCGGGAATGTAAAAGTAGCCGGCGCCGTAGACGTCGCAAATCTTGACGTATTCGGCGGGTTCCGGCTCGGCGACCACAACAGCGTCGGCGGCGTGCGCGCCGGAGACCGCGACGAATGCCGCGGCTGAGCCGAGAAGAAGGCTCTTGATATTCATTTTCTGACCTCTCCAGTCAAAGTTAAAAATGGCTTTGAATCCGTGGTTGAACGGCTGAACGCCTCACCCACGTCGAAAAAGGCGCGCACCGCACCCCCTCTTCAGGCGGCGAACATACTCATCCGCATTCCAGTCTCAATGACGATTCCAAAAATAATCAATGTTTGCATAACAGAAGAAATCCATGTTGCACAAATATCACTTCATATTTTCTTCACGTTTGCTCCCGGCACAAACGAGACATTGTCACAATTGTACGAAACTATACTTATTCCATTAGCCGGCAAACCGGTCATAGTCCGGTTAATATTCCTTTTACGTGTTATTTTTTGGGAATAGACTTCTAACGTTGGCGGCGAAAATCAAGCCAACTTCGCCATCGCTGCGTTCTGTGCGGCAAGAACGACTTCCGCCACCAGATCCTGTTTGAGCATTTCAATGGGAATACGTCCGGCAAGGCCGGGCGCGGGGCCGACCAGCCACGACCAGGCACGCCGCGGATCGGGCATCGCGGATAACACTTCGTTGATACCCGGAGCCGGCCTGCCGTCGACGAACTGCGCCAGAGGAAATACATGTTTGCGGCCACCGGTGCGCAACGCAACGACCGTGCCGCTCCGCTGCCAGCGATGCAGGGTCGAGCGCGATATGCCGAGATTTTCCTGCAGGAAGGTCGACCCGGCGACCCGACCGGCCCAGTCCTCGACCCGCATCGCGTCGAGGTCGCCCGTTCCGGCCAGGGGTTGGATGTCTGCCCCTTGGCCTTCGTGCGCCGTCGACAGAGGCGTCCGGGTACGGCGTTCCGTCGCTTCGGCCGCCAATATCCGCACGAACCGCGACGCCATGCCGGGCAATCTTTCCTGCATGGTGTCGATCGCCCTGATGTCGGTCGGCGCAAGCAGGGCGACGGCGGCGGCAACGGCCCCGGCGACCCTGCCCGCTGCGACGACCGCATCGCTGTTCGTCACCTTGCCTTGCCGCGCCAGCACGCGCTCGATCTCAACAGCGACGGCGTTTGCAAACTCGATCTGACGGATGGGGTCGATGCGATTCCAAGTCCCGGTCATGTCCTAATCTGGCTGTTTGCCCGCCTGTTCCGGTTTGCTCGGAAGCGGGTCTTTCGCACAGCCTATAGGCAGGGTGTATGACGGAGAGACGACAAACGGGAACCACGCACGGTCGCAGTGTCGGCAGGTGCTCCAGCCGATCTAACTGACCGATTTTGCATGAAATATCGGAAATTTCTCAGAACCCGCTCAGGATTTCGGGTCGCGCCGGTGCCAATAAGAAACGGGTCGACCGACGTGGTCCAAGCATAGCCTTCCCGGAATGATTCGGCCGGCTGTTCAAGATGCAAGTCGACCGATTGGGCAGCCCGGCGACCTCTCATTGTGATCTGCCCGTGAGAGGACCGACATGACTTCTTTCCTGCACCTGGTGCGACAGCATCAGTTGGCTGCCTTCTTTTCGTTGGCGCTTGCCCTGAGCTGGTTTGCCTTCATCCCGTTCTACCTGTCGAATGGCGATACCATTCCCTGGTTTACCTTCGGCCCGATGGTCTCCGGATTCGTTGTCGCAGCCCTTTCCGGAGGCTGGGCTTCGGTCAAGGCCATTCTCGCTTCCGTGGTGAAGTGGCGGGTATCTCCGCTGTGGTATCTGGTGGCATTCGGCCTGCCATTCGGCACGCAGCTTGCCTCGATCCTGGTCAATCCGCTGTTCGGCTCGGCGACGCCGGTCTGGAGCAACATTCCTGCTGTCACTGAGATACTGCCGATCATCGCGCTGTATGCGGTCTTCAGCGGCCCGCTTGGCGAAGAGCCGGGATGGCGCGGCTTTGCGACACCGCGTCTGCTAGCCAGCCATTCGGCGCTGGCCGGAAGCCTGATCCTCGGCGCGATCTGGGCAATCTGGCATTTTCCGCTCGGCCTGGTCGGCGATCTCAGCGTCTACGGCACGATCAACGTCGTGCTGGCGGCAGTGGTGTTCACCTGGCTCTATCAGAACACCGGCAGTGTGCTTCTCGCCATTCTCATGCATGTCACTCATCAGAACAGCGTACGCTTCCTGGGCAAGGTGTTCATCGACGCCGACTATGTCCAGCAGCAATGGATCGGTGTTGCGATCTGGGCGGTGGCTGCGATCGCCATCGTTGCCCTCTACGGCACCGAGAGCTTCGTCCGCAGGTCGGCAACGCAGCCCGCCCTCGCTGGCACCGTCTAATTTGCGGCGCGCAAATCCAAAGCGCCGCTTTCGGCGGCGACAGACCTTGACCCAGCCCTCCAGCCGTAGGCCAATACAGGCACGGCTTCAGGGAGCGGGCCGTTTCGATGCCGGGTTCGGCCACTGACCAGGTTTTTCAGTTTGGCGGTTTCACCCTCGATCTGGGCAAAGGTACGCTCGGCCGGGCCGAACAGCCGGCCTTCCTGCGGCCGAAAGCCTACGCATTGCTGACGCATCTCGCCCGCCATATCGGCCGTGTGGTGCCGAAGTCGGAATTGATGGACGCGGTCTGGCCGGGTGTTTTCGTCACCGAGGATTCGCTGACGCAGTCGATTCGCGAGATCCGCAAGGTGCTCGGCGAGGAAACGATACGGACCATATCGAAGCGCGGCTACATGCTGATCCCTGAAATCGAGCCGGTGCCCGAACCCGGCGCACAGCCGATCGTGGCGGTGCTCAGGTTCCGTAATGACGGCGCCGATCCGGCCGACGAAGCGATCGTCGACGGTATTGCCGAAGACATTATCAACGGCCTCGCCCGCTTCGGCACGCTGACGGTCCTGGCGCGCAATTCGAGCTTCTCGTTTGCCTCATATTCGCCCAGTGAATGGCCTGTCGTGCGTTCGCGCATCGGCGCCGATTATCTCGTCGAGGGTTCGGCGCGGCGGCAGGCAGACAGCATCGTCTGTGCGGTCAATCTCGTTGACGCAGCCAGCGCTTCCCAGCTCTGGGGGGATCGCTACCAGGCCGATTACGCCGGGCTGTCCGCCATCCAGCAGGAGATCGTCGAAAAGATCGTCGGCCGGCTGGTGGTTCGGGTGAACAATGCCGGCCTGCAACGTGCCTCGCGGCAGCCGGTAGCCAGCCTCGCCGCCCATGAACTGGTGCTGCGCGGCGTCGCTTTGCTGCGCGATCCGGCGCAAAGCGAACTGAAAGAAGCGGCAGCGTTTTTCGAAGCGGCGATCGTCAGAGACCCGGCCTATGGCCTCGCTTACACCTATCTGGCGCTGTCGCATGTGCTTAACAGCGAATTCGGACCCATCAGCGACGCCGTTCTGACGAAGGCCCGCGACCTGGCCGACCGGGGCATCGCATTGTCGCCGGACCAGGCAACGGCACACCGCATCCAGTCGCTGGTGCGGCTCAATATGCGTGAGCACGAGGCGGCCGAGCATCATTTGCGCATCGCGCTCGAGCTCAATCCGGGCGACGCGGACTGTATCGAGCAGATGGGGCATCTGTTGACAATGCGCGGCCGGCCGCTCGACGCGCTCGCCTGGCTGGCACGCGCCATCCGCATCAACCCGCTGGACCCTCATTGGTATCAGTACGATCGCGCGCTCGCGCTATACATGCTGGGCGAATACCGCACGGCTGCCGAGGCGCTGGAGCTGGCGACGCGACCGAGGCCATGGATCCGCACCCGGCTTGCCGCCTGTTACGCTCAGCTGGGCGAGATGCAGGCGGCAAGGCGCCAGGCTGCGCTGATCAGCGCCGACGGCTCCAATTTCTCGCCGCTCGACTATGCAAGAACGGGCATCCCCTTCGAAAACGCCTCCGATGCCGAACATCTTGCCGACGGCGTGTCGCTGGCACTTGGGTAATCCTGAGGCGGCGGCCAACAGGCCGCTCGGCGGATCGCCCAAACAGGCTCAGTGCGGAAATTCGAGCCCCATTTCACGGTAGCGCTCGGGATCGTCGCCCCAGTTCTCGCGCACTTTGACGAACAGGAAGAGGTGCACCTTCTGCTCGAGTATGCCTGATATTTCCATGCGCGCGGCCTGGCCGATGGCGCGGATCGTCTCGCCCTTATGACCGAGCACGATCTTCTTCTGGCTGTCGCGCTCGACATAGATGGTCTGGTCGATGCGCACCGAGCCGTCCTTCTTCTCTTCCCATTTCTCGGTCTCGATGTGGGAGGAATAGGGCAGTTCCTGATGCAGCCTGAGATAGAGCTTTTCGCGGGTGATCTCGGCCGCGAGTTGGCGCATCGGCAGGTCAGAGATCTGGTCTTCCGGGTAGTACCAAGGTCCGGCCGGCAAGGTCTCGGCGAGATAGTCGAGCAGGTCCTTGCAGCCGGACCCGGTCAGCGCCGAAACCATGAAGGTGCGCTTGAACGGCACCCTTTCGTTGGCTGCCGCCGACAATGCCAGCAACGTCTCGTGCTTGACCCGATCGACCTTGTTGAGGATCAACACCATCGGCTGCCGGACATCCTTCAGCCGCTCGAGGATGGCGTCGGCATCGCCCCGGATGCCGCGCTCGGCATCGATCAAGAGCAGCACGATATCGGCGTCCTTGGCACCGCCCCAGGCTGTGGTCACCATCGCGGTGTCCAGCCGGCGCTTCGGCTTGAATATGCCCGGCGTGTCGACGAAGACGATCTGCGCGTCGTTGTGGGTGGCAATGCCGCGCACGATGGCGCGCGTGGTCTGCACCTTGTGCGTCACGATCGATACCTTGGCGCCGACCAATTGGTTGACCAGCGTCGATTTCCCGGCATTGGGCGCGCCGATCAGCGCGACGAAGCCGGAGCGGGTAGCGGGAGCTTCTGTTGCCGGAGCTTCGGTGGCGGTCATGCGGCACTCCCTTGATTGAGCCAGACGCCTTCCCGCTGCAGAAGTGCCGCGGCTGCCGCCTGCTCTGCCTCGCGCTTGGAGCGCCCGCTGCCGGTCGCTGGCGGATAGGCGCCGACCTTGACGCTGACGGTGAACAGCGGATCGTGGTCCGGTCCCTCGCGGCTGTCGATTATGTAAACCGGCACCGCGCCTGCCGCCTGATGCGCCCATTCCTGAAGTTCGGTCTTCGCATCGCGGCGGGCGGCGTCGATGGCTTGTGAGCGCGGTTGCCAGTACCTGTGGATGAAGGCACGGGCCGCTTCCAACCCGCCGTCGAGATAGAGCACGGCGATGAGCGATTCCAGTGCGTCGGCGCGCAGATTGACGCGCTTGCGCCCATCGAGGCCGCGTACGTCCGAACCGGCGCGAATGAGTTCCGGCAGGCCGATCTCCTCGGCGATTTCCGCCAGGGCCTCGGCGTTGACCAGGGCGTTCAATCTGAGCGACAGCTCACCCTCGGCAGCGTCGGGAAATGCCGCCAGCAGCATATCGGCAACGACAAGGCCGAGAACGCGGTCGCCCAGGAATTCGAAGCGTTCGTAGTCGATGCCGGCATGACTGCCGCGAGCGCTGGCATGGGTCAGCGCCCGCTGCAGGCGTTGGTGGTCGCCAAAACTGTGGCCGGTGCGCTCCTTGAGCGCCTCGGCGAGCGCATCGGCGGTCAGCCGTTTTGTCGCCGCCATGGTCCTAATTGACGAAATGGAACAGGCGCGAGGCGCGCATCTGCGACGGCCATTTCCAGATTTCGAGCGGGCTGGCGCTGCCGCCGATCGAGAAGAAGATGAGGTTGGCGCGGCCGACCAAATTCTCTTCCGGCACGAAGCCGACGGTGAAGCGGCTGTCGGACGAGTTGTCGCGATTGTCGCCCATCATGAAATAGTGACCGGGCGGCACCTTGAACTCTTTGGTGTTGTCGCCGATCGAAGCCTGTGTCAGGTCGAGCGTGTCGTAGGTGACGCCGTTCGGCAGCGTCTCGCGATAGACATCGACCGGCCCGTTCTCCTCGGTGATGTCGTGGTTGTCGATCTGCCCGACCTTGACGCGTGGCACAGCGACGTCGTTGATGAAGAGCTGGCCATCCTTGACCTGGATCTTGTCGCCCGGCAGGCCGACGACGCGCTTGATGTAGTCGACGGAAGGGTCCGGCGGAAACTTGAACACCACCACGTCGCCGCGCTTCGGCTCGGAGCCCCAGATGCGGCCCGAAAAGATGTTCGGCCCGAACGGCAGCGAGTAGCGGGAGAAGCCGTAAGACCATTTGGTGACGAAGAGATAGTCGCCTTCGAGCAAAGTCGGCCGCATCGAACCGGACGGGATCGAGAACGGCTGGAACAGGAGCGTGCGGATGACCAGCGCAAGCAGCAGGGCCTGGACGATGACGCTGACGGTTTCACCAAGTCCGCCGGATTTCTTCTGGGTTTTTTCAGCCACGCTCATGTCGTCCTCGATTGTGCGTTGGATGGTATAGAGTCTCGGCGCGCGCTGGGCAACGTCATGCCGGTCGTCAGATGCAATCAATGTGGCGCTTCTTCGACCGGCAACGCTTCAATGATCACAAAGGCTTGAGCGAGCGGAAAATCATCGGTGATGGTGAGGTGGATCACGGCGCGGTGCCCTTCAGGCAGGATTTCGTCCAGCCGCGCTGCCGCCCCGTTGGTCAGCGCCATGGTCGGCTTGCCGCTGGCCAGGTTGACGACGCCCATGTCGCGCCAGAACACACCCTGCGCCAGACCGGTGCCCAATGCCTTGGCGCAGGCCTCCTTGGCAGCGAAACGCTTGGCATAGGAGGCCGCACGCGCCGCGCGGTTTTCGGAGCGCGCCTGTTCGATCTCGGTGTAGATGCGTTGGATGAAGCGCTGGCCATGACGTTCCAGCGACTTCTCAATGCGTCTGATGTCGATGAGGTCGCTGCCGATACCGATAATCATTCGGCAGGAACTTCCGGCCCGGTTTTTCCAGCCTTTGCGGCTCTTTCGGCCAGACGCTTGCGGCGCTGCTCGTGGAAAGTGACCATACCCCAGCGGGTAATGCCGTAAAACAGCAGGCCGAAAACCAAGCCAAGCGGTATTGCGCCAATGGTCATCGGCTTAAGCACCGGTCCCCACAACTGCGCAAAGGAAAGATTATGCAGCATGTCGCCGAGATGCGCGGGTGGGCCATGCGCCGGCAGGTGTTCATGCAGGATCAGCTTGCCGACCTCCCAGGAGGCGGCCCATAGCAGCGGAAACGTCAGGGGATTGCCGAAGACCGTGCCGAGTGCTGCCGCGACCAGATTGCCGGCGATCAGCCAGCACAGCATGGCGGCAATGATGAAGTGGAAGCCAAGCGGGAAAAAAGACGCGAATACGCCCGCCGCAACACCGGCGGCCACGGCATGCGGCGTGGCCCTAAGCCGCAGGATGCGCTTGGAAAAATACCGCAGCGAGCGCGAGAACGAGCGGCGCGGCCACAAATAAGTACGCACCCGCTCGAAAAAACCATCAGGCTTGCGCCGTCGAAAAAGCACTCTGTTCCTGTTCCTAGTTCCATCAATGGCTTCGCGCCGGCTTTTCCCAGCCGGGGCGCGACAGCCCTATGCTGCGCTTTGCGGTCACCGAAAAGGCAACTACGACTTTGATATAGCGATGTGCTAGCCGAAGAACAACGAGGCCGACGGCATCCGCTCGGTCGCCACTTGCGGCAGCCTTGGGTATCGCCATTCTGAACAGGGCATGATCGCGGCGAATTTGAGGAGCGCCACTCAGGAACGATACTCGCTGACCTCGACGAGGTTGCTGTCCGGGTCACGGAAATAGACCGACATCATCGGGCCACGGGCGCCGATACGCTCGACCGGGCCGACCTCTATGGCTACGCCGTTGGCCGCGAGGCTGGCGCATATCTCGGTGAGCGGCCGGGCGGCAACGAGACAGAAATCCCCAGAGCCGGGAGTCGGCGCCTTGGCCTTCGGCTCGAAGGTGCGCCCGACCTCATGCACATTGATCTTTTGCGTTCCAAACAGCAGCGCCGTTGGTCGGTCCGGCTCGTCGAGGCGCTTGAAGCCAAGCACGCGCTGATAGAAGGCGCAGCTATCGTCTACCGAACGAACTGTCAGCACGAAATGATCGATGCCGGTGATCACGGCGGCGGCTCCGTTAAAAATTGCGGCTGCCCGGCTTGATCGCCGGTATGGCGGCAAGCTCGGGCGGCAGCCTGTCGGCCGGATAGGCCGGAACCTCGTATTCGGCGAGCGCGATCAGCGGCACGCCGACATCGGTCTTGCCGGCCGAGCGGTCGATAATGCATGCAGCGGCAACGACTTCGGCGCCAAGGCCGCGCAGGCAGTCGATGGTCTCGCGGATCGACAGGCCGGTGGTGACGATGTCCTCGACAATGACAACGCGCGACCCCTTGGCGATTTCGAAACGGCGGAGCCTGAATTCGCCCCCTTCCCGCTCGACCCAGATCGCCGGCGCACCAAGATGGCGCGAGGTCTCATAGGCCGGGATCAGCCCGCCGATCGCTGGGCCGACGACATAGTCGATCCTGCCGGGAACGCCAGCGCGGATCTTTTCGGCCAGCGCCTTGCACAAGCGCTCGGTCTTGTCGGCATGCATGAAAACGCGCGCCTTTTGCAAAAAGACCGGGCTGCGCAGGCCGGACGTCAGGATGAAATGCCCTTCGAGAACGGCGCCGGCCTCGCGGAAAATGCCCAGCACTTCATCGGTGTTCATCGTTCGCTCCATGCCCATGGTGAATGGTGAATGGTAGTGAGTAGTGAGTAGTGAGTAGTGAGTAGTGAGAGCACCCTCTTTCACTATTCACTATTCACTATTCACTATTCACCCATTCACGCGTCGCGCGTCGCTGACGCTCGAATTGTCCTTTAGCTGCGACAGCAGCCGGTTCAAGTGCTTCAGATCCCACACTTCGAGATCAATCAGCATTTCGGTGAAATCGGGCGCGGTGCGCACCATCGACAAGGTGTGGATGTTGGCGTCGTTGGATGCGACGACCTGCGCAATGTCGGCCAGCGAACCCGGTGCGTTGATGGCGGTGACCGAGACACGCGCCGGGAACCGCTCCTTGGTGCGCTCGTCAATATCCCAGCGCACGTCGATCCAGCGCTCA
Source organism: Mesorhizobium sp. M1403 (assembly GCF_040317695.1). Taxonomy (NCBI): domain Bacteria; kingdom Pseudomonadati; phylum Pseudomonadota; class Alphaproteobacteria; order Hyphomicrobiales; family Phyllobacteriaceae; genus Mesorhizobium; species Mesorhizobium sp. M1403. The sequence goes on along the minus strand of NZ_JAMYKY010000014.1, from coordinate 109,802 downwards.
GGCTGGTCGTCAAAGGCCTGCAACGCCGGCGACTGGATCGGATAGATGGTGATGCCGGTTCCCGGCTGCACGATGCCGACGATGCGGTCGCCGGGCACTGCCCCCTCCGGCGCGAAGCGCACCGGCAGATCGCCGCGCACGCCGCGGATCGGCACCGCATCGTCACGCGGCTGGTTCTTGTCCTTGCGTGCGGCGCGGCCCGGAATCTGGAACAGCATGCCGGCGGCGTTGCGGATCTTCGACCAGCCCTCCTCGCGCTGCTTGGGCGCGACCAGCGTGACGCGCTCGTCCTTGTAGTCAGGAAATACCGCCTTCATGACGTCGCTGGAGGCGAGTTCGCCACGGCCGACCGAGGCCAGCACATCCTCGATGTCCTTGCGCGCCAGCCGGTGCAGCACCGGCTTCAGGTTTTCCTTGGTGAAGGTCTTGCCGGACCGTTCGAAGGCGCGCTCCAGAATGCGGATACCGAGACCCGAATATTGCTTGCGGATAGCGTTCTTGGTGGCACGGCGGATGGCCGAGCGCGCCTTGCCGGTAACGACCACCGATTCCCACGCCGCCGGCGGCACCTGCGCCTTCGAGCGGATGATCTCGACCTCGTCGCCGTTCTTCAGCTCCGTCATCAGCGGCATGATGCGGCCATTGACCTTGGCGCCGACGCAAGTGTCGCCGACATCGGTGTGGACGGCATAGGCAAAGTCAATCGGCGTGGCGCCGCGCGGCAGCGCGATCAGCATGCCTTTCGGCGTAAAGCAGAACACCTGGTCCTGAAACAGTTCCAGCTTGGTGTTTTCGAGGAAGTCCTCGGGATTGTCGCCTTCGGCAAGCTGCTCGATGGTGCGCCGCAGCCAGGCATAGGCATTGGTCTCCTTCGAGATCGCATGGACGGCACCATTCATCTTGCCGCCGGTATCTTTATAGATCGAATGAGCGGCGACACCGTATTCAGCGATCTTGTTCATCTGGTAGGTGCGGATCTGCAATTCGACGCGCTGGCGCGACGGGCCGACGATGGTGGTGTGGATCGAGCGGTAGTCGTTCTGCTTCGGTGTCGAGATATAGTCCTTGAAGCGTCCGGGCACCATCGACCAGGTGGTGTGGATGGCGCCGAGCGCGCGATAGCAGTCCTCGACCGTCTCGACAACGACGCGGAAGCCGAAAATGTCGGACAGTTGCTCGAACGACAGCGCCTTGGCTTCCATCTTGCGGAACACCGACCACGGCTTCTTCTGCCGGCTCTTGACCTCGGCCTTGATCGAATATTTGTCGAACAGTGTGGACAGTGCCTTCTCGATCTCGGACAGCACGCCCTTGTTGCGCTCGAAAATTTCGACGAGGCGCGCGGTGACGGCGCGGTAGGCTTCGGGATTGATGAAGCGGAAGGCGATCTCCTCCAACTCCTCGCGCATGCCTTGCATGCCCATGCGGCCGGCCAGCGGCGCGTAGATGTCCATCGTCTCTTCGGCAATGCGCAGGCGCTTGGCTTCCGGCACATGGTCGAGGGTGCGCATATTGTGCAGGCGGTCGGCGAGCTTGACCAGAAGCACGCGCACGTCTTCCGAGATCGCCAGCAACAGCTTGCGCAGGTTCTCCGCCTGCTCGGCCTTCTTCGAGACGAGGTCGAGCTTCTTCAGCTTGGTCAGTCCTTCGACCAGCTTGCCCATTTCCGGACCGAACAATTCGTCGATCTCGGCCCTGGTCGCCGTGGTGTCCTCGATCGTGTCGTGCAGCAAGGCAACGGCAATCGTCGCCTCGTCCATGTGCATTTCGGTGAGGATGGCGGCGACTTCGAGCGGATGCGAGAAATAGGGATCGCCGGAGGCGCGCTTCTGGTGGCCATGCTTCTGCATGGCGTAGACATAGGCCTTGTTGAGCAGCGCCTCGTTGACGTCAGGCTTGTAGCGCTGGACGCGCTCGACAAGCTCATACTGACGCATCATGGCGGGATCTCGCAATGCTGAAATGAATCATGCGCCGCACTGGCGTACGGCGCATGTCATAGATAGCCACGAAACTGCCGACGCGAAAGTGTCGGCAGTTGTTGCTAAGATCAATAATCGTCGCTTTTTTCCGGCGGTACCAGCCCTTCGATGCCGGCCAACAGGTCTTCTTCGGTCATGCGATCGAAGGTGACGTTGTCCTCGGCGTCGTCGGCATCGGTGGCCGCAACAGTGCTGCCGGTCTGGTCGGCAATCGCCTCGCCATCGGCTTCCGGCTCGTCGACCTCGACATGCTTCTGCAGCGAATGGATGAGATCTTCCTTGAGGTCGTCCGGCGATAGCGTCTCGTCGGCGATTTCGCGGAGCGCAACGACCGGATTCTTGTCGTTGTCGCGAGGTACGGTAATCTGCGCGCCCTGGCTGATTTGACGGGCGCGGTGGCCGGCCAGGAGCACCAGCTCGAAGCGGTTGTCGACCTTGTCGATGCAATCTTCAACGGTTACGCGGGCCATGAGTTGCCCCTTTCATGCCTGGATTTGATGGAAAACAGGCGCGGTCCATAACCCGAACGCCGCCAAAATACAAGCTTTTATGGCGGTGCCCAGCTCTGACGCGGGCCGCCTGCGACGACGCAGCGCCGATCACAATTGCTTGCGGTGCCGCATGGTGCCTTGGATTGCCGTAAAACTGGCGTTATCTCGAACGATGAAGGCCAACAGGTCTATTATCAGACCGGCCGATAGTCGCCACGCATTTAGACGACCGCTTATTTCGAAAAAGGACATTTTTCCATGTTCGATCCTCGTGAAAAAATCGCTCTCTTTATCGACGGTGCCAATCTCTACGCCACCTCGCGCGCGCTGGGCTTTGACATCGACTACCGCAAACTTCTGTCGAGCTTCCAGAAACGCGGCTATCTGCTGCGCGCTTATTACTACACCGCGCTGGTCGAGGATCAGGAATACTCCTCGATTCGGCCGCTGATCGACTGGCTAGATTATAACGGCTTCAAGGTGGTGACCAAGCCAGCCAAGGAATTCACCGACTCGACCGGCCGCCGCAAGATCAAGGGCAATATGGATATCGAGCTGACCGTCGATGCGCTCGAGCTCGCCGATGTCGTCGACCATTATGTCATCTTCTCAGGTGACGGCGATTTCCGCACGCTGGTCGAGGCGCTGCAGCGGCGTGGGCGCAAGGTCTCGATCGTCTCGACCATGGCATCGCAGCCGCCGATGATCTCCGATGACCTGCGCCGCCAGGCCGACCATTTCATCGACTTGATGGCGCTCAAGAATGAAGTCGGCCGCGATCCGTCGGAGCGGCCGGTACGCCGGTCCGAGCCGGCCGAAGTCGACGAGGAAGACTATTGACGGTCGTTGCCTTGACCGCGCCCCTGGCCGCCTCTCCCGAACCCGATCGCGACTGCCCGCTTTGTCCGCGGCTGCACGACTTCATCGCCGAGTGGCGGCAGCGCGAGCCGTCCTGGTTCAACGCGCCAGTGCCGACCTTTTTGCCGCCGGAAGGCGAGGATGCGGTGCGCTTGCTGATCGTCGGGCTGGCGCCTGGCCTCCGCGGCGCGAACCGGACGGGGCGCCCCTTCACCGGCGATTTTGCCGGTGATCTGCTCTACAATACGCTGATCGCGCACGGCTTTGCGCGCGGCGAATTCAAAGCGCGACCAGATGACGGGCTGGAGCTTGTCGGTACGGCGATTACCAATGCGGTGCGCTGCGTGCCGCCGGAGAACAAGCCGGTTGGTGCCGAGATAGCCACCTGCCGGACGTTCCTGGTACCGACGATCGCCCGATTTCCAAACCTGCGCGCCGTGCTGGCGCTGGGCTCGATCGCGCACCAGTCGACCGTGCGGGCGCTCGGCCAGCGCGTCGCCGCCTATCCGTTCCAGCATGGTGGGCAGCAGCAGGCCAATGGCATCGCGCTGTTTTCCAGCTATCATTGCTCGCGCTACAACACCAATACGGGCGTACTGACGCAAGCCATGTTCGTCAACGTTTTCAGTCAGATAGAAGCTTTTCTGAAGACTGAGAGCCGGACGACGCCCGCCGGCGCACAAGCCCTAGATTCGGGTGATCGCGAACAACCAGGCCAAGAGATCCAGCAACCATAGTAACAGTGCAAGCTGCAGCGCGACGCGCAGGCGTTGGATGATCCGCCAATTGCTGGCCATGTCGGATTTGATGCGCAGCGCAAGCGCTCGGTGCATCCCATCCATGGTTGCGGGAGGATGCTGATCGACGAAATCCTGGAGCAGCTTCTCGGGATCGAAACGGAACGTATAGTTATAATATGGCCACACCATAATCGCGACCAGCAGTCCGATAAGAAAAAGCAATGTCAGCGCCAGCCAGTCCCAAGGCCCTATGCCATCCAGGAGCGCCCTGCCTCCAAGGAGAGAACTCGCGAACGCAGTTGCAAAAATCAGATTTCCAGCGCGCGTATTGAGACTTTCAACCACGCCCTGCTGGTGTTGGAGGCCACGCACCGCCTCCGCATAGACAAACGCCAGGCGGGGATCCCCACCGTCCGTCGCAGCAGGCGGGGCGTTGCTGTCATTGGCTGATGAAGGGCGCTCCGGCATCAAATGTACTTAGCACGGCGCCGCCTGCGATATGAATAGCCACCTTGGCGAAGGCTTCGTCGTTCCCGTCATCGCCCACTGAGGGTGCTCTCGCTGGACAGGAATAGCGTCAATCCGACGCCGTCGCTTCAGGCGCTGCGGCAAACAACGCGGCCAGCGTCGCCGGCCCGCCTTGGAGAACATTCAGGTCGACGTCGCCGCTGATGCCGTCGACGCGGCCCCGGTTGTGGTACTGCCAGTAAATCCAGTCGTCATGGCCTGGCCGCAGCGCCAGCGAACGCAGCCAGCGCGGGCGGCCGGCTACCTGCCCGGCATAGGCTTGCGCGGCCTCGTCGGTCACATAGAGGATCGCCGTCTTGCCGAACGCTGCTTCGACCGGGCCGAGGAAGGCTGAGAGTTCGGCGCTCAGCTGTTCGGGAGTTGGCCGCTGCGGGCAATTGCCGCCGAACTCGATGTCTACCACCGGCGGCAGCAAAGGCTGATCGCGCGGCACCACCGAGATGAAGTTGCGTGCCTGATCGGCACCCGGCCTGCAGAAGGTGAAGAAGTGATAGGCGCCGACGGCAAGGCCGGCGGCGCGGGCCGCACCCAAATTGGCGGCGAAGGCATCGTCGACATGGTCGCCGCCTTCCGTTGCCTTGATAACGGCGAAGGCGACATCGTCGGCTGCAACACGCCGCCAGTCGATCTGCCGCTGATGATGGGAAACGTCGATGCCCCTGACCGGATATTTGCCGCGATCCGGAGAAAATGTCTGGAAGTAGGTATAGCCGCCGGCCAGGACGAGGCCCACCAGGAGCAGACCGGCCGCGCCCCATGAGACGATCCGGTTTTTCAAACGAGACCTATCCCTATTGGTCCGCCCTGCCCTCCGCTATGGCTCCGGGCGTTCGTCGCTCGAAAAGCCAAATCGTTGGCTTTTCGTCCGGTTCGCGGACCTCTGCTCACCCTCGCTCTTTCAGCAGCCGGCCCTTCTCGCGCGACCAGTCGCGCTGCTTTTCGGTCTCGCGCTTGTCGTGCAGCTTCTTGCCGCGGCCGACGGCGAGCAGCACCTTCGCCCGCCCTTGGTCGTTGAAATAGATCTTCAGCGGCACCAGCGTCATGCCTTCGCGGTCGACGCTCTGCGACAGCTTGGCCATCTCGCGCTTGTTGAGCAGGAGTTTGCGGCGGCGGCGCGGCTCGTGGTTGAAGCGGTTGGCTTGCAGATATTCCGGCAAATAGGAGTTGATCAGCCAGATCTCGCCGCCCTCGACCGAGGCATAGCTGTCCTGGATATTGGCCTGGCCCTGACGCAGCGACTTCACTTCCGTACCGGTCAGCACCAGGCCGGCCTCGATCGTGTCGAGCACCTCATAGGAAAACCGCGCCTTGCGGTTTTCCGCAACGGTCTTGTTGTTGGGATCGGCTTTTCTGACTTGATTCATGATGCGGAGAGGTGGCGCCTCATCCCTAATTTATCAAGCCGGCGTGCTTCATCGCCGCGTCGATCTTCTCGGCGGTCGACGGCTCGACCGTCATTAGCGGCGAGCGCAGCACGTTCTCGACCTTGCCCAGCTTCGACAGCGCATATTTCGCGCCGGAAACGCCGGGTTCCAGGAAAATCGCCTTGTGCAGTGGCAACAGACGGTCCTGCAGGTCGAGCGCCTTGGCGCTATCGCCGGAAAGCGTCGCCTCCTGGAATTCGGCGCAGAGCCTGGGCGCGACATTTGCCGTCACCGAGATGCAGCCGACGCCGCCATGCGCGTTGAAGCCGAGGGCCGAGGCGTCTTCGCCGGAGAGCTGGATGAAGTCCTTGCCGCAGGTAGCGCGCTGCTCCGAAACCCGCTCGACCTTGCCGGTGGCATCCTTGACGCCGACGATGTTCTTGAAGTCGTGCACCAATTGCCCCATCGTCTCCGGGCTCATGTCGACCACCGAGCGCGGTGGAATGTTGTAGATGATGATCGGCAGGCTGGTCGCCTTGGCGACGGCGGCGAAATGCGCATAGAGGCCGCGCTGCGTCGGCCTGTTGTAATAGGGCGTGACGACAAGGGCCGCGTCGGCGCCCACCTTCTCGGCATACTGGACCAGGCCGACCGCCTCTTCGGTGTTGTTGGAGCCGGCGCCGGCGACGATAGGAACCCGGCCCTTGGCGACTTCGATGCAGACCTTGACGACTTGGCGGTGCTCGTCATGCGACAGCGTCGGCGACTCGCCGGTGGTGCCGACCGGGACCACGCCCGTCGTGCCCTCGGCGATCTGCCAGGCGATGAAGGCGCGAAAGGCTTTCTCGTCGAAACGGCCGCTCTTTTCGAACGGTGTGACGAGCGCGGTCAGCGAGCCTCTCAGCATGTCGTCCAACTCCTTGGGGACTTTCGGGTTTGTCGTGCGCGCCTTCTAGCCGAAAGCGAAGCGGCGCACCATAGTCTCGACATTGTTGCGCGGCAAGCATTGCGCCAGCAATTGCAATTCGAATGACCTCGAGAAGGTTTTCTTTACGGGCCCTTCATCACAGACGAGTAAGCTTCAATTCATCTGTGTCTGTTGTAGCGTCGAAGAACGGGGATGACCAAATCCATGCCGATCAGGCGGCCTCATCTTTTCGCGCTTATCGGCGCGATCGTCGCCCTGATTCCCGGCGCGGCGATCGGCAGCAGCGTCGATGTGCAGGTTACGTCGGCGATTCCGATGACCGAGCCGCAGAACGATGCGGTGCAGCAGTCCCCGTCCGCGAGCGTCGCGGTGCTGAAGAGCGGTCTCGATGCGCTGGCGGCAAACGACATTGCGCGCGCGCGCCAGGTGCGCGAAGCGCTGCCGGCCAAGTCGCTCGACCGGCACATCCTTGCCTGGGCGATCGCGCTCTATGGCGGCGACCAGGTGCCGAGCGGCGACATCGCCGATGCGGCAAAGATGCTGCCGAACTGGCCGGGTACAATCGCCTTGCGCAAGAACAGCGAGCGCGCGCTCTATCGGGAGAACCCCACGCCGCAGATCGTGGTGCGGGCGTTCGACGGCAGCCAGCCGCTGACCTTCGAGGGCGTGGTGATCCTAGCCCGCTCCTATCTAGCACTGGGCGATACCAAGGCGGCGCGCTCGGTGCTGTCGCCATTCTGGCGGACCGAAAAGCTCGAAGCCAGGGACGAGGCGGCGGTCATTCGCGAGTTCGGTGCGCTGATTCCGGCCGCCGACCATCGCTTCCGCATGGAGCGGATGTTTTATGCCGACCGGGTCGCTTCGGCGCTGCGCGTCGCCGGTCTCGCCCGCGCCCAGCAATTGGCCGATGCCTGGGCGGCAGTCACCAAAGGCGACAAGAACGCGGCCAAGCTGCTGAAGGCGGTGCCGGCAGCGCAGCGGGCGGCCGGCTATCTCTTTGCCGAAGCCGAATATCTGCGCAAGCAGCAGAAATTTTCCGACGCCGCCGCGCTGGTGATGAAGGCGCCGGGCGACCGCGACGCTCTGGTCGATCCGGACGCCTGGTGGGTCGAGCGCCGGGTGCTGTCGCGCGAGCTGGTCGACCAGGGCGACATGAAGACCGCCTACAGAATAGTCGCCGCGCATGCCGCCGAAAGTCCCGCCAATGCTGCCGAGGCGGAATTCCATGCAGGCTGGTACGCGCTGCGCGGCCTCAACGACCCGAGCATCGCCGCCAAGCATTTTGCGCGAATCGCGGAGCTCGCCCAAGGGCCGATGTCGCTGTCGCGCGCCTATTATTGGCTCGGCCGCGCCGCCGAAGTCGGCGGCCCCGGCAATGCCAAGGATTATTTCAGCCGCGCCGCAAGCTACGGCACGACCTTTTACGGCCAGCTCGCCGGCGAGCGCGTCGGCCGGCAGACCCTCAACATCGTCTACCCACAGCCAAGTGCCGCCGACCGCCAGAATTTCGCCACCCGCGAGGCGGTCCGCGCCATCAAGCGGCTGCAGGAGGCCGGCTATGACCGCTATGCCGAGACGCTCTACCGCGACCTCGCCGGGCAGCTGAACAACCCCGGCGAACTGGCGCTGCTTGCGGTGTTGGCGGAAAGACAAGGCAACCATTTCATGGCGCTGAAGATCGGCAAGATCGCCGGCGCCCGCGGCATCGATGTCGGCGCGCTGTCGCATCCGCTCGGCGTCATTCCCGACACCGCAAACATCTCCGGCTCGGGCAAGGCGCTGGCCTATGCGATTGCCCGCCAGGAAAGCGAGTTCAACATCGGCGCAATCTCCAGCGCCGGCGCGCGCGGACTGCTGCAACTAATGCCAGGCACCGCCAAGCAATTGGCGAAGAAGGCCGGCATGACATTTTCTCAGGCCCGGCTAACCACCGATGCCGGCTACAATGCAACGCTGGGCGCTGCCTTTCTCGGCGAGCAACTCGGCCGTTTCGACGGCTCCTACGTGCTGACCTTCGCCGGCTACAATGCCGGCCCCGCCCGCGCCGCCCAGTGGGTGGCGAAATACGGCGATCCGCGCGGCAAGGACGTCGATGCCGTCGTCGACTGGATCGAGCGGATTCCCTATACGGAAACAAGAAGTTACGTCCAGCGCGTGATGGAGAATTATGAGGTCTACAAGATGCGTATCTCCGGCAAGTACGACATTGTCGGGGATCTGGTGAACGGCCGGGGGTGACGGCCGGGCTTCAAGCCAGGTTTGCCGGTCACAGCGTATTTTGTTCTTGCTTTGTGCCGGCAGCTATGCTACTAATTTAAATGTGGTGCTGATTCGCACCGACGACCCGCCCAACGAGGCGGGTTTTTGTTTCAGGCTTTGAAAGTTCCGGACGTCGAGTTGGCGGACAGCGGCCCGCCCTGTCCTGCCGGACATCTCCCCAAGGGTCCCACCAGGGGGAGATCGGCAGCTTCGTGGACAGTGCCTTTCTGCATCCGACGAAACTTGGCGAAAGCGACGATGACAGCCAATCTCCCCCTTGAGGGACCCTGCAACTTCGGCGCCTCCCCTATTTGACCCTACCGGCCCCTCGCCTGTAGCAGTTGAAACAAGCCAGCAGCGAGAGGAACGGAGTCCACATGGCAACCGAGCAGGGTTTCTCCGATTTCTTCTACGCCGCGCCGGACGGGCTGTCCCTGCACGCCCGCATCTACGGCGAAGCGAATTCCGGCCGCTGGCCAGTCGTTTGCCTGCCCGCCCTGACCCGCAATTGCCGTGATTTTCACGAGCTGGCGCTTTATCTGTCGACGCAGGCGAAGCGCAAGGTCGTCGCTTTCGACTATCGCGGGCGCGGGCAGTCCGCCTACGATGCCGATATCGGCCATTACAATATCGGCATCGAAGCTGGCGATATTCTCGCCGGGCTGGCGGCGCTGAGCATCGAGGAGGCTGCCTTCATCGGCACGTCGCGCGGCGGACTGATCATCCATGTGCTCGGGGCGATGCGGCCGGCCGTGCTGAAGGCCGTCGTCCTCAACGACATCGGCCCGGTGATCGAGACGCAAGGGCTCGCCCATATCCGCTCCTATCTCGACCCCGCGCCCAGGCCGAAGGCGTACGCAGAGGTGGTCCGCGGCCTGCGCAGCACCCATGGCGCCGATTTTGCGGCGCTGACCGATGCGGATTGGGAGCGGATGGCGTCAGCCCTCTACCGCGAGACCGAGGAGGGATTTCTGCCCGATTTCGATCCGAAACTGGTCGATACGCTGGCGGGCCTCGATCCCAGCCGGCCGATGCCCGATCTTTGGCCACAGTTCGACGCGCTGGCGGCCATCCCAATGCTCGTCATACGCGGCGCCAACTCGAAGCTGCTGTCCGCCGAAACGCTCGAGCAGATGCGGACGCGCCATACCGATATCGAGACGATCACCGCTGACGGCCAGGGGCATGCACCGTTTTTGGAGTCCGGGATCCTGCCGGGCAGGATCGCTGGTTTTTTCGATCGGGTGGAGCGGCGGAGCGGTTGGAAGTAAAACCACGGTAAGTTTAAGTAACTCTCTGCCTTATCTTGTACCTGTGAAGCATTCTGGCAGCGATTAACAGCTCTGCTGGCGTCCCGGAGAATAATTGTTGGATGTCGGCGCCGCCCCTCATCCGCCTGCTGGCACCTTCTCCCCGTGTAGTGACGGGAGAAGGACAGACGGCCGCAACGCTGACGAACTCCCCTCTCCCCGTTTTTTCACGGGGAGAGGGTAAGGGTGAGGGGCAGCGCCGACTTGATGTATTGGCCTGCAATCCGTTGTCAGATCGACCGACTTACGCCAGATCCACCCAAACCGTCAGGATTTGGCGCTTCTCTTCGCGGGCTTTGGTGCCTTGCTTGCGGCCGGCTCGCTTTTTGGTTCCCGCCTTGCCGAAGGTGGAGCAGACAAAGGACTTGCGCCGCCGCTGTCCGCGCCACCGGACCGCGGCGTTTCCAGCACGGTGACGCAGCCGTCGAGATCGTTGGTGGCCAGATGGGCGTAGCGCATGGTCATCGACAGCGTCTGATGGCCGAGCCACATCTGCACGCGCCTGATGTCGATGCCGCCCTGGACGAGACGCGAGGCACAAGTATGGCGCAATATGTGCGGCACGACCTGATCGTCGGCGCCAAGCCCGACCTCGGCCTTGGCATCGTTCCAGATGGCCCGAAACTGCGCCTGGCTGAGCTTGGTGAACGGGCCCTTGGGCCGGCGACCCTCGGTGGTCGGCAGCTTGATCACCTCTTTTACCCGCTCGGTCATCGGGATGGTGCGGCTGCGGCCGGACTTGGTGATCCAGAAACTGACGCGGTGCTCCTGGATATCGTTCCAGATCAGCCCCAGCGCTTCGCCGAGGCGGCAGCCGGTATCGACGAGAAAGACGGAAAGCCGATAAGCGTCCTCGCTGCGGCTTTTGATGGCGGCAAACAGCCGGGCCTCCTCGTCCCTTTCGAGGAAACGAATCCGTCCCGCCCGCTCTTTCTGGCGGCGGAACTCGGGCAGGCTGTGGATATCCCCCATCTTGTGAGCCTTGCGCAGCAGTTTGCTGAGGGCAGCCATCTTCCGGTTGATGGTTGCGTTGCTGTTGCCGCGCTGGCGCAAGGTGCCGATAAGGTTGTCGAGGGTGCTTTGGTCGAAGGCGCTGAAACGCTCCCCAAGGAGAATCTCATCTATTTCGCCGATGAAGGAGCTGACATTGTATTTGTGCCGCCCATCATCCCAAAGTATGTCCCGGTATGCTGAAAAAAGTTCTCCGACCCTATGCGACTTTACTTCTCGTATGTTGTTGTAACTATATTTTATCTTTGCAGTCTGAGAAGAAAACATCGAAAAAAGATCAGAGGGTTCTCCCTCTTGAATCGCATCGTTCGTCATTATTCGCCACACCCCCGAGTGGATAGGCCTAGACCTACCTGCTTGGTGGTGCCCTTTCAAGAGTTTTAAGCGCTGCGGTCGATTTCATCCGCCAGCGGCGGATCCCAACGACATCGTTCCACAACCCTGTTCAGCTACCGAACCCCCTTTTCCTTCTGTTTGCTACCAGTCGCGAAAACAAAAACAGCCCGGGCGTTAAAGCGCCCGGGCTGGATTTCACTTGCTTTAAGTCCAGCCCTTAGAACGAGCGCTGGAAGCGGAGGACACCGCCGATGTTGCTGTCGTCGTCGGCACCAGTCCAGTTGTAGAAGTCGGCGTCGCCAAACTTGCCGGCGTGCAGGTAGTCGACTTCGGCCGTGATCGTGAAGCCTGGGACGATGTCGTAGGCGATGTTGGCCGCGATGCCGAGATTCTCGTCTTCGTCATACCCCGCCTGGAGGTTGAACGAGGTCTTCTCGTTGATGGTGTAGGTACCACCACCCCAGACTGCCCAATTGCCGCCCCACTGCTTGTAGAAGTTGCGTGGGATATTGTCGTCCGAACCATAGCCGGCCATCAGGAACAGCGTCAGGTTCTGCATCGGCGTGATGTCCAGGCGAGCCTTGCCTGTCCATTCTTCCAGTGAGCTGTCATAGGCAACGACGCCTGAGATCGAACCCCAGCCCTGCGTGTACTTCACGCCGCCGACGACATACGGAACATAGCTGTCGATGGAGTCATGGCCGAGATTGAGGCTTAAATTGGTGACGTTGTCGCCGTTAATGAAAAAGCCCTCACCGGTTTCCAACGACGCCACGGCCGAGAAGCCGTTGCCAGCATCGAAGTAATACTGGATGACGTTGGTGTCGAAGCCGCCGTAGGGGACCAGCGTATCGTTGATGACGTTGCCGGCGTAGCCGGTGAACGTGTTGAAAGCCGTTTCGTCCTTACCGACGCGGAGACCACCGAGCTGGATCCAGGCGAAGTTCAGCGAAACGCCTCTGCTACCAAAGCTGGAAAAGCTGTAGGTAATGTCGTCGCCTTGGTCCAGAGTCCCCTGATCATTCGTGATGTCATGATGACCGGTTCCCCAGTTGAAGCGGGTCTCGGTGTAGGTCTTCAAGGTGCCCATCTCGGTTTCCTGGCCGGTGTAGGTCCTCAGCGTGAAGCGAGCCTGCTTGTAATAACCATCGTTTTCTTCGATTCTGCCGTCCAGAAGATCCGAGTTGTCGAGGTAACGGGCACCAGTGAACGCGCCCGCATCGCCGGCCGAGATGTCGTAGCGGACATAGCCGCCGATGCGCATGCAGATTTCGGTGCCGGGGATGTAGAAGTAGCCAGCGCCGTAGACGTCGCAGATCTTGACGTATTCAGCGGGTTCCGGCTCGGCGACGACGACGGCGTCGGCGGCGCGCGCACCGGAAACTGCGATCAGTGCCGCAGCGGAGCCGAGAAGCAGGCTCTTGATGTTCATTTTCTGACCTCCAGTCAGAATCGAGGGCGGAGGTCGGCAAAAAGCAGCTCGTTCGGCTGTTTTTATTTATATTTTCAAATAGATAAGTCCTAAGGCCGTCAGTGAGGCCCTGTCCGCCAAAAACGCTTACTGGCGAAGGCCTTGCCTGAACCGGTCTTGAAATATCGCTCGAGTTGCCGTGCGTTGGCCTCGGTTTCAACCCCGATGTAGGACTTCAAAGTTACAGGCAGATAGGCCTTGGTCGAAGTCACATAGCCTGATCGATGCGATTCGAAGCGGCGCCGAAGGTCGTTGGTCGACCCGACGTAGACATCGCCGTTACGAAGTTGCAGGAAATAGACGTACCACATAGTCCCCCTACGCTACTTCGTAGCTTCGGGCGACACCCTACGCCCAAAATGCGGTTCCGGGTGGCCTGCCACCCGAAGCCCGCAGGGCGTAGGGTGGCGGAGAGGATGGGATTCGAACCCACGAGAAGCTTTTGACCTCTACTCCCTTAGCAGGGGAGCGCCTTCGACCACTCGGCCACCTCTCCGTAGCGCCGGTGGATAAAGAAAAGCGCCGGCACAATCAACAAGCTGGCGCTATTATCCTTGAAAAATCGACCCTTCGCCAAAGCGCCGCCCAGCGATGTGGCGATTCTGCGGCAATTCCCTGGTTCGCGACTCGGGCCATGGTCACACTTCGGGCCGACCATCGCCGGAATCCGCCGTTTGCAACGGCTTGCGAATGGCTGTTGGTTAACGGGAGCTTTCGGAGTGAGGCCAAATCGTGTCATTTGTGCAACAACGCCGGGGTATAGCGCCAACACAAACCTTTTGCCGGTATGATCGTGGTTGAACGCCGCCGTCTCATGGGTAATGTCGGGTTTGAAGGAGCGGCGCGGTGCGCATCTTTTTCGGTAGTGGGGATGGGGCAGGGAACGCTGTCCTTCAGCAAAGAATACCCAGACCCGTTTTTTAACTTTTGACTGGAGGTCAGAAAATGAACATCAAGAGCCTTCTTCTCGGCTCCGCTGCGGCACTGGTCGCAGTTTCCGGTGCGCGCGCCGCCGACGCCGTCGTCGTCGCCGAGCCGGAACCCGCTGAATACGTCAAGATCTGCGACGTCTACGGCGCTGGCTACTTCTACATCCCCGGCACCGAAACCTGCCTGCGCATCGGCGGCTATGTCCGCTATGACATCGGCATCGGCGACGTTGGCTCATTCGACGGTGCAAAGACTACCGATCAGCAGGACGGCGACTCGCAAGATACCTACTACAAGCACGCCCGCTTTACGCTGAAGACCTGGACCGGCCAGGAGACCGAGCTCGGCACCTTGAAGACCTACACCGAGACCCGTTTCAACTGGGGTAACCGCAATAATTACCTTGATGACAACTACAATGGCATCGACGGCACGGGGGTTTCACTGAACTTCGCCTGGGTCCAGCTCGGTGGCCTGCGCGTCGGTAAGGACGAATCGGCCTTCGATACGTTCATCGGCTACGCCGGCAATGTCATCCAAGATACGCTGGTTCCTTACGGCGGCTTCGACACCAATGTCGTCCAGTATTATTTCGATGCAGGCAACGGCTTCTCGGCCGTGGCTTCATTGGAAACCGGTTCGGGCAGTGCCGATGCGGATCCTGGCGAGTTCCAAGACAGCAACAGCGGCAATGATTCCATCGACAGCTATGTTCCGTATGTCGTCGGCGGTCTCAAATACACGCAGGGCTGGGGCTCGATCACCGGCGTCGCCGCCTACGACAGCACCTGGGAAGAGTGGGCCGGCAAGGTTCGCGTCGACGTTACGCCGATACAGAACCTAACACTGTTCCTCATGGCTGGTTACGGTTCGGACGACAACATCGACCGCAACTTCTACAAGCAGTGGGGCGGCAACTGGGCAGTCTGGGGCGGTGGCACCTACACCATCAACGAGAAGACCTCGTTCAATCTCCAGGCATCGGTTGACGACGACAAGAACTACGGCGTCGCTGCGAACGTCGCCTACGATATCGTTCCCGGTTTCACGATCACGGCTGAAGTCGATTGGGCCCACGACGGTCAGTTTGAAAAAGACTTCGATCGCAACTGGACCAATGCCGACGACAAGGACAGCATTGGCGGCATGCTCCGCTTCCAGCGCTCGTTCTAACAAACCGAGTCTGATTGAGATCGAACCCGGCGGGCCAACCGCCGGGTTTTTCGTTTCGGGCGACGCAGCTAACAACTCTCGATGCATGAATGCAGGCTGCTAAACGGGCAAGCGTTCGCTCGATCTGAAAGGCTGGCCTACAGGATCAACCGACCTGGGACAGCAAGTCACGGTCGACTGCGGCCCATCGAGCGCGCCCTACTTGCTCAAAGTTCGGCCAGGTCGCCCAAAGCATCAATCAGTGGCTGGATCTTGTTCTCATAATTTTTCCAGCGCTTGATGGACGAATTGTAAATCGGTTGCCGAACCTGCCAGCGACTGAGCGTGTTGACCGAACCGTCATTCTCGAAGAATCGCAGGCAGGCATCGTCCCAGGGCAATCCAAGATGATCGATGAGACGGCGAGATTGTACCTCCTGATCCGCAATCAGCGTCTCGTAGCGACTTTCGAAGATGCGTCCGGGAAAAACCTTGTCCCAATGCCGCATCAGGCGATCATATTCACGGTAGTATAGCCCGAGCGTCTCAAGGTCGGCGTTGTAGCTGTGTCCCTTGGTGAACTTCAAAACGAAGCAGGAGACGCAATTGTCGATGGCATCGCGGCGGCAATGAATGATGCGCGCGTTGGGAAAGAGAATTCCGATGAGGCCGATAAGCTCGAAATTATGAGGCATCTTGTCGACAATGCGTAGCGCGGCCGGCGCCCATTGCCGGAGGTATGACAGGTATTCTTCGGCCAGTGCCTTCGACTGATTAGCGGTCATTGCGATCATCGATCTGCGCAAGGTCTCGGCCGCCTGCGTCGTGAAACCAATTGCTTTTGCGATCCGCCGCAGCTTCGTAAGCTCCCCGGCGCCATGAACATCCGGATGGCTCGCGCAGATTTGCTCGGTCAGCGTCGTCCCCGACCGGGGCATGCCCAGCACAAACACAGGCACTTCGGACGGACTGCCGTGGCCGGCCTTGGCTTCCAGCAGTGACGGGCTGAATATCTCGATCATGCAATCGACGTAGCGGCGGAAGGACTCCAGGTCGAAACCACGGCCAGCGGCCTTTTTCGCCCTCTTGAAGTGATCCATTGCCTCTTCATAGCGTTGAAGATCGTTCAGCACTTTGCCTGCGGCGTGATGGAGTTGCGACGCAACATCCGGGTCGAGCCTGGGATTGGAGAGTTCGCGCAGGATAGAGTCGAGCTCTGCAGGCTTCTCAGCGAACTTACGCGTGTTGACCAGGCTATCGTAGGCCTCCCCAATATCGAGGCGACGTTCGATTGCCTGCTTCAGATAGGCTCTGGCTTCGTCCATGCGACCGAGGCTGGTGAGCGCACCAGCCAGACCAATCCGGACCATGGGATGGTCGCCGTTGATCTTTAGCGCCTTCTCGTAAAGGGGCAAAGCCATCTCGGCCTTGTCGAAGTTGACGTAGGCACGCGCTAGTCCGCAAAGCGCTTCCACCAGATCGGGCTTCAATTCGCAGGCGCGCTGCAGGTGCCTGATCGCAAGCAAGCTGTCGCCAAGCTTCAGGCAGGCCTCTCCCAGGCTAAGGTGGAAATACGGATTCTGAGGCGTCTGGCTTACTGCTCGTGCAAAATATTTGAGAGCCAACTCATCGTCGACACCGAGCCCCAACGTGCCGAGGATGTAGAGCGAAAGCGGGTGGTTGGGCGTGCGGGCGAGAACGCGATGGCACAACTCCTCGGCCTCTGGAAGCCGCTCGGCTTGCTGGAGTTCGAGCGCCTGTCGCAGCAGCATGTCGTCGGCTTGCACACGCGACGGCGGTTTCGCCTTCGGCGGTTCCACTTTCGGCGCCGGGCGGGACTTTATGTGTTTGGACCAAGCGGGCGGCAGTCGGTTGCTCATCATGTCTGGCTAGCAAAATGATCCGGGAGAATCCAGCCTGACGTGCCCGCCCGCCGCAGAACTTGCGCAGGCCCAGCCGGCAGGCTAGCAAGAAGGCTCCTTTTCGAACGAGCCTTTGCTATGCGCCCTCCCCTTACGCCGCTTATCGACGCGCTTCCCTCTACGGTGCCGTTTGTCGGCCCGGAGGCGCAGGAGCGTGGTCGCGGCCGCGCCTTTCGCGCTCGCATCGGCGCCAATGAGAGCAGCTTTGGCCCTTCGCCGCGTGTCGTTGCCCGCATGGCCGAGATTGCCGCCGACATGTGGATGTATTGCGACCCCGATAATCACGATTTGAAGGTAGCAGTAGCCAGGCATCTCGATGTCGGCGCCGAAAACGTCGTCGTCGGCGAAGGCATAGATGGGCTGCTCAGCCTGGTGGCGCGCATGTATGTGGCGCCCGGCGACGCGGTGGTGACGTCGCGCGGCGCCTATCCGACCTTCAACTTTCATGTCGCCGGCGTCGGCGGCCGGTTGGTCGCGGTGCCTTACGAGAACGATCGGGAAAACCTCGACGGCCTGTTGGCGGCCGTGGCCAAGGAAAAGGCGCCGCTGGTCTACCTGTCCAATCCGGACAATCCGATGGGCAGCTGGTGGGAAGCGACCGAGCTCGGCCGCTTCATCGAGGCCTTGCCGGAGACCACCATGCTGGTGCTCGACGAGGCGTATGGCGAATTAGGGCCAGCCTCAGCGCTGCCGCCGATTGATATCGCGCGGCCGAACGTCATCCGCATGCGCACCTTCTCCAAGGCCTATGGGCTGGCCGGCATACGCTGCGGCTACGCGGTGGCCGAAGCCCAGGTGATTCGCGACTTTGAGAAGATACGCAACCATTACGGCGTCAGCCGCATGGCGCAGATCGCCGGCGTCGAGGCGCTTGCCGATCAGGCCTGGCTGGAGAGCGTGGTGGCGCGGGTCGCCGCCGGCCGCCGGCGCATCGCCGGAATAGCCGAGGCGAACGGGCTGAAGCCGCTGGCTTCGGCGACCAATTTCGTCACCATCGACTGCGGCCGCGACGGCGCTTTCGCGCTGAAGGTGCTGCAGGCGCTGTTGTCGCGCGACGTGTTCATCCGCAAGCCGATGGTGCCAGTGCTCGACCGCTGCATCCGGGTCAGCGTCGGCCTCGATCACGAGCTCGACATTTTTGCCGAGGAACTGCCGGGCGCACTGGCGGCAGCGCGGGGGAATTGAGGCGCCAAAAGGGGCGACGGAGCACCACGACCTCCAGTACCGCCGCTACTTCTCCCCACCATCAAGCAGGCGCATGACCCGTTTCAAGGCGTCCGATAATTCGGCAGCCGCGTCATCGGCGAGGCTGGCCGTCAGCCGGGCGAGATCGCGATCCGTCGCAGCCTGAAGCCTGGCGAGTTCCGCACTTCCGCGAGCGGTTAGCGACAGGATGCGTCTGCGCCGATCGGCTGGGTCAGTGCGTATCTCGGTCAGGCCAGCGGCAGCGAATCTCCTCAGGACGCGCGTGACGTAGGCCGGATCGAGCCGGAGTTCGGCGGCGATTTCGGAGGCTGCCGGTCCGAGATCGAGGTGGAACGCCCGTGCCAGAAACCCAGCCTCACCGCCGCTATTGGCGGCAGCGCGGAATCGGTCGCCCAATTCGAACAGCAGCCGCGCCTCGCCCAGCGTATAGGCGCTGTGCGTCAAGGTCAGGTCGAGCAGCCCGATCAGGCGCGTGTAGAAGCGATTGAAGCAACGTATCTCCGCGACAAGGGCATTCCGATCGGCCGGCATGTGGACCTCCTTCGGGCTGATCGCTCCTAAGGACCATGATGATCTATTATTTGACTTAGTCAATCATTCGATGGAGACGCCGCCTATCTCGCACGTGAAGCTGGCGGATAGCGATCGGCAGAGAGACCTTCGATGCACGTTGCCTGGTTGAATTTGCACAGCGATGCGCCAGACTCGACTCAGAAGATGGAGAGCGCGATGGCCGACCGGACGGTGCAGGTACGCATATACGGCAAGGTGCAGGGCGTCAGCTATCGGGTCTGGGCGCGGCGCGAGGCGTCTGGACTTGGCCTTGCCGGTTGGGTGCGCAACGAAGTTGACGGCTCGGTGACAGCCTCGATTGCAGGTGCCGATGCGGCGGTCTCGACAATAATCGAACGTCTCTGGCAAGGGCCGCCAGGGGCAGCAGTTTCGAACGTCGATGTCGAGGAGATCGAGGCGCGCCACATGTCCGCGGGTTTCAGGATCGTTGCCTAGCAAGGCATGATCCTGCTCATTCGCTTCCATCGCACAAAATCTCTAGGGTGCAGATAGAGCAAACCTGAAGCCATTGCCCTGACCGAACCTCGGATCCTTGAATTAATTGAACGTTTGTTTTATTGTTCGCGAAAAGGCGAGCTTATCATGGCGCGTACGACCGGCTCCGACGGCGAGAAGACCGAAGCTGCGGCCCGCGAGGCGGCGGTCAGCCTGATTGCGCGTCTCGGCTACGAGGCGATGTCGATGCGCCAGCTGGCGGCCGAGGTCGGCGTCCAGGCAGCGGCGCTTTACCGCTACTTCCCGACCAAGCAGGACCTTCTGTTCACGCTGATGCGCGAGCATATGGAAGGCTTGATCGAGGCGTGGCGCGCAACACGCCCTGTCGGCGCCGATCCGGCAGCGCGGCTCGCCGCCTATGTCGAAAACCACATCGCTTTCCACGTCGAACGCCGCCATTCCACCCATGTCTCGAACATGGAGCTGCGCAGCCTGTCGCACGAAAGACTCACGCAGATCCTGCGCATGCGCACCGCTTACGAGAAGGAGCTGCGCGCCATTCTGCGCGACGGCGTCGAAGCGGGCTTGTTCAGCGTCGAGGACACCGGGCTCACCGCCATGGCGCTGATCCAGATGATGACCGGCGTCATCGTGTGGTTCCGGCCGGGCGAACGGCTGTCGATCGCCGAAGTCACCGCTACATATCTAGCAATGACAATGCGCCTTGTTGGAGCAAAGAGCGATGGCGCGAGGACGAGCCACGGCACCGTGCGTCCATTCGAGCGCGCAAAGGACGCTGTAGCACTTTGATTTCGCGCATGATCCCGATTTTCGCGGTCGTGCGCCGGGAGGAACGGCATGTACACGCAGACGCTCAACTTCGGGCTTGACGAAGACATCGAGGCGCTGCGCGATCTGGTGCGGCGCTTCGCCCAGGAGAAAATCGCGCCGATAGCCGCCGAGATCGACCGCTCGAACGAATTCCCGGCACATCTGTGGGTGGAGCTCGGCGGGCTCGGCCTGCTCGGCATCACCGCCGATCCCGATTTCGGCGGCAGCGGCATGGGCTACCTCGCCCATGTCGTGGCGATGGAGGAGATTTCGCGCGCCTCGGCCTCGGTCGGCCTCTCTTACGGCGCCCATTCCAACCTGTGCGTCAATCAGATCAACCGCTGGGCGACGCAGGCACAGAAAGAAAAATATCTACCTTCGCTCTGCAGCGGCGAAAAGGTCGGGGCACTGGCGATGTCGGAATCGGGTGCCGGCTCAGATGTCGTGTCGCTGCGCCTGCGCGCCGAAAAGCGCAATGATCGCTACGTGCTCAACGGCACCAAAATGTGGATCACCAACGGGCCGGATGCCGAGACGCTGGTCGTCTACGCCAAGACCGATCCGGAACTCAATTCGCGCGGCATCACCGCTTTCATCGTCGAAAAGGCCTTTGCCGGTTTTTCGGTGGCGCAAAAGCTCGACAAGCTCGGCATGCGCGGCTCGAACACCGGCGAGCTGGTGTTCGACAATGTCGAAGTGCCGTTCGACAATGTGCTGCACGAGGAAGGGCGCGGCGTCGAGGTGCTGATGTCAGGCCTCGACTACGAACGCGCCGTGCTTGCCGGCGGGCCGATCGGGCTGATGGCTGCGTGCCTCGACGTGGCGATCCCTTACGTGCACGAACGCAAGCAGTTCGGCCAGCCGATCGGCGAGTTCCAGCTGGTGCAAGGCAAGCTCGCCGACATGTATGCGACGATGAATGCGGCGCGTGCTTACGTCTATGCCGTAGCCGCCGCCTGCGATCGCGGTGAGACGACGCGCAAGGACGCCGCCGGGTGCGTGCTGTTCGCCGCCGAAAAGGCGACGCTGATGGCGCTCGACGCCATCCAGCTTTTGGGCGGCAACGGCTACATCAACGATTACCCTACCGGCCGGCTGCTGCGCGACGCCAAGCTCTACGAGATCGGCGCCGGCACCAGCGAAATCCGTCGCTGGCTGATCGGACGGGAAATCATGGCGGAGGGCGCCTAATGGCATTCTTTTGAGATTTGCCAGAAGCCGCACGATATGGCATACTTCCGGACATATGCCATAAATACAAGCGAGACGGACCATGGCGGGCAGAACGGGAAAGTCCGGATTTGACGAAGATCCGCAAGCACAGTTCGATGCTGGCGCTCGCAAAACGCGGCTTCGGGTTCCGGCGAAACGCGAGCGCGTCAAGCTTGGCGAGGGCGGGCGCTTCGTCATCCCTGCTGCGATGCGCGAGGAGATGGGCGTGAAGCCTGGCGAGGACATGATCCTTCATGTCGAAAACGGCGAACTGCGGGTAAGATCGTGGCTGCAGAATTTGCGACGCGTTCAGGCCGAATTGTCGGCGCTGAAACAGCCCGGTGAAAGCGTCGTCGACGAATTTCTGAAGGAGCGGCGGGAAGAGCAGCGTCGAAGCGACAAGCGTCTCGACCGGCTTCACGCCGAAGGGACGACGGGAAAGCGGGTGAAATGAAGCCATACGTCATGGACAGCTCGGCGGCGCTCGCAATCCTGCTCAACGAGCAAGGCACCGAGAATGCTTTGGGGTTCGCGCCGGATGCACAATGCAGCTCGGTCAATGCGGCCGAGATCATTGCCAAGCTGATCGACAAGGGACGCAGCTTGGAACAGGCTGCCGACGACCTCGGCAGTCTCGGCATGCCGATCGCCGTTTTCGACGAAGCGATGGGCATCGCCGCCGGGCAGCTTCGCCAACTGACGCGGCATCGCGGCTTGTCGCTGGGCGATCGGGCCTGCCTGGCGCTGGCGATTCGCGAGAACGCCATTGCCGTCACCGCCGATCGCGACTGGGGCGACCTGGATGTCGGCTGCAAGATCGAGCTGATCCGGTAGCGCCATGGCCCCCCTCACCTCGCAGATCTCGCCCGTCTCCGATATTTTCCGCGCCAATGCCGAGCGCATGCGGGCGCTGGTCGCCGATATTGCGGAAAAGGCTGCTACGGTCGAACGCGGCGGCTCGGAGGAAGCGCGTGAGCGGCATGTTTCGCGCGGCAAGCTCCTGCCGCGGCAACGTCTTGCCCAATTGCTCGATACCGGCTCGCCCTTCCTCGAAATCGGTCAGTTCGCGGCGTGGTCGATGTATGGCGAGGACATCTCCTCGGCCGGCCTCATCGCCGGCATCGGCCGCGTCGAAGGCACCGAAGTCATGGTCGTCGTCAATGACGCCACGGTGAAGGGCGGCACCTATTATCCACTGACGGTGAAGAAGCATCTGCGTGCACAGGAGATCGCATTGCAGAACAATCTGCCTTGCGTCTATCTGGTCGACAGCGGCGGCGCCAATCTGCCCAATCAGGACGAGGTGTTTCCCGACCGCGATCATTTCGGCCGCATCTTCTACAACCAGGCCAACATGTCGGCCGCCGGCATTCCGCAGATCGCCTGCGTCATGGGTTCATGCACGGCCGGCGGCGCCTATGTGCCTGCGATGTCGGACGAGACAATCATGGTGCGCAACCAGGCGACCATCTTTCTCGGCGGGCCGCCGCTGGTGAAGGCGGCCACCGGCGAGGACGTCACCGCCGAGGACCTCGGTGGTGCCGACGTGCACACAAGGCTTTCCGGCGTTGCCGATCACTATGCGCTCGACGACGAGCATGCGCTGGCAATATGCCGGCGTATCGTCAAAAACCTGAATCGGAACAAGACTGTAAGCCTGGCCCTGAAGAAATCGATCCCACCGCTTCACGATCCACATGAACTCTACGGCATCGTACCGACGGATCTGCGCCAGCCTTACGACGTGCGCGAGGTGATCGCCCGCATCGTCGACGGCTCCGAGTTCGATGAGTTCAAGCAGAATTACGGCACCACGCTGGTCACCGGTTTTGCCCATCTCAACGGCATGCCGGTCGGCATCGTCGCCAACAATGGCGTGCTGTTTTCGGAAAGCGCGCTGAAGGGCGCGCACTTCATCGAACTGTGCTGCCAGCGCAAGATCCCGCTGGTCTTCCTGCAAAACATCACCGGTTTCATGGTCGGGCGAAAATACGAGGCCGGCGGCATCGCCAAGGATGGCGCCAAGCTGGTCATGGCGGTCGCAACGGCCAAGGTGCCGAAGGTGACCGTGATCATCGGCGGCTCGTTCGGCGCCGGCAATTACGGTATGTGCGGACGCGCCTATTCGCCACGCTTCCTGTGGATGTGGCCGAATGCCCGCATCTCGGTGATGGGCGGCGAACAGGCAGCAACGGTGCTGGCCGTCGTCAAGCGCGAAGGCATCGAGCGCAAGGGTGGCGAGTGGAGCGCCGAAGAGGAAGCAAAATTCAAGAAGCCGATCCTGATGAAGTACGAGCATGAAGGTCACCCGCTCTATTCGTCGGCAAGGCTCTGGGACGACGGCATCATCGATCCGGCGAAGACCCGCGAGGTGCTGGCGCTAAGCCTGTCGGCCGCGCTGAACGCCGGGATCGAGGAGACCCGGTTCGGCGTGTTCAGGATGTGAGATGAGCGAAATCGGCCAGAGGATTCGCGTTCACACCGGCGACATCACGAAGCTGGCGGTCGATGCAATCGTCAACGCCGCCAACACCTCGCTTCTCGGCGGCGGCGGCGTGGACGGCGCCATCCACCGGGCGGCCGGCCCCGAGCTTGAGTTCGAATGCCGGATGCTGAATGGCTGCAAGGTTGGCGAGGCAAAACTCACCAAGGGCTACAGGCTGCCGGCACGCTACATCATCCACACGGTCGGACCGGTCTGGCAAGGCGGCAGCAAAGGAGAAGCCGAGCTGCTCGCCTCCTGCTATCGCCGGTCACTCGAAATCGCCGCCGCAAAGGACTGCCGGACGGTGGCGTTTCCAGCGATCTCGACCGGTGTCTACCGCTATCCTAAGGATCAGGCGACGCAAATTGCTGTCGGTACCGTGAGTGCCTTCATCGGCCAGAACATCGTTCCGGAAACTGTCATTTTCTGCTGCTTCGACGAGCCGACGGCCGAACTGTATCAGCGGGTCGTTGCTGCACTCGGCAGGGTGTGACCCTGCGCGGGCGACGAACCCGTCCACACCTCCAGACCAATTTTTTTGCTTCTTCATCTGGCCAGCCGAAAGAATCACGGCTATTGGTCATCTCAAATACCAATGGGGATTGGGCGAAGATGAAACGGCGGCTTTTCAAGGAAACAACTGCGTCTATACTTGCGGGGTTGCTTATATTAGCGACGCCTGGCGCCAGTGCAGCGGCGTCGCTTGCTGGGAAAGTCGGCGACAAGCGTTCCTTCGTGTATCTCCCTCAGCAAGGCTCGGAAGGCAATTGCAGGCAGGCCTACAACGCCTATGTGGCTGCGGCCGGTCATTCCGCCTACGCATCGACCATCACCGGAGCAAGGGTCCTGTATTTCGTCTGCGGCGTGCACATTAACGCACCGTCCCAGAAGGCTGCCGAAGCGCTCGCGCTTAAGTCATGCGAAGCCGGTCGCAAGAAGTTCAAAGTGGACATGGTCGGCGGCTGCGGCGTAGTCGCTTCCAAGTAGCTTTCGGCATCAAAGGGCCGGATAGCAATGGGGGATAGGACGAAGATGAGACTTCAGCTTTTTCAGAAAACAACTGTATCCATATTTGCCGGGTTGCTCGTGTTGGGGGCGCCCGGCATCGGAGCAGCGGAGTCGCTGGCGGGACGCAAGGGCGACAGCCGCTATCCCGTCTATTTCGCACCTGGCTCGACGGGAGGCTGTCAGAAGGCATACAGGGCCTATGTGGCGACCGGCAGCCATTCCGCTTATGCGTCGACTCCATTCAATTGGGCGACCGAGTTCATGATTTGCGCGCGTGCAAATGCAACGTCGCAAAAGGCTGCAGAGGCGCAGGCGCTGAAATCCTGCCAGTCAGCCAAGAAGAGCTACAAGGTCACAACCGCGGGAGCTTGCAGCATCGCTGCCTCCAAGTAGGAGATGCTGTTGGCGTTCGCTCTTCCAGGGGAAAAAATGACACCGAGACACGTCAAAAGTACAATCGCTTCGATACTTGCCGGCTTTCTTGTATTCACGGCACCTGGCATAGGAACGGCGGAATCGCTGGCGGGAAGCAAGGGCGAGACCCGTTTCTACCCCTATTTGCCGAAGAATCCGAAGGATCCATGCACCATGGCTTACAAGGCCTATGTAGCGGCCGGCGGCCATTCGGCCTATGCAAGCACTCCGTATTCCCGGGTGCGTTCGCTGTACATCATCTGCGGCTCGCGCTTGAATGCACCGTCACAGCAAGCTGCCGAAGAGTTGGCGTTAAAATCCTGTCAGGCCACCCGCAACAGTTATAAGGTTACGACAGGCGGAGGCTGCGAAATAGCCGCCTCCAAATAGCTGAATATCTGCCAGTCTCGGGTTTTTCAAATGGGTTGGGCAATGAAATCTTTATCCATCAGGCGAGCAACCATATTGGTACTTGCACTGTTCGTGGCCTCTGCACCGAATGTTGGCGCTGCCGAATCGCTAGCTGGAAGCAAGGGCGACGTCCGTTTCTACCCGTATTTGCCGGCAACCGCGGATCGGCCGTGTACCAAGGCATATAAGGCGTATGTGGCGGCCAGCGGCCATTCAGCCTATGCGACCACTCCGTATTCCAGAGTGCGTTCGTTGTACATCATGTGCGGCTCGCGCTTGAATGCGCCCTCGCAAAAGGCTGCCGAGGATATGGCTATGAAATCCTGCCAGGCCACCCGCAGCCATTACAAGGTCACGACCGGTGGAGCTTGCGAAATCGCGGCCTCCAAGTAGGCAGGCCTCGCTTGCCTATCCTTTGACGGCCAGATTACAAAGCGGGGTATTGCCGCAGCTCGCGTGAAGAGAATTCGCGCCGTTGGCGGCGAGCTCTGCCTGTGGAGGCCCGATGTTCGCCAAGATCCTGATCGCCAACCGTGGCGAGATCGCCTGCCGGGTGATCCGCACGGCACGCAGGATGGGTGTGCGCAGCGTCGCCGTCTATTCTGACGCCGACGCTCGCGCCTTGCATGTCGAGACGGCGGACGAGGCGGTGCATATCGGTCCCTCGCCTGCCGGCGAAAGCTATCTGCGGGGTAACAAGATCATCGCGGCGGCCTTGGCCACGGGTGCCGAGGCCATTCATCCGGGCTACGGCTTTCTCTCGGAAAATCCCGACTTCGTCGACCAGGTGGTCGCGGCGGGGCTGATCTTCATCGGGCCGTCGGCGGCCTCGATCCGCGCCATGGGATTGAAGGACGCGGCCAAGCGGCTGATAGAAAAGGCCGGCGTGCCGGTGGTGCCGGGCTATCATGGCGAGGCGCAGGAGATCGTGTTGCTCGCCTCCAAGGCGCGCGAGATCGGCTACCCCGTATTGATCAAGGCGCGCGCCGGTGGCGGCGGCAAGGGCATGCGGCGCGTCGAGCATCCCGATGATTTTTCGGAAGCACTGTCTGGCGCGCGGCGCGAGGCGAAGGCCGCCTTCGGTGACGACCGCGTTTTGGTGGAAAAATATGTCGACAAGCCGCGCCACATCGAAGTGCAGATATTCGGCGACAGTTTCGGCAATGTCGTGCACCTCTACGAGCGCGACTGCTCGGCGCAACGCCGCCACCAGAAGGTGATCGAGGAGGCGCCTGCCCCCGGCATGACGCCGGCGTTGCGCAAGGCGATGACCGAGGCGGCGGTGAAGGCCGCCAAGGCAATCCACTATTCCGGCGCCGGCACCATCGAGTTCATTGTCGATGCCTCGCAAGGTCTGAAGGCCGACCGTTTCTGGTTCATGGAAATGAACACCCGCCTGCAGGTCGAGCACCCGGTCACCGAAATGGTCACCGGCATCGACCTGGTCGAGTGGCAGTTGCGGGTGGCCTCCGGCGAAAAACTGCCGAAGACGCAGAGCGAGGTCGCGCTCTCCGGCCACGCCTTCGAGGCGCGCATCTATGCCGAGGACGCAGCAAGAGGGTTTTTGCCGGCGACCGGCACCTTGCACCATTTAAAATTTCCGCAACCGGCGCCCGAAGGTGCGAGCATGCGCATCGAAACCGGTGTGCGCGCCGGCGATGCGATCTCGCCGTTTTACGATCCGATGATCGCCAAGCTGGTCATCCATGGCAAGGACAGGCGGACGGCGCTCACGGCACTCGGCGCGGCGCTGTCGCAGACCGAAATCGCCGGCTCGACGGTCAACACCGCCTTTCTTGCCGCGCTGGCCGCTGATGCGGATTTTGCGGCGGGCGATGTCGATACCGACCTGATCGCCAGGCATCAGCAGGCGCTGACGGCGGTTCCGCCGCCGAGCGGTGAGACGATTGCCGCTGCGGCACTTGCCGCGTCTGGTGCGGGCGACTTGCCGTCCTCCGACGATCCCTGGTCGTCACTGGCCGGCTATGCGCATTTCCACGCGGTGGCGCGGCGCACGCTGCTGAGATTTGGCGAGCAGGGGATCGTCGCGCGCGTATCGGTGCGGCCGGACGGGCGGTTCGAGGTGGCGCTGGATGCCCCCTATGACAGCGCCAATTCGCATGATCTCCGCGCCGCGCCTCGCCTCGCCCGCTGGCCGGGCCACGTCACGGTCTTCGAAGGCGCCATCGGCTACGGTTTTGCCGTGCCGGATCCGCTGGCGCGGGCCGACGAAGCCGCAGCCGCTTCCGGCAGCCTGCGCGCGCCAATGCCGGGACTGGTCAAATTGGTTCGTGCTGGCAAAGGCGAGGCCGTGATCAAGGGGCAGCCGCTGCTGATCCTGGAGGCGATGAAGATGGAGCACACCATTGCCGCCCCCCATGACGGGGTAATCGCCGAAATCGCTGCCGAAGGCGCGCAGGTCACCGACGGAACCGTGCTGGTTCGCTTTGCCGAGGAACCACAGCTGACTGCTGTTTCCCTATCCACGAAGTGATCTCGAACGCGTCACAAAGGCATCGCCAAGAACAACGTGGCCGGGTTTGACCCCGGCCATGTTCGATTACACCAGCGCAGCTTGCGGCGCCGCGGCCATTACGGCTGGATCGGGGCGTATTTGCCGTCGTGCCACTGGTTGATGTCGTAGCTGGCGTTCTTGAGGTCGCCTTTCTCGTCGAAGGTGACCGGACCGACAACCGTGCTGATCGGCTGGCCGTTCTTCAACGCTTCAGCGACCTTGGCCGGGTCGTCGCTGCCGGCGCGCTTGATGCCTTCGGCGAAGGCCTGGATCACCGCATAGGAAAACAGCGTGAAGCCCTCCGGCACGAAGCCTCCGGCCTTGATTTTGGCGATGGCTTCCCTGGCTTCGGGCTTCGCCTGCGGATCCGATGGGAAGACGAACATGGTGCCTTCACCGGCCGGACCGGCAACCTGCCAGAATTCCGGCGAAGCGATCGAGTCCGGCATGATCAGCTGGAACTTGAGGTTCTGCTCCGCCGACTGGCGCAGGATGAGGCCCGCTTCGGGATGATAGCCGCCGAAATAGACGACATCAGCTTTCAGCTCCTTGAGCTTGGTAACAAGCGCGGAGTAGTCCTTCTCGCCAGCGTTGATGCCCTCGTAGAGGATCTCCTTGAGACCGTTCTGGTTCATCGTTGCCTTGACGGCATCGGCCACACCCTGCCCATAGGCGCTCTTGTCGTGCATGATGACGACGTTCTTGCCGGCATATTTCTTGGCGATCCATGGACCGATGAAAGCGCCCTGCGCATCGTCGCGCGTATAGAGGCGCATGATCGTCGGCCAGCCGGCCTTCGCCGCTGCGTCGGTCAGCACCGGGTTCGAGGAAGCCGGACTCATCATCAGCGCACCGGCTTCGGCGTAGACAGCGGAGGCCGGGATGCTGGAGCCCGAGCAGGCATGGCCATCGATGAACTTGACACCATTGGCGATGATGCGGTTCGCGACCGAAACTGCCTGCTTCGGATCGCACTGGTCGTCCTCGATGTCGAGCTTGATCTGGCGGCCGTCGACGCCGCCCGCCGCGTTGATCGCGTCGGTGGCGGCTTGCGCGCCCTGCTTGAACTGGTCGCCGATGGTGGCAAGCTGACCGGTCATCGGTCCGACCACCGAAAAGGTGATGTCGTCGGCGAAGGCGACCGGCGCGGTCATCATCAGGCCAAATATGGCGGCGCTCAAAATACTGAATTTCTTCATGGTGACACAACTCCTCCACTCTCGCGCGACCGTCCCGGCCGCGCCTCTTCCAGAGTGGCGGGAGAATTTCATCCTTCACCGGAGCTGTCTAGGCGCATCGTCGGCACTCGATTGGGCCTGCAACACGCGGTCCCAAAGACAAAGCCGCGCCAGCCTTGTTCCGGCCGGTCGCGGCTTTTGTCATGAGCTTCCCAACGCAGCCGCGCCAGGACCCGCTCGCCTTCCCTGTCTATTGCTCAGCCGCTGCCGTGTTCTTGATCTTCTTGGCCCAGCCGTCTTGCGCGGCCTTGATTTTTCGGGCCCCGCCATCTGCGCGGCTTTGACCCGAAGCGTCCCTGTCGT
Organism: Mesorhizobium sp. M1403; assembly: GCF_040317695.1. Taxonomy (NCBI): domain Bacteria; kingdom Pseudomonadati; phylum Pseudomonadota; class Alphaproteobacteria; order Hyphomicrobiales; family Phyllobacteriaceae; genus Mesorhizobium; species Mesorhizobium sp. M1403. The sequence continues at coordinate 79,889 of NZ_JAMYKY010000014.1, read as the reverse complement.
GAACTCAGTACCCGTGAAGTCGACGTTGACGAATTCAGTGCATCGTCATCCATTCGCGGGCTTCGCGGAGCGCCTTGGCGATCTCAACCTTCGACATGGCGGCCGACAATTCAGAGCGCAGTTCCGCTGCGCGCGCCGAACCCTTGATCGCGGCGATATTGAACCATTTGTGGGCGGCGACGACATCGGTCTCGCAATCGCGGCCGGTCGCATACATCATGCCCAACTCGAAAAGAATATCGGCCTGGGCAGTTGCCCCCATGGCGCCGAAGCCGGCTTCAAGCATTTCAAAACGTGCCATTTCAATCCCCTGTTCTGGCTCCCGAGAGCTGTCTCCGTCTGTCCCTCGGTGTCCTTGACTACCTTCGGGGGCGGCCGCTCTTTCGATGCTTTCGAGAATGCCGCGGAGGCTTGAATCCGTCGTTAAATGGCGTGCTTAATTTGAGGAAAACAAAGCTAAAACAAGAGGTAAACGCGAAAATTCGTTAAGGATACAAAGCCAGCAATCGCGCCGGTTCGCACAAAATTTGAAGAAAACTTGCGAGGCACGGATCAAGACTCCGCTAACCACGGAAGATAAAGACGTGTGCGGCCCGTTTCATTTTTCACCGGCGCGGCCGTTCGGGAGCGGGCAAAAACCCGCAACCCTTCCCTCGCGGCACCGCTTTTGTTTTTCCGGGAGCTGGACTAGCTTACGTTTGCGTAAGGGGCAGACAGCCGGGACGGAGCCCGATTGGACTTGCCTGAGGGAGGAGAGACATGTTTCGACAAGTGAGCCTGGCCCTCGCGGCCGCAATAATGATGACCGGCGCGGCATGGGCCGATCCGATCGAAGGCAATTGGAAAACGCAAGCCGGATCGACTGCCGCCATTTCGGGTGGCGGCGGGGCATTTTCGATTACGCTCAAATCCGGCAAATTTGCCGGCAAGAACATCGGTTCACTGAGGGTGGCCGGCGACAACAAATATGCCGGCACGATAACCGACCCGGAAACCGACAAGACCTATTCGGGCAAGGCGTCGCTTTCCGGCAGTTCGCTCAAGATGAGCGGCTGCGTGCTCGGCGGGCTGATCTGCAAGAGCCAGACCTGGCATAAGCTCTGATCGAGCCATTCCTGCCGGGATGAGCGGGGCCAGTTGGCCCCGTTTTCATGTTATCGGTCTCGCAGCCACGGCGTCGCCATCGGTCGCTGCTTTCAAGGCGGCCCGTCCAGAGATCATCAACCATTTTGAACCCCAGATGAACGCCGGCATCAGAGCTGGTTCAGCCGGGGCAAGGCATTGTCATGCGTGTTGAAGGAGACACCGCGCAATGCTTGCCCGCCGCTTCACCATCGTCTGCCTGCTGATGAGCCTGTTCGGCATGTTGTTCGCTGTCCTTGTCGCCGAAGCCGGCCGTCCGGCCCGCGCCTGGGATGTCGCCATCTCCTGCCGGCTCGGTTGCCCGAACCAGCTTCGCCACTGAACCCGACAGCGAGAATCTAGAAAACCACGCCATGACCCACCTCACCGCCAACTTCCTCAAGACCCTTCGGCTTCTGCCGCGGACGGCGCTCATCCTGATGCTTCTGGCGGCCCCGGTCCTGGCCGTGCCGACGATGCGCGCCGATGCCGGTTCGACCATCGAGGCGCCTGCGCTGAGGAAGTCCGGCGTCGGCTTTGTGCTGCTGGTCAGCCTGCGGCGCGGTTAAATCGCTGGAAAGAAAACGCCAACAGGCGTTCTGAGATCGCCTTACCCCCTCCCAACTGCGCGCCCAACTCTCTATATTGGGTCATGGAAAAGCGAATCTATCCCCAAGCCATTGAATCGGTCGTCACGCCGGAGCCGTTTGGCCGACAGAGCTTCAACGACGCCAGGAAGGCGGTCGCCGCCCTGCAGGTGCTTTACGACCGCAATACCAAGTTCCTGCGCGATTCATTTGCCGCGCTCGCCGCGGGCGGCGACAACAACAAACGCTACCGGGCCTTCTATCCGGAGATCGGCGTCACCACGAGTTCGTTCACCCAGATCGACTCGCGGCAGGCCTATGGCCACATGCCGACGCCGGGGCATTTCTCGACCACCGTCACCCAGCCTGCCCTTTTCGAAAGCTATCTCACCGAACAGCTTCGGCTGATCATGCGCAACCACGGCGTTCCGGTCACGGTTTCGGAATCGACCACTCCCATCCCGCTGCATTTCGCCTTTCTCGAAGGCACGCATGTCGACGGCACTGCTGCCGAGCGCATTAAACGGCCGATCCGTGACCTGTTCGACGTGCCGGATCTCGACGGCACCGACGACCAGATCGCCAACGGCACGTTCGAAGTGGCGTTGGGCGAGGCACGGCCGCTGGCACCGTTCACCGCGCAACGGATCGACTATTCGCTGCATCGGATGTCGCATTATACGGCGACCAGTCCCCAGCATTTCCAGAACTTCGTGCTGTTCACCAACTACCAGTTCTACATCGACGAATTCGTCGCCCGTGCACGCGATTTGATGGCCAATGGCGGTGACGGATACGTGGAGTTCGTCGAGCCGGGCAATATCGTGACCAAAGTCGGGGACAGCGCGCCCGGTGAGGGTGCCGCGCCGCCTCGCCTGCCGCAGATGCCGGCCTATCATCTGAAGAAGCCGAACCATGGCGGCATCACCATGGTCAATATTGGCGTTGGCCCTTCCAACGCCAAGACGATCACCGACCATATCGCGGTGCTCCGGCCGCATGCCTGGGTGATGCTCGGCCATTGCGCCGGTCTGCGCAACACGCAGGCGCTGGGGGATTATGTGCTGGCGCATGCGTATGTACGGGAAGACCATGTCCTCGATGACGACCTTCCGGTCTGGGTGCCGATTCCGCCGTTGGCTGAAATCCAGGTGGCGCTGCAGGAAGCGGTCGCTGAGGTCACCGGGCTTTCCGGCTACGACCTCAAGCGCATCATGCGCACCGGCACCGTCGCCACCATCGACAACCGCAACTGGGAACTCCGCGACCAGCGCGGGCCGGTGCAGCGGCTGTCGCAGTCGCGGGCGATCGCGCTCGACATGGAATCGGCGACGATCGCCGCCAACGGCTTCCGCTTCCGCGTGCCCTATGGCACGCTGCTTTGCGTCTCCGACAAGCCCCTGCATGGCGAATTGAAGCTGCCCGGCATGGCGACCGAATTCTACAAGCGGCAAGTGGCGCAGCATTTGACCATCGGCATCAGGGCGATGGAGAAGCTGGCCGAAATGCCGATGGAGCGGCTGCATTCGCGCAAGCTCAGGAGCTTTTCGGAAACTGCCTTCCAGTAGCTGCCGATCGCATGTGTCGGTCCACGGCAGGACGTTTCGTCATCTTGATTGAGCCGCATTTCTGCCGATAGACAAAGCGATGGCACGTGTTCGAGACATGACGGTTGCACTGGCGTTCGTCGCAATGCTTGCACTCTCGGTCGCGCTGGTGGCCGGGTTCTTCGGATCGCTGCATCCGGCCTTCGATTCTTTTGCTCATTTCCGCGTTCATTTTGCCTTCTTGATGGCGCTTTGCGCGCTGCCGCTGCTCGCCACCTCGTTTCGCCTGCAGGCCGCCGCCGGATTGCTGTTTGCGGTGGCCGCCTTTGCCACCACGTCGAATGCCTTGCCGCTTTCGCGGCTATGGCAGGTGCAGGCCGCCTACGACGCCAGGCCCGGCGGCGAGGCGGTCTACCGCCTGCTGCAGATGAACCTCAGGTTCAACAATCCAACGCCTGAGAAGGTGCTGTCGCTGATCGGCCGGACCCAGCCTGATGTGATCACCCTCGATGAGGTGTCCGAAATGTGGAAGGCAAAGCTTGGGCTGCTGTCCGGCGCTTATCCCTACCGGATCCTCTGCCCGTATCCCAATGGCGTGTTCGGCGTTGCGCTGCTGTCCAGACGACCGTTTGCCGCGGGCACAGAGCCGCACTGCGACAGCCGCGGCGCGATGGCAATCGCTACGGTCGATTTCGGCGGAACCGACGTCGATGTCGCCGCCATCCACCTCACCTGGCCATGGCCGCACAACCAATCACGGCAGATTGACGGACTGTCGAACGAAATCGTCTCGCTTGGCGAGACGTCGATCCTGGCGGGCGACTGCAACGCAGCGCCATGGAGCGCCGCTGTCCGGCGCGTCGCATCGCTTGGCAAGCTGACTGTAATGCCATCGGCCGGGCCGACCTGGCTCTACAGAAAGCTGCCGGATTTCCTGCGCTTCGCCGGACTGCCGATCGACCAGGTTTTCAGCAAGGGCGCTATCGCCATCCGTTCGGCGTCGACCCTTGGGGACACCGGCTCAGACCATCTGCCGGTGCTGGTGGAATTTTCGCTGCGCTCGGGTGGACAAGAGCCGCTCGACGAGCACCAGACGGCGACCGCATTTGCGGCGCTGCCTGGCGGGGCCCGAAGCTGAAAATCCGCAGTCCAATCTCTACCCTGGCTTATTATTGGCCCACAAAAGCGCGGATGAGGTGCTCGACGGGGCCGCCGTCGCGATGCTCGCGCGCATCGAAGGCCTTCTGCTTTGCTTCATATTCGGCATAGATGGCATTGATCCGGCGCTTTGCCTCGCGACGTGCCTCGAAACAGTGCGGGTCATCATCGACTGTCAGCCCTCGAACCGACTTTTCGGTGGCCCGCATCATCTGTCTGGCGATGCGGCCATGGGTCTCTTCATGGGCGCGGACGCCAGCGAAGAACCGCTTCCACCGCTTCTGCAGTGCCGGCGACGTGGCTGAGGCCAGTTTGGGATAGGTATAGAAGAGATTGAGCGTCCCGTTGGCCTGGCGCAGGCGGCAGACGCCGTTTTCCGTATAGGCGTCGAAGGTCCAATCATCGACGCTGTAGCCGGTCTGCGCGATGGCGTGGGTCATGAAGCCGTGCTTCGGCCCACTGCGATCCATGGCCTCGATCAGGGCCGCGCCGGTGGTTCCGGCAATGTTATAAGTTCGTGTCTTGACCAATACTTTAGTGTCGGCCAAGGCTAAAGGGGTGCACAACGCCCCGATCGCCACAGCGCTCGTCAGAACTGCCAGACGCATTTTCCTTCCTCCCTGTCGTCACAGAAAGGAAACACAGGCAGGCGGTCTATTCAACAATCCTATGGTTGCGCTGCTCCTCATCTTGTTTGGTCCGGAGCAAACCTTGTGACTTACATGTTCTGGTAGACCGGGCCCTCGCCGCCCTGTGGCGGCACCCAATTTATGTTCTGGTTCGGGTCCTTGATATCGCAAGTCTTGCAGTGCACACAGTTCTGCGCGTTGATGACGAAGCGCACATCCTTGGCCGCAGGATCGGCGGCGGCATTGCCGTCCTTGTCGACCCATTCGTAGACGCTAGCCGGGCAGTAACGCGTCGAAGGCCCGGCATAGACGTCATGTTCGGAGCGCTTCTGCAGGTCCATGTCGGCGACGAGCAGATGGACCGGCTCGTTTTCCTCGTGGTTGGTGTTGGACAGGAACACCGACGACAGCCGGTCGAAGGTCAGCACCCCGTCCGGCTTCGGGTAGGCGATCTTCTGGTGCGCGGCGGCCGGTTCCAGCGTGGCGTAGTCAGCCTTGCCGTGCTTCATCGTGCCGAAGGGCGAGAAGCCGAACAGCGTGTTCAGCCACATGTCGAGCCCGCCAAGGCCGACGCCGACAATGGTGCCGAAGCGCGACCATAGCGGCTTGACGTTGCGCACTTTCTTCAGGTCCTTGCCGATATCGGTGGCGCGCCAGGCGGCCTCATAGGAGGCCAGTTCGTCATTGGCGCGGCCGGCGGCTATCGCATCACAGACATGCTCGGCGGCCAGCATTCCGGAGAGCACGGCATTGTGCGAGCCCTTGATGCGCGGCACGTTGACGAAGCCGGCCGCGCAGCCGATCAGCGCACCGCCGGGGAAGGACAGTTTCGGCACCGACTGCCAGCCACCTTCGGTGATGGCGCGGGCACCATAGCCCAGCCGCTTGGCGCCCTCGAAGGTGCCGCGGATCGCCGGATGGGTCTTGAAGCGTTGGAACTCGTCAAAGGGCGACAGATAGGGGTTCTTGTAGTTCAGGTGAACGACGAAGCCGACTGCCACCTGATTGTCCTCGAGATGGTAGAGAAAGGAGCCGCCGCCGGTCTTCATATCGAGCGGCCAGCCGAAGGAATGCTGGACAAGGCCCGGCCGGTGGTTTTCCGGTTTGACCTGCCAGAGTTCCTTGAGGCCGATGCCGTATTTTCCGGGCTCACGACCGTGGGAAAGGTGATATTTGGCGATCAGTTGCTTGGCCAGCGAGCCGCGCGCGCCCTCGCCGATCAAGACATATTTGCCCATCAGCGCCATGCCCGGCGCAAAGCCCGGGCCGTGCGTGCCGTCCTTCTCGACGCCCATGTCGCCGGTGACGACGCCGGTGACCGCACCGGCCTCGTTGTAGAGCAGGCCGACCGCGGCAAAGCCCGGATAGATCTCGACGCCCAGCGCCTCGGCCTTTGTCGCCAGCCAGCGGCAGACATTGCCGAGCGAGACGACATAGTTGCCGTGATTGTTCATCAGCGGCGGCATCAGGATATTGGGCAGACGGAACGAACCGGCGGGGCCGAGAACCAAGAAATGGTCGTCGGTGACCGGTGTCCTGAAGGGATGACCCTCCTCTTCGCGCCAACCCGGCAACAGCCGGTCGATGCCGATCGGATCGACGACGGCGCCGGACAGGATGTGCGCGCCGACTTCGCCGCCCTTTTCCAGCACGACGACGGAAAGCTCGGGATTGACCTGCTTGAGACGGATCGCGGCGGCGAGGCCGGCCGGGCCGGCGCCGACGATGACCACGTCGAATTCCATGCTTTCGCGTTCGATATCGCTCATCGACCCCTCACTGGCTCGCTATTCCCGGCATCTTGCTGGCTCACGCGCTGCATAGCGCATCAAATAGCGACGGGAAACCGGCGCGGACGTGACAATACCGATTTCGTCAAAAAGTCGCGTCCTGCCGCACAGATTCGCGGTGGCGAGCACCAATCTTCAATCCTATTCCGTTTGTAAGGATATGTCGCACTGATGTTTTTAATTGTTCGACGGCTTGCTTATCGGCCATACTTCCCGCCATGCGCATATTCGGGCCGGCTGGCTTTTCATCGACGCGCTTTTTTTTCACGCCCGGCCGGATTTGCCGTGCGGCGTTCTTGGCGCTTCTGCCGCTGGCGGCCGTCGATGCCCGCGCCGACCCACGACTGGTCTGGGCGACCGGCGCCTACTCCTTTTCCGACGAGCGCGGCGGCTTCCGCATCACCGGGGCTTCGGGCGTCGGCACGAAGGAGGATCCGCTCGTCATCACCGAAGAGCTGAATTCAGCGACGCCGGTAACGCTGGCCATTCGCACGACGAAGCCGATCCAGCCGTTCGGCAAGGCTGGAGACTTCGCCAATGGGCTGATGTACATGCGCATCGACGTGCTCAACAATAGCGGCCAGGCCTGGGTCGAGTTCCAGTTCGAACTCCAGGAGATCCTCGACCAGCCGAGCGTGTTCGGCGACGGCCTGTCGTTCGACCAGCGCAACAAAACGCCCGAAAATATCTGGTCGAGCAGCTACGCCGATTTCGACCGCAATTTCGAACCGTATGACCGCCTGCTGTTCAAGAACGGCAAGATCGACCCGCTGAAGACCGCCAGCTTCTATTTCCTGATCACCGACTACACGCCGCGCTGGACGTTCTATCTGGTGCAGGATCCGCGTATACCGTCGAGCTGAACTTGCAAATTCAAGCTCCGCGGCCGAATGTGAAACCATGACTGCCGCCCCCCACAATAACCGAGCCGATCTCGCCGAGCTGCTGGCCTTCTACGCCAGCGCTGGCGTCGATGAGGCACTTGAAGAACAGCCGGTAAACAGGTTTGCAGAAGCCAGGCCGCCGGAGCGGGTACCCGCGGCGGCCGCTCTGCCGGCCGGTGAAAATGCGGCGCCGCAACGCTCGACGAGCGTGTCGCGCGCCGAAATGGGCGAGAGACCGAATACGGCCCCGGTTGTGCGAATGCCCCCGGCCACCGCAACGGTGCCCGACGAGGCGCAGGCAGCGTTAGCGCGGCAACTGGCGAGGTCGGCGGCAAACCTCGACGAGCTTCGCCAGCACATGGCGGCATTCGACGGCTGCAATCTCAAATTCACGGCCAAGAACCTGGTGTTCGCCGACGGCAATCCGACTGCCGAGGTGATGCTGGTCGGCGAAGCGCCGGGCCGCGACGAGGACATAGAGGGCCTGCCGTTCGTCGGCCGCTCTGGCCGGCTGCTCGACCACATCCTGGCCGCGATCGGTCTTGATCGAAATTCAGTCTACATCGCCAATGTCATTCCCTGGCGGCCACCGGGCAATCGCACGCCGACGCCGCACGAGACCGAGATATGCCGGCCGTTCATCGAACGGCAGATCGAGTTGGTTGCTCCGAAAGTGCTGGTCAATCTCGGCGGCCCGTCGGCAAAGACCCTGCTCAACACCTCCGAAGGCATATTGCGGCTGCGCGGCAACTGGCGCGTCCACACGACCCCATCCGGCGTCGCAATTCCCGCCATGCCGACCCTGCATCCGGCCTATCTCCTGAGGACGCCGGCGCACAAGAAGCTGGCGTGGCGGGATTTCCTCGAAGTGAAGGCGAAGTTGCGGGCGCTGAGTTGAGGTTCGCGCGCCTCTTCCTTCTCTCTGTGGTGGAGAAGGGAAAGACAGTGCCGATGACTTCCCAGGTAATTGAAATCCCTCTCCCACCGGCCTAGTCATCTCGTCATGACAGCAGTCCAGATTTCCGCCGGCAGTCTCATTCGCGAATGGCGTACACGCCGGCGCATGAGCCAGCTCGACCTCGCCATGGAGGCCGAGATCTCGCAGCGGCATCTGAGCTTCGTCGAAAGCGGCCGCGCCGCACCCTCGCGCGATATGGTGCTGCATCTGGCCGAGCAGCTTTCGATCCCGCTCAGGCAGCGCAACCAGCTGCTGCTGGCCGCCGGCTTTGCCCCGAGCTTCAGTGAGCGGCCGCTTGACGATGCCTCGATGGCGCCGGCGATGGCGGCGGTCGAGACCGTGCTCAAGGCGCACGAGCCGTTCCCGGCGCTTGCCGTCGACCGGCACTGGAACCTGGTGTCGGCGAACGCCGCCATAGGCCCGTTCCTCGCCAATGTCGCCGATGCCTCATTGCTGACGCCGCCGGTCAACGTGCTGCGCCTCAGCCTGCATCCCGGCGGCATCGCGCCGCGCATCGTCAACCTTGCGGAATGGCGGACGCATCTTCTGGAGCGGCTGAAGCAGCAGAACGATGCTACCGCCGATCCGGTGCTGGTCGAGCTCGAGCGCGAGCTTCGGGCCTATCCGTCCGGCCTCAAAGGCAGCCGGCCGGCGCCGGTCGAACCGAATGCGATTGTCCATCCGCTCAAGCTTGCCCATGGCGACGCGATGCTGTCGTTCATCAGCACCATCACCGTATTCGGCACGCCGCTCGACGTGACGTTGTCGGAGCTGGCGATCGAATCCTTTTTCCCGGCCGACGAGCAGACGCGGGCGGTGCTGGTGCGGCTGGCGAAAGGGCGGGCCGACGCGGCGAAAGGCTGATCACCCCTGTGGCGCGATCGCCTTGCGCGTGCGGGTGCGTTCGAGGCCGAGCTGGCGCTCACGCCAGATGATGAAAATGCCCGCTGCGACGACGATAATGCCGCCGACCAGCATGTTGATCGTGGCGACGTCGCCAAAGACCAGATAGCCGACCACGACGCCGAGGATCATCGAGGTGTATTCGAACGGTGCGACGACCGAAGCTTCGGCATGGCGATAGGCCGAGGTCATCAGGATCTGGCCGAGCCCGCCGCAAAAACCCGCGGCAATCAGAAGCCCCGCCTGCACTGGCGTCAGCGCCTGCCAGCCGAATGGCAGCGAAAGCAGCGCCATGACGCTCGCCGTCACAGAGAACCACAGCACGATGGTCGCCGTCCGCTCGCTCTGGACGAGGTTGCGCACCAGGAGCATGGCGATGGCCGAGATCGCCGCGGCCATGAGGGCGGCGATGACGCCGAGCACCTCCTGGTCGCCAAGGGCAGCGCCCGAGCCCAGCAGCGTCAGTTCCGGCCACGAGATGATCAGCACCCCCACCAGGCCGACGGCAACCGCGCTCCAGCGATAGATGCGGATGGCTTCGCCGAGGAAGATCGAACTGAACACCACGACCAGCAGCGGCTGCGCGTAGTTCAGCGTAATCGCCTCGGGCAGCGGCAGCCGCGTCAGCGCGAAGAAGCCGAGCCCCATGGCGCAAACCCCGACAACACCGCGCGCAATGTGGTTGAGCGGGCGCTTTGTCGAAAAGGCGGTGCCGAGTTTCCCCTGGAAGGCGAGGAAGGCGATGATCGGAAAGATGGCAAAGAAGGAGCGGAAAAAGACGATCTGGCCCGCCGGCACCGTGCCTGCCGCCTTGATGCAGGACGACATGCCGACGAAGACCGCCACCGATACGATCTTGAGCACGATCCCGGTTAGCGTGCTGTGTTCGCCGGCGTGGTCGCCGGCAGCAAGCACTGGCAAGTCCCGTTCGGCTGTCACGCCCCTTTTGCTTCCTGGATCGCCGCCAAGATGCGCGCCGGCGTTGCGGGCATGTCGATATGTCTGATGCCGTAGGCGCTATAGAGAGCGTCGGTCACCTCATTGAGCGCGGCACGCGTCGACCCGATCGTACTCGCCTGCCCGGCGCCCTTGAAGGCCTCGCGACGCAGCACCGAGGCGCCCATCCCGAATTTCGGCGTGACGACGGTCATGGAAGCCTCGCGATGATGCTTGGGAAATGATCGCCTGAAATAGACGTCGCTGCAGTTTTGTCGAGGGAGTGTTTCGTGTAAAGAGCGCAGACTTCAATTTATTTGGACCAGCGGACCCGCCCGCCACTCCCGGATCGACAGGAAAAATCAAGGAATGCGCACCGATACCGGCCAGGTCTTCAAGCTAGAAGACTATCGCCCCAGCGATTATCTCATTCCGGAAACCAGCCTGACTTTCTGCCTTTCACCTGAAGCAACGCATGTCACCGCCGTGCTGGCGGTCGAACGCCGCGACGGGATTGCGGCATCAGTGCCGCTGGTGCTCGATGGCGACGGGCTGACGCTCAGCAGCATCGCCATCGACGGCCAGGAAACGAGCCCTGCGGATTTTCTCGCCACGCCCGATCAACTGACAATCGTCAGCCCCCCTGCGGCAAGGCGCTTCCAACTGAGAATCGAAACGGTGCTGGCGCCGGCGCGGAACGAAGCGCTTATGGGCCTCTATCGCTCCAGCGACGTCTATTGCACGCAGTGCGAGGCCGAAGGCTTTCGCCGCATCACTTATTTCCTCGACCGCCCCGACATCCTGTCGGTCTATACGGTGCGCATCGAAGCTCAGCGCCGTGAGGCGCCGCTGCTTTTGTCCAACGGCAACCCGGCCGGCAGCGGCGAACTTGCCGGCGGCTGGCACTATGCGGTCTGGCACGACCCGTTCCCCAAGCCGTCCTATTTGTTTGCGCTGGTGGCGGGCGACCTCGGCAGGATCTCGGACAGTTTCGTTACCCTGTCTGGCCGCAACGTCGAGCTCGGAATCTATGTCGAACCGGGCAAGGAGAGGCTCGCCGGCTACGCCATGGATGCCTTGAAACGCTCGATGAAATGGGACGAGGAGGCGTTCGGCCGCGAATACGACCTCGATGTCTTCAACATCGTCGCCGTGTCCGACTTCAATATGGGCGCGATGGAGAACAAGGGTCTCAACATCTTCAACGACAAGTACGTGCTGGCCGACCAGGAAACCGCGACGGACGCCGATTTCGCCAATATCGAAGCCATCATCGCGCATGAGTATTTCCACAATTGGACAGGTAACAGAATCACTTGCCGCGACTGGTTCCAGCTTTGCCTGAAGGAAGGCCTGACCGTTTTCCGCGACCACGAATTCTCCGCCGATCAGCGCTCGCGCGCCGTCAAGCGCATCGCCGAGGTGCGTACGCTGCGCGCCCATCAGTTTCCCGAGGACCAGGGGCCGCTGGCGCATCCCGTGCGGCCGCGCCGCTACCGCGAGATCAACAATTTCTACACGGCGACGGTCTACGAAAAGGGCTCGGAAGTCGTGCGCATGATCCATACCATCCTCGGCGCCGAGACGTTCCGCGCCGGCATGGACCTGTACTTCGAACGTCACGACGGCCAGGCGGCGACGATCGAAGACTTCATCAAGGTGTTCGAAGACGTCTCCGGTCGCGACCTGTCGCAGTTTTCGCTGTGGTACCATCAGGCCGGTACGCCGAACCTGACCGCCAGCTCGGCGTATAATCCGGCGGCGCGAGAATTCACACTCGAAATCGAGCAGTCGGTGCCGCCAACACCGGCGGAAAGCCGCAAGCGGCTGATGCACATTCCGCTTGCCTTCGGCCTGGTTGGCGCCGGTGGCGAGGCGATAGCGCATAGCGGCGTCGAAGGGGCGAACGTCGAGGACGGTGTCATCCATATCCGCAAACGTCGCCATGTCGTCAGGTTTTCCGGGATTGCCGAGCGTCCGGCCATGTCGCTCAACCGTGGCTTTTCGGCGCCGGTGACGCTTTCGGTCGAGCAACGGCCCGACGACCAGTTTTTTCTGGCTGGCCATGACAGCGACGCCTTCTCGCGCTGGCAGGCGTTCAACACGCTTTTGACCGATGCCCTGATTGCAGCCTTCCGTCAGATCCTGGACCACAGGCAACCCGAGTTCAGCGCCCGGCTGACCGAGCTTGCGGGCAAGATAGCCGGCGACGAAGCACTCGAACCCGCCTATCGGGCATTGGCGCTGGCGCTGCCCGGCGAGGCCGATATCGCCCGCGACATCGGCAAGAACATCGACCCCGACGCCATTTTCGCGGCGCGCGAGGCGCTAGTGGTTGCGATCGCCGAGACCAACAGCGAGATATTCTCCAAACTTTACGATCGGCTCGCCGACAATGGTCCGTTCAGCCCGGATGCGACCAGTGCCGGGCGGCGTGCACTGCGCAATGTCCTGCTGGATTATCTCTGCTTGCTGCCGGGAGGCGCGGAACTCGCTGCCCGGCACTTCCAGTCGGCGACCAACATGACCGACCGGGCCGCGGCGTTGACCGTGCTTGCGCACCGTCACCACGGCTCACCGGAGGCGACCAAGGCGCTGGCCGATTTCGAGGCGAGATATGCAACCGATGCGCTGGTCATGGACAAATGGTTCCAGATCCAGGCCAGTGTGCCCGGCCCGCAAACCGTCGATGCGGTGCGCGCTTTGACCGGCCACCCGACGTTCTCGATGGCCAACCCGAACCGGGTGCGCTCACTCATCGGTACGTTTTCCAGCGCCAACCAGACCGGCTTCCATAGCGCCGACGGCGAGGGCTACCGGCTTTTCGTCGAAACGGTGCTGCAGGTGGAAAAGCGCAACCCGCAGGTGGCCGCCAGGCTGGCGACGGCGCTCAGGTCTTGGCGGTCGCTCGAACCGGTGCGGCAGGCCAAGGCAAGGGAGGCGCTGCTTTCGATCGCCAATGCAGAGAAGCTGTCGGCCGATTTGCGAGACATCGTCGAGCGCACGCTGGCCTGACAACGCGCCGGCTCACCACCACAATGGCGTCTCGCCCGAAAACCGCATTATTTTAGTCGATTTTTAATCTTTTTTCGCCGCGCCTCTGGACAAGGCGAATCACCTTTGATTCCTTACAGACGATTCGGAAGTGCGGCGTTGCCGGATCGTCAAGCAGATTGAAAATCGGGGAGTGCCATTTATGGCGAAGGCGGACGCGTGGGGCGCGCCCGGTGGGACGGCTTTTGAGCGACGCGAGGCGCGAAGCGACGGTCTCGCCGGCAATACGCGGCTCATCGCCGAACCTGCCTACCGACGGCTGCTGGCAGCCGAGCCGCTGTTGCGGCGATCGATACCGGCCCTCATCATCATCTTTCTGTTGATCATTGCAGTATTGCGCTTTCTGTCGCTGATGAACGAGCGCGACGAGATCGAGCGCGACGCCAAGGCGATCCTTGCGCTGGCCGCGGGCCAACTGGCCAATTCGATCGCTGCCGACGCGGCCATGGTTTCGACGCCCGGCGCGATCCAGGACCTGCTGGAGGGAACCGGCCGTCAGGGCGCGATGGGCCGAAGCCACGTACTGGCGATCACCGACAGCGCCTTCAAGATCATTGCCGTATCGCCGCAGTCGACGCACTGGGAGGGGCGATCGCTCGATGGCGTCGTGCAGGGCGGGCAGCCGCTGTTCATGTTCGGCGACCGCGCCGGGGTGATGGAGGTCAGCATCGGCGGACAGGACTGGTACGCGGCGGTGAGCCTGGCGAATGGCCGAAGGGGTGCCGCGGCAGCCTTTGTGCCGCAGGAGGCAGTTTTTGACACCTGGCGCAAGACGGTCTCGCTCAACGTCACGCTGTTTGTGCTGACGGCCGGCGTGCTGATCATCATCCTCTACGCCTATTTCGGCCAGGCGGCGCGCGCCCAGGCCGCCGACCGCATCTATCTCGAAGCCCACCAGCGCATCGACATGGCGCTGGTGCGCGGCCGCTGCGGCCTGTGGGACTGGGACATGGTGCGCGGCAAGATGTACTGGTCGCGCTCGATGTACGACATGCTGGGCTACGAGCCTTGCGACACGATGCTGTCGTTCGGCGAAGTCGACGAAATCATCCATCCCGAGGACGGCGATTTGTTTGAACTCGCCAACAGGATCGTCGGGCGCGAGATCGACCACATCGACCAGGTGTTCCGGATGCGTCATGCCGACGGGCAATGGGTCTGGATGCGGGCAAGAGCACAGGTTATCGACCCGGAAGCCCCGGAGATCCAGCTGATCGGCATCGCCGTCGACGTCACCGAGCAGCGGCACCTGGCGCTGCGCTCCGAAGCCGCGGACCTGCGCCTGAGGACAGCCATCGAAAACATCAACGAATCCTTCGTGCTGTGGGATTCGTCCGAGCGCCTGATCATGTGCAATTCCAAATACCAGCAGGATAACGGCCTGTCGGATCGCGACGTGATGCCGGGCGCCCCGCGCGCCGTGCTGGATGAACGCATGTTGGCGTTCGCCTCGGAGCGGCGGCTTGCCAATACCAACGGACCGCAGGGGGGCGTGACCTTCGAGCGCCAGCTTGCCGACGGCCGCTGGCTTCAGGTGAACGAATTGCGGACAAGGGACGGCGGCACCGTCTCGGTCGGCTCCGACATCACCCAGATCAAGCTGCACCAGGAGAAGCTGGTCGACAGCGAGCGCCGTTTGATGGCAACGATCCACGACCTCAGCCTTGCCCGTCGGGCGGAAGAAGAACGGGCCCGCGAACTCGTCGAGCTCAATCGCAAATACATGAAGGAAACCGAGCGGGCGGAAGCGGCGAACCGGGCCAAATCTGAATTCCTGGCCAATATGTCGCACGAGTTGCGCACGCCGCTCAACGCGATCATCGGCTTTTCGGAACTGATGGAACGGGGCCTGTTCGGGCCGCTGGGTTCGCCGCGCTACGAAGAGTATGCCACCGACATCAACGGCAGCGGCAAATATCTTCTCGGCGTCATCAACGATATCCTCGACATGTCGAAGATCGAGGCCGGCCAGTTCGCGCTGGATCAGGAACAAATCGATCTCTGCCCGCTGATCAGGGAAACGGTTCGCGTCGTTTCGCTGCAGGCGGCGGAAAAATCGATCACCGTCGAAACCCGCATCGCCGATTCGCTGACGCTGTTCGCCGACCGCAGGGCGATCAAGCAGATCCTCATCAATTTGTTATCGAATGCCGTGAAGTTCACCGGGCAAGGCGGCCACATCTCGGTCAGGGCCCGCAGCATTTCCAGCGCGCTGATCCTGACGATCGAGGACAATGGCTGCGGCATCCCGAAGGCGGCGCTGAGCAAGCTCGGGCGGCCGTTCGAACAGGTGCAAAACCAGTTCTCCAAGAGCCATGCCGGCTCCGGCCTCGGCCTCGCCATCTCGCGCTCGCTGGCCGAGCTTCAGGGTGGCGCGTTGAAGATCCGCTCGACCGAAAGCGTCGGCACGATCGTCTCGGTACGCATCCCGATCAAGAAAGCCACGCAGGCGGTCAAGGCCGCTGCCTGAAACGACAAAATAAGTCTCCGGCGGCTCGCGCCGCCGGAGAGGTTATTAATTCTCACTGCATGCCGTCATTGCCGTCGCCGCCCCATTGGTGGTGACGGCCGGGACCCTTCGGCAGTTCGTTCTTCTCGATCTTGCCGTCATTGTCGCGGTCGAGCATGGCGAACACCTTCTTCTGGCGGCTGGTGATGTCGTCGGCGGTCAGCGTGCCGTCGCCCTTGGTGTCGTAGCGGGCGATGATGCGCCTGGCCATCTGCTCGAAGCGTGCCTTCTCCAGCGCGTCGGCGAGCTGTGCCACGGTCAGCTTGCCGCCATTGTCGGCGACCATCTTCTTCAGCCGCGCGTTCATGGCGTCGGAGAACTGGTCGAAGGTGATGGTGCCGTCATTGTCCTTCATGACCTTACCGAGGCGCATCATCATGCCCTCGCCCGGCCCGGCGCCGGAGTGCTCGTCTGCATAGGCAGCGGTGCCGACGGCGCCGGCCAGGGCTGCGAAAACGAGTGCAAGTCTGGTCGTCTTTCTCATGGTCTTCTCCTGTTGCATCGTCACCCCCGATGCTAGAGCGGCAGATCTTCAATCCCCGCTCTATCTCCTTGTTTGAGCATCGGAAGCTCCCAAAGCAGGTCGCCACTTTTGGCTCCGATGCTCTCGCCCGTTCGGCCGATTGCCGTCACGGTTGTTTCGCACGAAGCAAAAGGTCAAAATCCTTTCTGACCTTCTGCGACGTCTCCTTGAGGTGCGCTTCAAGCACACCGAAATCCGGCAGGTCGGTGACCGCCAGAAGCAGATCCGAAAGCCCTGGCGGAACGTCGTCGCGTTCGAACGCGCCGGTAAGGCAAAGCCGTATTATCTGGGTCAGCGCCAGATAGAGCGAATAGGCATCCACCAGTTCCTGCCTGACCTGGGCGCTGGCGAAATCCGGCGCCAGGCGCGACAGGATGTCAGCCGTGCCGGTGGCCCTGCGGCCTGCCTCGATCTTTCCGGTAATCACCGCAACCTGGGCGATGAATTCGAGATCGATGAGGCCGCCCGGGATCAGCTTGATGTCCCAGGTATCGCGCGGCGGCTTCTCCTTGTCGACCATGGCGCGCATCTCGGATGCCTCGGCCATCACCTTGACTGGATCGCGCGGCAGAGCGAGCACTGCGGCAACTTCCCCTTCGACCTCGCGGCAGAGCTCGGCATCGCCGCCGATCGCGCGGGCTCGCGCCAGCGCCATGTGCTCCCATGTCCAGGCGTCCTGGCGCTGATACTTCTTGAAGGCGTCGACATGGGTGGCCACCGGCCCCTTGTTGCCGGACGGCCGCAGGCGAAGGTCGAGCTCATAGAGCACGCCCTCGGCCGTCGGCGCGGAAACGGCGGCGATCAGCCGCTGCGTCAGTCGGCTGTAGTAATGCGACGGGGCAAGCGGCTTGTCGCCGTCGGACTCCTCGGCATCGGCGTCGTGATCGTAGAGCAGGATGAGGTCGACGTCGGAACCTGCCGTCAGTTCGCGGCTGCCGAGCTTCCCCATGCCGAGCAGTGCGACCCTGCCGCCGGCAATACGGCCATGACGCAGCACAAATTCCGCCGTCACCGTCTGCAATGCCGCCTCGATGGTCAGATCGGCGAGGTCGGAAAAAGCGCGGCCGGCGCGCGGTGGATCGATCGACCCGGCAAGCAGTCTGACGCCGATCAGGAACTTTTGCTCCGAAGCAAAGATGCGCAGTCGGTCGAGCACGTCCTCATAGGCCCTGTCGCCTTCGAGGAAGGCGGCAAGACGCGCCGACAGATAGGCGCGGTTGGGCAGTTCACTCAGCAGCGCCGGATCGAGCAGGCCGTCGAAGACATGTGGCCGGCGCGTGATGATGGCGGCCAGCCGCGGTGCCGCGCCCATGATCGTCGCCATCAGCTTCAGCAAAGCCGGGTTCGAATGCAGCAGCGAAAACAGCTGGATGCCGGCAGGCAGGCCGGCAAGGAATTCGTCGAAGCGGATCACTGCCTCGTCCGCCCGCCGCGTCTGGCCGAAGGCTTGCAGCAGCGCCGGCGTCAGTTCGGTCAGCCGCTCGCGCGCTTCCGCCGACCGGGTGACGCGATACCGGCCGAAGTGCCAGCCGCGGATAACCCGGCAGATGTCGCTCGGCCGCTGGAAGCCGAGCCGCTTCAGGGTCTGCAAGGTGTCGGGATCGTCGACGTCGCCGGTAAAGACCAGATTGCCGATGCCTGCCGAAAGCTCCGGCGCGGTTTCAAACAGCGCTGCATAGTGGCGCTCGACCTGGTGCAGCGCCGCGCGAAACGCTTCGGCAAAGCCTGCCGCATCGGCAAAGCCCAGCATGCGGGCGACGCGCTCCAGCCCCTCTTCGTCCTCCGGCAGGATGTGCGTCTGCTGGTCGGCAACCATCTGGATGGCGTGCTCGACGCGGCGCAGGAACCAGTATTGCCTGGTGAGGGCATCGCGCGCATCGGCAGTGATCCAGCCACGCGCGGAGAGTTCGCCAAGCATCGGCACGGTCTCGCGGCCGCGCAGTTCGGGAAAGCGACCGCCGGCGATGAGTTGCTGGGTCTGGACGAAGAACTCGATCTCGCGGATGCCGCCGCGGCCGAGCTTGACGTTGTGACCTTTGACCGCGACCTCGCCATGGCCCTTGTGGGCGTGGATCTGGCGCTTTATCGAATGGACGTCGGCGATCGCCGCATAGTCCATGTATTTGCGCCAGATATAGGGCTGCAGTTCCTTCAGGAACGCGGCGCCGGCGGCAAGATCGCCAGCCACCGGGCGCGCCTTGATCATGGCGGCGCGCTCCCAGTTCTGGCCGCGCGCCTCATAGTAGCGCAGCGCCGCCTCGACCGGGATCGCCAGCGGCGTCGAGCCGGGGTCGGGACGAAGCCTGAGATCGGTGCGGAAGACGTAACCGTGCTCGGTGCGGTCCTGGAGAATGCGGACCAGCCGGCGGGTCAGGCGCGAAAACAGCTCGGTGGCATCGAGCGAATCGACGACGGCAGGCGCATCGGGGTCGAAGAAGACGACGAGGTCGATGTCGGAGGAGAAGTTCAGCTCATGCGCACCGAGCTTGCCCATGCCAAGCAAGATCCAGCCCGAGCGTTGCGCCGGATTTTTCGGATCCGGCAAACTGAGCTTGCCTTGCTCATGCGCGTCGCGGAGCAGGAAATCGACGGCTGCACGCGTGCAGGCGTCGGCAAGGTCGCTCAGTCGCCGCACCGTCAGCGAAGTCTCGGCCTCGCCGGCGAGATCGGCCAAGGCGATCAGGAAATGCGCCTCCGCCTTGCATCGGCGCAGCTC
The DNA here is from genome assembly GCF_040317695.1 of Mesorhizobium sp. M1403. Classification (NCBI taxonomy): domain Bacteria; kingdom Pseudomonadati; phylum Pseudomonadota; class Alphaproteobacteria; order Hyphomicrobiales; family Phyllobacteriaceae; genus Mesorhizobium; species Mesorhizobium sp. M1403. The sequence goes on along the minus strand of NZ_JAMYKY010000014.1, from coordinate 60,573 downwards.
CATCATCAGGCTGCCTTCGGAGACGGCCTCTGCGCGCGCTGCCTTGTCGACCGCGGCGCCGATCGATGACAGCCGCGCCTCGATGGTCTCGTCAAAAAGCGCATCGAGGATTAGCGGCCGGCGGCGAGCGGTATCGCGCAGGAACGGCGACAGGTCGAACACGGCGGCGAGGAAATCCTGGATGACCCCCTTGCCGGCGAGAAATTTCGCCAGTCGCGGCAGTTCTTCCTGCCGCGCGGCGTCGGCGATCTCCGCCAATTCCTGCCTGGCGCGGCTTGCATCCAGCGGAACGAGCTTTACCGCCGGCTTCAAAAGCCAGTCCGTCTCGAGGCGTCGCGCTGCCATCCTCGCCACCATCAGCGATCTTCCCGCCCGGGAAAACTCATGACGACGGACAATCCGGGATTGCCGGGCAGAAGCGCAAGCCGTCCATTGTGGAACGTCATGATCGCCTTGGCGAGGCTCAAGCCAAGGCCGGAACCCGGCTGCGAGCGGCTCTTTTCCAGCCGCACGAAACGCTCGGTCACCCTGGCGCGGTCGACATCGTCGGGAATGCCCTGGCCGTTGTCGGAAACAGCAAGCCTGATCTCGCCATCGATACGCTCCAGCGTCACGCGAACCGTAGGCCTGGAGGTCGAGTCGGTCGAATATTTGATCGCGTTGTCGACGATATTGGACAGCGCCTGGCCGATCAGCTCGCGATTGCCGTTGACGGCGAAGGCACCCTGTACCGAGGTTTCGAGCGTCACACCCGCCTCTTCCGCCACAGGCTCGTAGAGTTCGACGACGTCGTGCACGGCAGCGGCCAGGTCGACCGTGGTGGTGCTTTCGGAGGAATAGCCGGCCTCCAGCCGTGAGATCATCAGGATGGCGTTGAAGGTCTTTATCAGCTGATCGGATTCGGCGATCGTTCCTTCCAGCGCCTGTCGGTAGTCGCTGGTGTTGTGCTTGCCGGAAAGCGTCGCTTCGGCGCGATTGCGCAGCCTGGTCAGCGGCGTTTTCAGGTCGTGGGCGATGTTGTCGGAGACCTGCTTCAGTCCCTCGTTCAGCGTGGCGATCCTGGCCAGCATGGAATTGAGGTTTTCCGACAGCCGGTCGAACTCGTCGCCGGCGCCGGTGACCGGCAGCCGGCCGGAAAGATCGCCGCCCATGATGCGGCGGCTCGCCTCCGACACACTGTCGATGCGCTTCAGCGCAGCGCGCCCGACGAAGAACCAGATCAGCAGCCCGCCGACGCCCATCATGCCGAGCGCCAGCATCAAGGCGCGGCGAATGACGGCGCGGAAGCGCTCCGGCTCGCCGAGGTCGCGCCCAACCAGCATGATCATCTGGTTGGGCAGGCGCAGCACCAGGGCGATGGCGTTGTGGCCTTTCTCGCCTTCGGCCTGGACCTCGTTCTGCGCGGGCTCGTTCGGGTCGGAGACCGGGTTGCGCTGCCGCTCGAGCTCGCCCTCGCCGAAGCGGCGGTAGGAGAACGGTTCGGTGGTCCAGCCCTCGGCCTCAATCACGCCCGGCTCCAGGCTCTGCACGTTGCCGGTCAGGATCTGGCCGTTGGCATCGGCGATCAGATAGAGATTGGCGCCGGGCTGGCGGGAGCGCTGCTCGACGACGCGGACCAGCACCGGCAGGCCGCCGCGCTGATAGGCGCGGGCAAGGCCGAGTACCTCGTCGTTGATCGTCTCCTGCGTCTGGGCAGTCAGCATGCGCGCCGAGAGCGAGGTCATGTACAAGACCAGCAGCACAGCGCACAGCGCAAAAAGCAGAAGATAAAGCGCTGAAAGCCGCGCTGCCGTCGTCCTCATGATGGCCGGCACGGAAAGGGCCATGGGGTTCTAGCCGCTTTTCAGCATATAGCCGGCGCCGCGAACCGTGTGCAGGATCGGCTTGTCGAAGCCCTTCTCAATCTTGCCGCGCAGCCGCGAGATATGAACGTCGATGACGTTGGTCTGCGGATCGAAATGGTAGTCCCAGACGTTCTCGAGCAGCATGGTGCGCGTCACTACCTGGCCGGCATGGCGCATCAAATATTCGAGCAGGCGGAACTCGCGCGGCTGCAGCGTTATCTCGCGCCCGGCGCGCCGCACCGAATGCGACAGCCGGTCGAGTTCGAGATCACCGACCCGGTAGACGGTTTCTGCCTCCCTGGCGCTGGCGCGGCGGTTCAGCACCTCGACGCGGGCGAGCAGTTCGGAAAAGGCGTAGGGCTTGGTCAGATAGTCGTCGCCGCCGGCACGCAGACCGGTGACCCGGTCGTCGACTTCGCCGAGCGCCGACAGGATCAGCACGGGCGTCGTATTGCCTCTGGACCTGAGCCCGGCAATGACGGACAGGCCGTCGCGGCGCGGCATCATGCGGTCGACGACCATGACGTCATAGTCGCCGGAATCAGCGAGTGCGAAGCCGGTTTCGCCGTCTCCGGCGACATGGGCGGTATGGCCGGCCTCGGCGAACGCCTTCTGCAGGTAGTCGGCCGCCTCGCGATCGTCTTCTATGACGAGAATCTTCATAGAACCGTTATACGCGATTTCGCTGGAAGATTGAGTGGCCGGCATATGCATCGTGGCCGTCTCCATGGCGTATCGCGAACAAAGTGATTCAGGGATACGCGGTAAGTCTTTGTTTTAGCATGTCGTAGCCTAAAACCGCTTCACGCTTTGACCGACACGTTCGAGCGGCAGCGGGCGATCGGAAGCCCGCTGCCGCTGGGGCGGAACACGATGACTGACTAACGTATTCAGGCCCCGTGCTTTCCCGTGCGGCGGCTCGGGGGTGTGAAAACCGCCGCACCGGAAAAGTCGAACCGGTCGTCAGCCCTTGGCGACAGGCAGCGCGACGAAGCGGTTGCTGTCGTCGCGGGTGATCTGCATCAGCACCGCCTTGCGTCCGGACTTCACCGCGTCGGCCATCGCCTTGTCGATGTCGCCGGTGCCGGTCACTTCCGTCGAATTGACGGAGGTGATGACGTCACCGGGCTGGATGCCGCGATCGGCGGCATCGCTGTCGGGGTCGACATCGGTCACCACAAGACCCTTGCCGTTGTCGGACTTGGTGACGGTCAGGCCGAGATCGGCCAGCGTATCGGTCTTCGGCGCGGGTGCAGGCTGCTGGTCGGCCGAGGCCTGCTTGTCGCTGGACGGCAGCTTGCCGAGATCGACCTTGACCGCCTCGCTCTTGCCGTTGCGCCACACCGTGACATCGACCGATTTGCCGGGCGGGTAAGCGCCGATCAGACGGGCGAGTTCCTTCGGCGAAGCAACGTCCTTGCCGTCCACCTGAGTGATCACGTCACCTGCGGTGATGCCGGCCTTCTTGCCGGGACTGTTGTCCTGCGCGCTGGCAACGAGCGCGCCCTTGCCGGACCCAAGGCCAAGCGACTCGGCGATTTCGGGCGTGACCGGCTGGATTTCGACGCCGAGCCAGCCGCGCTGGACTGTGCCGTTTTTCATCAGATCCTGCACGACCTGCTTGGCGGTCGAAGCGGGAATGTCGAAGGCAATGCCGACGCTACCGCCCGACGGCGAGAAGATCGCGGTGTTGATGCCGACGACCTGGCCGTTGAGGTTGAAGGTCGGGCCGCCCGAATTGCCGCGGTTCACCGAGGCGTCGATCTGGATGAAGTCGTCATAGGGGCCGGCGCCGATATCGCGGCCGCGGGCCGAAACGATGCCTGCGGTAACCGTGCCGCCGAGGCCGAACGGATTGCCGACAGCCACCACCCAGTCGCCGACGCGAACCTTGGAATCATCGGCGAAGTCGACATAGGTGAACTTGTTGCCGTCATCGACCTTGAGCACGGCAAGGTCGGTGCGCGGATCGGTGCCGATCAGCTTGGCGTCAAGCTCCTTGCCGTCATTGGTCACCACGGTGAAGGCGGTGCCTTCCTCGACGACATGGTTGTTGGTGACGAGATAGCCGTCATCGGAGATGAAGAAGCCCGACCCTTGCGCCACCGGCCGCGGCTGGTCGTTGTTGCGGTCACGGTGTCCAAAACGGCGCATTCCGTTCGGACCCTGGTCGCCGCCTTGGTCGCCAAAGCCGCGGAACTCGCGGAAGAACCGGCGCAGCTGCGGATTGTCGGGAAGATTGCCTAGGCCGTCCTCGTCGTCCATCTGGCCGGAACCGTCATCGGCCGTCGACTGGATCTTGGCCTTGACGCGCACGCTGACGACCGCCGGCGAAACGCGCTCGACCACATCGGCGAAGCTCGGGACCTGCGGTGCCTCGACACGCACGGCATCGGCCAGAACCGGGGCTGTCCCGGTAGCAACAGCACCAAAGCCGATCGCGCCGGCAATGGCTAGGGATGCGGCTGCGGCCAGCAGGCGTTTGCGGGTGCGAAGATATGAATTGGGGGCAACATTCATGGTTCTCGTATCCTCTTTTCAAGGGACGCCCCTTGATTGGCATCCTCGACAAAGGAAATAGAGAGCCGCACATTACGGCGCCATTTCCGGTACATGAAACTTTCGTAATGTTAGGATCAATCGCGGCGGAGTATCGCGTCCAACGCCGCCTTCTCGTCCGAGGTCAGGGCAGCGGTCGCTGTCGAGCGGCGCGAGCGAGCGGCCAGCAGGATGAACGTCCCGCCAACGAGCAGCAGAAGAACTGGCGTGCCCCAGAGCAAGGCATTGCGCAGATTGAAGCGCGGCTTCAGCAGCACAAATTCGCCGTAGCGCGAAACGACATAGTCCATCACCTGCTGATCGGTATCGCCGGCGACCAGGCGCTGGCGCACAAGGATGCGCAGGTCACGGGCAAGGTCGGCATCGGACTCGTCGATCGACTGATTCTGGCAGACCATGCAGCGCAAGCCTTCCGACAAAGCGCGCGCCCTCGCCTCGAGCGCCGGGTCGGCGAGCACCTCGTCGGGCTTGACCGCCTGCGCGGCGCCGGCGAACAACAGCGCCAGCAAGAGGACCAGCGAGGCCAGCGTGACCCTTTGGCTCATGGCGGGCTCGCCGATGGCACGGCGCCCGCCGGCTTGCGGGACGACGGCGCGCCGACACGCAGGCGGCGGTCGAGCAGCGACATCGCCGCACCCGCCATCATCACCAGGCCGCCACCCCAGATCAGCGTCACCAGCGGCTTCCACCACAGACGAACGACTACAGAGCCGTCGCTGGCCTCGTCGCCAAGCGAGAGATAGAGCTGGCTGAAGCCGATCGTGCTGATGCCGGATTCGGTCGTTGTCATCTGGCGCACCGGGTATGAGCGCTTGGCTGAGGTGATCTCGCCAGCGATGCTGCCGTCAGCGCCAAGCAGGGCGAAGCGGCCGCGATCCTCGCTGTAGTTAGGCCCCTGGGCCGGGTAGAGCCCCTCGAAGCGCAGGGTGTGGCCGGACAGTTCGACTGTATCGCCGGCATGCATCGACAGGATTTTTTCGGTGCCGAAGCAAAGCGTGCCGACAATGCCGAGCGTCGTCAGGCCGAGGCCGAGATGCGCAAGCGCTGTGCCGAAGACCGAGCGCGGCAGGCCGGCGAAGCGCCTGAGCACGGTGGCGGGCGCGACGGTGCCGAAGCCGGATTTGACGGCGAGATCGGTGAACGCGCCGCAGATCAGCCAGAAGGCAAGGCCGACACCGAGTGCCGCCAACACCGAAGCGCCATCGATGAACAGGGCGGTCACCAGCACGGCGAGCAGCGCCGCCGCGAAAGCCGCCATCAGGCGTTGGGCGACCGCGAAAATGTCGCCGCGCTTCCAGGCGAGCAGTGGCCCGAACGGCACGACGACCAGCAGCGGCACCATCAGCGGGCCGAATGTCAGGTTGAAGAACGGCGCGCCGACAGAAATCTTGTCGGCCGAAAGCGCTTCGACTACGAGCGGGTAGAGCGTGCCGACCAGCACGGTGGCGGTGGCGGTGGTCAGGAACAGATTGTTGAGGACCAGCGCGCCTTCGCGCGAGATCGGGTGAAACAGGCCGCCGGCCGTCAGCCGGGAGGCGCGCAAGGCAAACAGCGCCAGCGAGCCGCCAATGAACAGCGTCAGGATGCAGAGGATGAAAACGCCGCGCGTCGGATCGGTGGCGAAGGCGTGCACTGAGGTCAGCACGCCGGAGCGCACCAGGAAGGTGCCGAGCAGCGACAGCGAGAAGGTCAGGATCGCCAGCAGCAGCGTCCAGATCTTCAGCGCCGAGCGCTTTTCCATGACGATCGCCGAATGCAGCAGCGCCGTGCCCGCCAGCCACGGCATGAAGGATGCGTTCTCGACGGGATCCCAGAACCAGAAGCCGCCCCAGCCGAGCTCGTAGTAGGCCCAGTAGGAGCCCATGGCGATGCCGCCGGTGAGGAACATCCAGGCGACCAGCGTCCACGGCCGCACCCAGCGCGCCCACGATGCGTCGATGCGGCCCTCGATGAGGGCGGCGACCGAGAAGGAAAAGCAGATCGAAAAGCCGACATAGCCGAGATAGAGCAGCGGCGGATGGATGGCGAGGCCGAGATCCTGCAGGATCGGGTTGAGATCGCGGCCCTCGATGGGCGCCGGATTGAGCCTGACGAACGGGTTCGACGTCGTCAGGATGAACAGCAAGAAAGTAGCGCCGATCGCTCCCTGCACCGCAAGCACATTGGCCCGGAGCGTCGCCGGAAGATTGCCGCCGAAGACGGCGACAAGCGCGCCGAAGAAGGTCAGGATCAGCACCCAGAGCAGCATCGAACCTTCGTGATTGCCCCAAGTGCCGGTGATCTTGTAGATCAGCGGCTGCAGCGAATGCGAGTTCTCCCAGACGCTCTCCACCGAAAAGTCGGAGCCTGCATACGCGGTCGCCAGCGCCACGAAGGACAGCGCTGTCAAGGCAAAGCCGGTCAGCGCGGCGGGTGCGCCGACGGCCATCATCTTGTGGTTGCCGGTGCGCGCACCGAACAGCGGCACCACCGTCTGCACCAGGGCCAGCGCAAACGCCAGGACCAGGGCGAAATGTCCGGTTTCAACCATTGTCGCCGCGCTCGCCAGGTTTTGCCGCAGGTTCTTGCCGCAAAACCGTGGAACACTTTTGCGGAACCTCTCTAGTCACTCTTGCTCTCCTGCCAGACGCCCTTGGCCTTGAGGCCGTCGGCCACTTCCTTGGGCATATAGGTCTCATCATGCTTGGCGAGCACGCTGTCGGCGACAAAGATTCCGTCAGGGCCGAACGAGCCTTCGGTGATCACGCCCTGCCCTTCCCGGAAAAGGTCGGGAAGAATGCCGGTATAGGTAACCTTGACGTCCTTCTGGTTGTCGGTCACCGAAAACGCGACGGTGGCGCCCTGGCTACGCTCTACTGTGCCTTTTTCGACGAGGCCGCCGAGCCTGATACGCTGGCCCGGCTGAAGGCTGGCGGTGGCCAGATCGGCCGGCATGTAGAAGTAGGAGGCCTTCTGGCCGAGCGCATAGAAGGTCAGCCCGGTGGCAATCCCGAGGAAGGCCAGCCCCGCAGCGATCACCGACAGTCGTTTCTGCTTGCGCGTCATCGTCTACTCCGTCGCCGTCACGCCGAGCGAGGCGGCAAAGGCGGTGAATTTCCTGGCCTGGTCGCTGTCCGCGCCAAAGACGGCGATACCGCGATTGAGTGCGTCACGCGCCTGATCTGTCTTGCCCAGCACAGCATAGGAACGAACGAGCTGCATCCACCCTTCCTCGTCGCGCGGATTTTGCCGAAGCTTTTCGTCGAGGCCGGCAACCATGGTGCTGATCATGGCTTGCCGGTCCTGCGGCGACATCGAGGAGGCAGCATCGATATCGTCGGCGCTCGGCCCTTTCGCGGGCGCCTCCGAAGCGACGTTGCGGGCGGCGGATTCAGCGAGCGCCTGCTCGACGGCGCCGCGCCACGGCGAGCCTTGCGGTAAGGCGGCGAGCATCTTTTGCCAGGCCGCCGTGGCTTCAGCTATGCGGCCTTCCTGTGCCATGGCCATGGCGAGATAGAACGTGGCCTTCGGGTTGGCCGGATCGAGCTTCAACGCCGCCTCGAACGCTGCCTGCGCATCGGCTGAGACAATGCCGCCGGCCGCATTGGCGATCGCCTCGCCAAGACCGGCCTGACGGGCGGCGCTGTCGCCGTCGAGGCGAATGGCGTTGCGATAGGCGGTGACCGCATCGGCGTATCGCTGCATGCGCAGATAGATCGGCGCCAGCACGTCCCAGCCGCGGCCATCGGATGGGTTGGCCGCCAGGTGCGCCTCGGCGCGGGCTATCAGTTCGTCGACCGAGCTGTCGGCGGGGTTCTTGGCCAGGCGTTCGCTGAGCGGCTGCGACGGCAGGTCGGGTGAGCCGAGCTGGCCATAGAGGCCCCAGCTGACCAGCGGAACCACCAGCACGGCAGCCGTTGCCACCAGTCTTGTCGACCGCGACGGCTGCGTCGCCGTCGCGTCGGCCTGGCCGGCATTGCTCAGCCGAAGGATGCGGCGGGCGATTTCGGTGCGTGCCTCTTCGGCCTCCATTGGCTGGATCAGGCCACGCGCCATATCGCGGTCAAGCTCAGCCAGCTGGTCGCGATAGACTTCAAGGTCGTGATTGCCGGCAGCGGACGCGTTCTTCGAACCGCCCGCCAGCGGCAGCAGCACCGCCAGGCTTGCACCCAGCGTCAGGATTGCGGCTATGACCCAGAACAGCATGGCTCTTCCAATAGAACGAGACCCTTGCCCTGCCAACACAAGCGTGCTGCGACGCTTTGGCGGGACCGCTCCGATCGATAGTGCCGGACCGGGATCGGCGTACCAACGGCCCGGGCGAGCTACGTCAGCGGCGTCCAGCTGCCGTCAGCATTGCGACAAGCGGTTCCACGCGCTGTGGCCCCAGCGGTGCCGGTAAACACCGTATGGGTGTATTGGCGGCAGTCCTGCGAGCCGACGCGATAGGGCTGGGCGGCGACCACTTCGCCGCGATGGGCCGAACCGTCGCTCTTCCAGGCCACTTTCTGGCCGCTCGCCGTGTATTCAAGCGCCTTGTATTCCGCCTCGAGCGCGCTGCGCTTCTCGGTCTCGCTCAAGCCGGCGCCGATCGAGCCGCCGACGAGGCCGCCGCCCATGGCGGAGATGATCGTCGTTCCGACCTTGGCGCCGCTGGGAGGCGTAGCGGCCGGGGTCACCGTAACGGCTGGGCCCTTGCCGAGCGTCGTGCAGCCGGAGACGGCGAGCAGAGCGGAAACGAGCGCGATGCGAATCTTCATGCCAATACCGGCTTTCTTGAGCTGGACCGCCGCGCTGTCAGCAGGCTGGCGCGGCCATAATGTCGATGTTTGTCGGAAATTTGGCCGCAGCCGGCCGCCTGGAAAAGCATTACTGAAGGCTCCGCAAACGAACCATCGCCTTCAATCCACTCATGACGGATCGTTCCAGCGCCAGAACGCCTCCATACTCGTTGACAAGGTCGGCGACAATGGCAAGTCCGAGTCCGCTGCCCGGTTTTGTCTCGTCGAGACGCCGTCCGCGCTGCAATACCTCGCGCGCCTTGTCGTCGGGAATGCCGGGGCCGTCATCCTCGATGCTAATCTCGAACAGATTGGCTGCGCCTTCCTCGCCGGCGACGGGCTTGACGGAAACGGCGACCGCGCTTCTTGCCCACTTCATCGCATTGTCGAGCAGATTGCCGAGCAGCTCCTCCAGGTCCTCGCGTTCGCCGGCAAAGACGATGTCGGTGGCCGGCAGCGAGAGCGACAGCGCCGTCTGCGGGTTGAGCTTCTGCAGCACCCGCACCATGCGCTGGACCAGCGGCGCCACCGGCGTCCGGTAGACGACGCTGTCGCGCTGCGCGGCGACGCGGGCACGTTGCAGATAGTGATCCACTTGCTTTTGCATGGAAGCGGCCTGCTCCGCGATCAGCTGGCCCTTGGGACCACCCAGCGCCCGCCCCTCGTTGAGCAGCACGGCCAGCGGCGTCTTCAGCGAGTGCGCGAGGTTGCCGACCTGCGTACGCGACCGCTCGACGATACGCCTGTTGTTCTCGATCAGCGCATTGGTCTCGTTTGCAAGCGGCTCGATCTCAGCCGGGAAACGGCCGTCGAGGCGTTGCGCGGTTCCTTCGCGCACCATGGCAAGCGCATTCCTGACCCGGCGCAACGGCTGCAGGCCGAGCAGGATGGCAATCGCATTGATGGCGATCATGCCGATGCCGAACAGCGACAGATAGGTCAAAAGGCGCTGCTGGAAGGTGGCGATTTCTTGCTCGAGCTCGGTCTGGTTGCCCATGACACGGAAGCGCGCGGCGCGGTTTTTCGCATCGAGGACGAACTCGCTCTCGAACACCTCCAGTTCCTCGCCGTCGATGCCGTCCGCCGAATAGCTGCGCTGGAAGCTGGCATTGAAGGGCACCTCGGCAACGCTTGGCGACGGGATCGCCTTGGTCATCGACGACGAATGGAGATCACCGTGCACGCCTTCCGAGGCAGGCTCGACCGACCAGTACCAGCCGGAATTCGGCTCCGAGAACCTCAGATCGCCAAGGTCGGGAGCGCCGGTCAACTGGCCGCTTTCGGAAACGCCGACCGAGCCGATCAGGTTGAACAGATGCGCCGAGAGCAGGCTGTCGAAACCGCGCTCGCTGGCCTGGCGATAGAGCGTGGTGATCAAGGTGAAGATGACGACCAGAGTGAGGATCGCCCAGACCGTGGAAAAGGCGATGACGCGAAACGCCAGCGAACGCGGCCATGACCGCAGCGACGGCGTGTTCGAGACGGCGGGTTTTGTAGGCAGCGGTTCCGCGTTACGCCTCCGGCTTACGCATGCGGTAGCCCATGCCGCGAACGGTTTCGATGATGTCGATGCCCATCTTCTTGCGAAGCCGTCCGACAAAGACCTCGATCGTGTTTGAATCGCGGTCGAAATCCTGGTCGTAGAGATGCTCGACCAGCTCGGTCCGGGACACCACGTCGCCCATATGGTGCATCAAATAGGCAAGCAGGCGGAATTCATGCGAGGTCAGCTTCAGCGGAACACCATCGACGTCGGCCTTGGAGGCCTTGGTGTCGAGGCGCAGCGGTCCGCAGGTCAGCTCCGACGAGGCATGCCCGGCGGCACGCCGGATCAAGGCCCGCACCCTGGCCAGGATTTCCTCGATGTGGAAGGGTTTGGTGACGTAGTCGTCGGCGCCGGCGTCGATACCGGCAACCTTGTCGCTCCAGCGGTCGCGTGCCGTCAGGATCAGCACCGGCATCTTGCGGCCGCCACGGCGCCAGCGCTCGACCACGCTGATGCCGTCCATCTGCGGCAGGCCGATGTCGAGCACGACGGCATCGTAGGGCTCGGTGTCGCCGAGAAAGTGCCCTTCCTCGCCGTCGAAAGCGCGATCGACGACATAGCCGGCATCGACCAGCGCGTCGCCGATCTGCCGGTTGAGATCCTTGTCATCTTCGACGACGAGTACGCGCATGCGGGAGGCCTGTTGAAGCTGTTCAGATATAGGCCGATTCCGGCAGACTGGGAAACGGCACGGTTCAGTTCAGCGGAACGACGATCTCCGAGCGACGCGGACGCTGCCCTTCTTTGCCCGGAACCAGCACGACGATGACGCAGACCGGCTGGCCGCCGCGTGTCGACTGCGAGGCCTTGGCCAGGGTGCCGCCATTCTGCTCGGCCACCTGCTGGCCGATCGCATAGCAGTCCGAGGCGGCGAGGACGACCGGTTGGGGCTGCTCGGGCACGACAACGGGGATCGCCATCGCCTGCGACGCAAGCAGACCGGCGGCTGAGAGCGCCAGTGCCGCGGTCCGGAAGTGGGAGCAAAGGATGTTCATGGTCAGCATTCTAACGCGCTGGTGCTGAACGTGATATGAACGGTGAACGCTCGAATGCATGCCCGCCACACCCCTGAAGCGCGAGATTACCGGATTGCCATTTCGCCGCCCGTCTCGCGAAATCGCCAAAGTTTAACCTAGCCCTCCGATCCTTCGCCGACAACCGGCATCATTTGGCGGAGAAGGCAATCGCTTCAGGTGTGCGCCGACTTCGACAATCGATCCGGGACAATCGATCCGGCAACCGAAGGCAGGTTCAGGCGAACCGACCTGAAACAAAAAAACCCGCTCGGCGGCGGGTCGTTGGCGCCAATCAGCACCATAGTGAAATTAGTAGCATAGCTGCCGGCACAAAGCAAGAACAAAATTGCCCGATTCTTACGGAGAGTGCCCGACGGTCAGCCCTCATCCTCGATCATGGCGCGGAAACGCAGCAGCCCGTGATGGGCCGAAAGGTCCTCGTCGTAGCGGGCTTCGGCGAATTCGAGCTTGAGATGGGCGCGGCGATGTTCGCCAAGCGAGAGTGCCGCATCTCGCAAGCGGGCGCTGACCAGGTCCATGATGTCGAGCGTTTCCTTGCTGGCCTCGGACTTCGACCAGACATGCAGCGTCAGCAACTGCTCGGCGTTGTTCTCCGTGCCCGTAGCCCAGTCGTAAACGCTGGTGCGGCCGAAGGTCATGTGGGGAAACGCAACATTTTCCGGCGCACGGTCGAACAATCTTGCGTCGCCCAGTGCCGCCGATAAATCGGGATCGCCATTCACTGCCTCGAATATGGCCTTCTGCAATTCGACGGGTGGCGCGGTCATTGTCTTTCCCCTCGCCCGTCGCGTCGACCTCCCTGCTGCGTAGCTGCGTTGCATGGCGGCATCCCGGCAAAGCGCGAATCAGCGCGTCTCATACGGATTATGAACCTTCATGATCTCGGGAATAAGCCCTGCTACTGGAACCCGCGACGCCGCGGCCTTTCGCGTCACGGACGCCCTTGAGGGTGACGCGAATTCATTTGGCGTGCAGGGCGTTCGAAGAACGATGCTATGAAGATGTCTGGTTTCCAAACATTCGAGGTCGTTTTCGTGCGCGAGCCATCGCTGCTGCCTGTTTTCGGAAAGCTTGGGGTCAGGGCGCGGCCGGTCGCGATTGCGGCGCCGACCATGTCGATGACCATCAAGAATTTGGTCAACCGCACTCGGGAGCTGCTCTCGGCGCACGGTAGCCTGGCCCTGAAGCTGTTCGTCGTTTTGTGGACGGTGCTTGTCCTGGCGGCAATATTCTTCGTCGCCCAAGCCTGACCGAGCGACATTCATCGATCGGGCGGAAACTAAAGGATGCCAAGATGGCAAACCGCTACGCGCTGCGTATGGAACGTCCTCACAGCTGGACCGTCTTCTACGTCTTCACCGGCCAGCCTGTCGAGCTCAAGCAGCAATCCATGGTCGGCATGAACACGTGCGATGCGCACGCGATGGTCGATCGGCTGAACAGTCATGACATCGCGGCGGGCGAAGGCGGACCGGAAGCCCCGAGAAAGCGTCTTGTGGACGGATCGCGACGGATCTAGCGAAAATCGGCCGCAGTCAGCACATATATGCTCCTGCGGGTGCGGGCATAGGCATTCCTGGCGACATCGTGGATCGAGCTGGAAGCCGTGTCGAAGGCCGCCAGATAGGTAGCTTCCGAGGCCGCCGTTCCCGGCTGCACTTTGGAGATGGCATCGGTTGCGACAGAGAAGGAAATCTGGAACATGCCGTCATGGCCGACGAAGCGGATGCGTTTGCTTGCCTCGTCGTAGCTGCGGCTGGGATTGGGAAATGTCAGGCTCATGATTTGGCCTCCCTCGATACGGATACGGCCTGCTTGACTGTCCGCGGCGCCCGCTTCCTCTTTGGGGCGACCGGATTCAGAGCTGCCGCCGCGCGATCCGCCTCTTCCTTGGCCAGTCGCAATTCCCTCAGTCTTGCCGTTTTGATCGCCCTGGCCTTGGCCTCCGAGAGATATTCGGCAGTTGCCTTGTTCCGCTCCGCCGTTTTCTTTTGATTTTCCATGAAGCGAGCCTGAGCTTTTTCCATGATGTTCTGATTGCCTTCGGCCATCGGTAAAATCTCCCTTGCAGCGAAAGTCGTGAGTGTGAACTTCACCATAAAATAGGTGTTCAAAGACAGAAATTCAATTTCATTAATATTCGGCAATGCCCGAACACCAAGGGATAGCCAGGCAAAATAATTCATTCAATATTTGACATGCCCCATGAATATTTTTTGGCACTCCTATCAATCGAGTGCCAAGGCGCCTATAGAGAGGGGCGGCCGCCTAAGCCGGCCCCAGAAAGAGTCCCCATGAAATTCCGGCCACTCCACGATCGCGTCGTCATTCGGCGCGCCGAAAGCGACACCAAATCCAAGGGCGGCATCATCATCCCCGACAATGCCAAGGAAAAACCGCAGGAAGGCGAAGTGATCGCCGTCGGGCCGGGCGCGCGGGACGAAAGCGGCGTGCTGATGGCGCTCGACGTCAAGGCCGGCGACCTCATCCTGTTCGGCAAATGGTCCGGCACCGAGGTCAAGATAGACGGCGAGGACCTTGTGATCATGAAGGAGGCCGACATCATGGGCATCATCGACAAGAGCGAGATGGGTATCATCGACAAGAGCGTGGCTACCAAGAAGGCCGCCTGATTGGAATGCCGCGCGCCCTGCCGGGCGCGCAAAGGATGCTCCAAGCTTTGATTCAGGCGCGCTGCAAGCGTCTTGCCACACCAACCGAACTGGAAAAAATCATGTCTGCCAAAGAAATCAAATTTTCCACCGACGCGCGTGACCGCATGCTGCGCGGTGTCGAAATCCTCAACAACGCCGTCAAGGTGACGCTCGGCCCTAAGGGCCGCAACGTCATCATCGACAAGGCCTATGGCGCGCCGCGCATCACCAAGGACGGGGTGACGGTGGCCAAGGAAATCGAACTTTCCGACAAGTTCGAGAACATGGGCGCACAGATGGTGCGCGAAGTGGCCTCGAAGACCAACGACCTCGCCGGCGACGGCACCACCACCGCCACGGTGCTTGCCGCTTCCATCCTGCGCGAGGGCGCCAAATTCGTTGCCGCCGGCATGAACCCGATGGACCTCAAGCGCGGCATCGACCTTGCCGTCACCGCCGTCGTCAAGGAAATCCAGGCTCGAGCCAAGAAGGTCAAGTCCTCAGGCGAGATCGCGCAGGTCGGCACCATTGCCGCCAATGGCGACACCAGCGTCGGTGCCATGATCGCGAAGGCGATGGACAAGGTCGGCAATGACGGCGTCATCACCGTTGAGGAGGCCAAGACCGCCGAAACCGAACTCGACGTCGTCGAAGGCATGCAGTTCGACCGCGGCTATCTCTCGCCCTATTTCGTCACCAATGCCGAGAAGATGCGCGTCGAGCTGGAGGAGCCTTACGTGCTCATCCATGAAAAGAAGCTCGGTAATCTGCAGGCGCTGCTGCCCATCCTCGAGGCCGTGGTGCAAAGCGGCAGGCCGCTGTTGATCATCTCCGAGGACGTCGAGGGCGAAGCGCTGGCGACGCTGGTCGTCAACAAGCTGCGCGGCGGCCTCAAGGTCGCGGCCGTCAAGGCGCCTGGCTTCGGTGACCGCCGCAAGGCGATGCTGGAAGACATCGCCGTGCTCACCGCCGGACAGATGATTTCCGAGGATCTCGGCATCAAGCTGGAGAACATCACCATAGACATGCTCGGCCGCGCCAAGCGCGTGCTGATCGAGAAGGACACCACCACGATCATCGACGGCGCCGGCGAGAAGGCCACCATCCAGGCGCGCGTCCAGCAGATCAAGGGGCAGATCGAGGAAACCACTTCCGACTACGACAAGGAGAAGCTGCAGGAACGTCTCGCCAAGCTGGCGGGCGGCGTTGCCGTCATCCGCGTCGGCGGCGCCACCGAATCCGAGGTCAAGGAAAAGAAGGACCGCATCGACGATGCGCTGAACGCCACCCGCGCGGCCGTCGAGGAAGGCATCGTTCCCGGCGGCGGCGTCGCGTTGCTGCGCGCCAAGGCTGTGCTGAACGGGCTGACCGGAGCCAATGCCGATGTAACGGCGGGCATTTCGATCGTGTCGAGAGCGCTCGAAGCGCCGATCCGGCAGATCGCCGAGAATTCCGGCGTCGAAGGTTCGATTGTCGTCGGCAAACTCGCCGACAGCAAGGACCACAATCAGGGCTTCGATGCCCAGAACGAGGTCTATGTCGACATGATCAAGGCCGGCATCGTCGACCCCGCGAAGGTGGTGCGGACGGCGCTGCAGGACGCGGGCTCGATTGCGGCGCTACTGATCACTGCTGAGGCCATGATCACAGACGTTTCAGCCAAGGAAGCCGCTGCTTCGCCCGGCGGCATGGGCTATTGACCAGCCGCTGCCGGAAACAAGCCTGAAAGACAGCCGCCGGGGGATATTCCCCGGCGCGCGCCATCGGCAAGGAGATCGATCCATGATCGCATTCGTCCCGAAGCCAAATGCAGCCACGAAGACCAAAGTGGCAGAGGAAAGCCGCTTCGATCGCATTCGCAGGCTTGCCGACAAGCACAGGAAAGCCGACGCCGGCACGATAGGCCGCGACCCGAAAAAGATCGCGGACAAGCGTCCCATGTGACGATTGCCAATCCTCGGCACCCCGCGCAAGCGCGGCACCAGACCCTTATCGCGTCTCGTCGCTGATCAGCGCCAGCTGAATGCGATTCTTGCCCGAACGCACAAGCGCCGTCAGTGCCTGCATGGTGCGGTCAAGCTATCTCCGAGCGGCGGCAACTGGGGCCGCTACTTGGCGGCGTCATCGTACCGTTGGTTCTGCGCCATGAGGTGGCGGACCACGAGGTGAAGGAAAGCCTGATCGTTCAATCCAGGCTCGACTGGACCATCGTGGAGCCGCCCAGGTTGAGCCGCCCAAGTTGAGCAATGGAGCGGCAACGGGTGAATTCCGCACGGCAAACGGCATCCGGTCGGCGTCGCTGCTGCCGACGCTGGCGCGTGCCGACCTTCATGCTAGCCCAACTCGACGGCACCACCTACTCGCGCAGGGCAGCCAACATCCTGCGCTGACGCCTCGCGGGAGCCGTCTTCCCCTCGACGAACCGCCCGCTATATCTTCATCGCCCTTACCTTCATCGCCCTTGTCGGCAGCACCAAAATGGACGAATAGTCTTGCAAGGCGCGCCGCCCTGAAATTGCCGGCATGCGGTTTCTCAGTTGGCGGCATCGCCGCAGCCGGATCCTGGAATGGCCAGTCCTTTGGAACCACGCAAGAGAAGAGGTCCGATCGCGGCAAGGCTGCTGGCGGTGGATGCGTGGATCGATTCCTCGGTCTACGAAATCGGCTTCAGGGCGCGTCAGTTCTGGGAAGCGGCGACCATCTTCTCGCGGCGTTTCCGCGTCGGCGGCTGGCGCCGCGGCATGATCGAACTGTTGAGTGAAGGGTTTACGCTCGGTGCCGGCGGCATCGTCGTGCTTTTGGCGCTGGCCTTGCCGGCCTTTCAGATAACCGCCGGCGACTGGCGCACGCAGGGCGATTTCGCCGTCACCTTCCTCGACCGCTACGGCAACGAGATCGGCCAGCGCGGCATCATCCAGCGCGATTCGGTGCCGGTCGACGAGATGCCCGACCATGTCATCAAGGCGGTGCTGGCCACCGAGGACCGGCGCTTCTTCGACCATTACGGCATCGACGTGCTTGGCCTGTCGCGGGCCATATTCGAGAACGTGCGGGCGAATTCCGTCGTCCAGGGCGGCTCGAGCATCACCCAGCAGCTGGCCAAGAACCTGTTCTTGACCAATGAGCGGACATTCGAGCGCAAGATCAAGGAAGCCTTCCTGTCGCTATGGCTCGAAGCCAATCTGTCGAAGAAGGAAATCCTGCAGCTTTACCTCGACCGCGCCTATATGGGCGGCGGCACCTTCGGCATCGAGGCGGCGGCAGATTTCTATTTCGGCAAGAGCGTCAAGGACCTGAACCTTGCCGAGGCGGCGATGCTGGCCGGCCTGTTCAAGGCACCGACCAAATATGCGCCGCACATAAACCTGCCCGCCGCCCGGGCGCGCGCCAATGTCGTGCTGTCCAACCTGGTCGATTCCGGCTTCATGACCGAAGGCCAGGTGCTACAGGCAAGATTACACCCGGCCGAAATCGTTGATCGCGGCGAGCAGAAAAGCCCCGACTATTATCTCGATTGGGCCTTCGAAGAGGTCAAGAAAATCGCCGCCAAAAGCGGCCAGCACTCGCTCGTCGCCCACACCACCTTCGACGCCAACATCCAGAAGGCGGCCGAAGAATCGATGGAATTCCACCTCCGCCAGTTCGGCAAGGAATACAACGTCACCGAGGGCGCGATCGTCGTCATCGAGACCAACGGCGCGGTCAGGGCGATCGTCGGCGGCCGCGACTACGGCGCCAGCCAGTTCAACCGCGCCACCAAGGCGCTTCGCCAAACCGGCTCCTCTTTCAAACCTTATGTCTATGCAACGGCGATGGAGCATGGCTTCACGCCGGATTCGGTGGTTTCCGGCGGACCGATCTCCTGGGGCAGCTGGTCGCCCCACAATTACAATGGCGGGTCGGCCGGCAACGTCACGCTGATCACGGCGATGGCCAAATCGATCAACACCGTGCCCGTGCGGCTTGCCAAGGATTATCTCGGTATCAAGCCGATCAAGGCGATGGCCGAGGCGATGGGCGTCGAGTCACCGCTGGAATCACACAAGACCATGGTGCTCGGCACATCGGGCATGACCGTGATGGACCAGGCGACGGGCTACAGCGTGTTCGCCCAGAACGGCTTTGCCGGAACCCGGCATGGCGTCAGCCAACTCTTCACCCGCACCGGCGAGGTTGTCTACGACTTCGCCAAGGATGCGGCGCCGCCGCACCGGGTGCTGTCGGAGCAGGCGCTCAAGTACATGAACACCATGCTGGCAGCGGTTCCAGTGATCGGCACGGCCCGGCGCGCGGCCCTTCCAAACATCGTTATCGCCGGCAAGACCGGCACGACCCAGTCCTATCGTGATGCCTGGTTTGTCGGCTTTACCGGCAACTACACGGCCGCCGTCTGGCTCGGCAATGACGACTTCACCGCGACCAACAAGATGACCGGCGGCACGCTGCCGGCCATGGTGTGGCAGCGCCTGATGCTCTATGCGCACCAGAATATCGACCTCAGACCGATCCCCGGCCTCGATCACCCCTTCGTCGATGCCGAAATCGCTGCCAAGGCCGAGGAAGCGGAAAAGAAGAGCGCCGAACAGGCAGCAGCCGATGCCGCCGCCGAGCGTCCGCCGGTGCTGTCCAGCCGGACCACCCAGACCCTGAAGGAACTGACCAAGCTGTTCCAGGCGGCACCCGTGCTCGACGCGCCCGCTGCACCGGAGACCCTCTCGGCGCTGTGAGCGGTCAATTCCACAGGGCGGCTTGCCACAAGCCCCCGCACCGCGATATCCCGAGCGACAGTCTTTCAGTCCCCGGCCTTCGGTTCCCCGGCTCCTCATGCTCAAGAATGCCTTCCTGACACTGCTTTCGCTTGCCATCGCCGTCGTCGGCGGTGGCGGCAGCGTCTGGTATGCACTGAAGCTGCAGGACGGCGTCGGCGCCATCAGGATCGGCCAATGGACCGCCTTCCCCGATATCGGCACGCCGACGGCGAATCCCTATTCGAAGGCCCGCGTGGCGCGCGAAGGCGTGCTGGCGCTCGGACAGGCGGAAGGACTGTCTTTTGTCGCCGAGCGCGATTCCGGCGGCGAGCAGCTCAAGCGGCAATGTGCCTACAAGATTGCGGGCGGCTTTCCCACGGCCCGGTTCTGGACCCTCTATGCCGCAGATCGGTCGCTTGGCTTGATCGAGACCGGCAAGCCGAGGCCGGCTGCGCTGCAGTCCTATCAAGTGCTGCGCCAGGCCGACAATTCGGTGATCATTTCCGTCGGCAGCCGCCCGGCGCCTGATAACTGGCTGCTGACCAGCGGCGCCGGTGGGATGTACTTCGTGCTCACGTTCT
This sequence comes from Mesorhizobium sp. M1403, assembly GCF_040317695.1. Lineage (NCBI taxonomy): Bacteria > Pseudomonadati > Pseudomonadota > Alphaproteobacteria > Hyphomicrobiales > Phyllobacteriaceae > Mesorhizobium > Mesorhizobium sp. M1403. Next base: position 40,844 of record NZ_JAMYKY010000014.1, on the reverse strand, counting down.
ACGACACGCCGATCGCCAGCAGCACCGGCCTCTCGGACGTCACGCTGCCGCAGATCCAGAAGGTCGGCTGCAATGCGTAGCCTGCTGCATGCCGTGCTGCTCGGCCTGCTTGGCGCCGGCATCGTGCACATCATCGTGCTGCTGCTCGTCCCCGAGTTTTCCGAACGCGACGCCTGGTCGCGATTGGCCATGGCTTCGGATCTCTACAAGATGACCAGGCTCGACGCGGAAGCCGGCGGCGCGCCGGTGGTGAAATCGGTCGATCCGCTGTTTTATGCGGCGGCTTGCCGCTTCGACCTTGCCGAGGGGATGGTGCGGGTCAAGGCGCCGGGAAAGGTGCCGTTCTGGTCGATATCGGTCTATGACCGCGGCGGCCACAACATCTACTCGTTCAACGACCGCAGCGCGACCGCAGGCGTGCTCGACACCGTGGTGCTGACGCCGGCGCAGATGATCGAGGTCCGCAAGAATCTTCCCGCGGAACTGCAAGGGGCGATCTTCGTCGAAGCGCCGATAGCGGAAGGCATGTTCGTCATCCGCTCGTTCGTGCCCGACGACAGCTGGAAGCCGATCGTCTCGCGGTTTCTCGAACAGAGTTCCTGCGAACTGCAGGATTTTTAAACCGCTTCCGATGCTCAGTGATGCGGTACCGGCAATGTCCCCGAAGGTCCCGGCTTATCGGGGCCGACCGGCCGCGTCTCGCCGGTCAGCGGCCGCTGCTCGTAGCGGACCCCGGGAAAGATGATCACCGCCGCCGGCGTTCCCGCGGTTTGTTGTGCTCGATTGGTTGCCGCCGTTCGCGGCACGAAAGACAGTACCATGCCCATGGTTCGCGTATTCCTCTCGGTTGCCCCGGAGCACAACGCAACGCCTCCATAGTCGATTAAGGAGACAGTAGGTTAACGGAGCGCTAACGGATCGCCGCTAAATTGATCTTTGTTCTTGGGAAACGCGAAACCGGTACAGCCCGGCAGAGCGCAGTCCAGATCGTGTCGAGTGTCAGGCGTATCCTTCGTGTCAGCTTCGGATTTCAGGCAAATCGCAGCAGGAGCTGAATCGGGAAAGGCCGAGAGGCTGTTCCGCGCCGCGGTGTCGGCGTTCTGTTCGCTCACCCGACCTTCACGCCGCGAGATCGCGCAGCTCGAAGACCTGACGCTGCCGCTTTTCGACAATGTCTCGGTCGAATCGCGCCGCTACGTCGCGGCAGCCCTTTCCGAATGCGAATATGCACCCGCCGCGCTGGTGCGGCGGCTTTGCCAGGAGCGGGTCGATATCGCCGCTCCGCTGCTCATCCGCTCGCGTGCCCTCAGCGACGTCGACCTGATCGCGCTGATCGGGCGCCACGGGCTGCCGCATGCCCGTGCCATTGCCCGCCGCAAGGATCTCAATCAAACGATCGCGGATCTCATCAAAGTGCTCGAAAGGCCGACGCTGGTGCGGTCGCAACAGCAGCCGGAAACAACCGCCAAAGCCGCGTCCGAAAACGCCGAAGTGGTTGCGAGCGATGCCAACAGGCAAGAGGCTTCCGATGCCGCCGAAACAGTACGCCGCCGGTTGCGATCCATGATGCGCGCCGAGAGCGGCACCGCTATCGGTCCGTTCGTCGAGCCGCAAACCTATGTCAAGCTGCGCGAGACCGCGCTGACCGGCAATGCGGCATTCTTCCAGACAGCGCTCGCCGATGCGCTCGAAGTCGATTTTTCAACGGCGCGGACGCTCACCACGAGCCAAAATTACACACCGCTGCTGGCCGCCTTGCGCGCGCTCGACCTTAGCGAAGACAAGGCGTTCCTGATCACGGCCGCCATCTATCCGACCGAGTTTCCGCACCCGCAGGCGATCCGCATCTTCCTCGACCGCTACCGCCTGCTGCACCGCGACGCGGCGTTGGACAGGCTCCGCGGCTGGAAGGCCGACACCGTGTCGAAAATCGTTCGCAAGCCCGGGCGCGTCGCCGCAAACGCCGACCTGCGCAAGCCGAACAGCGCCGATGTTGCCGCTGTCGCAAAGGCGCGCCGCGTCTGAAAAGTTACGGCGGCTTGACCGAGATAAGGTCCTCGACGGGAATGGCGCCCGCCTCGACCTCGACCACCCAGATATCCGGATCGAATTTCTTCTCGCGCTCCAGCCGCGCGTCGAAGATGGCGGCATCGTCGCCTTCGCCAAGCAGGCTGAAAAAGCGGTCGTCCGGCCTGGCCGAATCGTAGCTCGTCTGCGGCGCCGGCCCGAATAGCGCCATCTCTCCCAGCCTGCTACGCGCCAACACGAAAACCGCACCGGCTTCCGTCGCGCCGCGCTTGACCACGGCGGCAAAGCCGCCGGCGCTGAAAACCCGGCGCAACAGCGCCGACACCCACAGATCGGTAGTTACGCGCATGGAGAATTCCTGGCCATGCGGCGGTCCTTACAGCATTGGCCGGAAGACTGTAACCGGTCTTTGCCGAGCGACCGGCGTGCGGCCGTCACGACCCTCAGTTGGTCAGGCCGATCTCGCGCATCTTGACGTAGACGATCTCGTCGGGCTCGCCGGTCTCGGGCAGGCCGAAAAGCGCCTGGAATTCCTTGATCGCGGCCTTGGTGCGTGCGCCGACGACGCCGTCCAATTGCATGTCGTCATTGCCGAAAGCTTTCAGTCCGGCCTGGATCTTGACGATGCGGGGATCAGGTGCCGCCGCATTTGCCGGTGCGGACGCTGGAATGGCGGCTGGAACAGCGGCCGTTTCGACCGGCCGCGGCACGGGATGCGGCACCACGGCCGCGGTCGTCGGCGTGGCACCCAGTTGATCCAGCAGAATGCTGTCGATCTCGCCGGAGGCATTCAATCCGACCTTCTGCTGATAGGCCTGGATGGCCTTGCGCGTATTCGGTCCGGGAATGCCGTCGACGGTGCCGGAATAGAAATCGAGATCCCTCAATATGCCCTGGACCTGCTCGACGACCGGGTCGCTCTTGATCGGCGCAGCGGCCGGACGCACGATGTTGATGGTGGTTTCGGGCTCGTCGCTGTCCGCCCGGGGAAAGCGCTCGATGCTCCTGGTGACGAAAAACGCGCCGGCGTGCGGAAAGGGCTGGTACCAAAGAGCGTTCGCCGAGACGTAGAACAGCGTCACCAGGAATGCGGTGGAGCCGCCGACCACAACTGGATTGCGCGAGATCAGGCTGCCCAGAGCCATCGCTCCGTGCTCGAAGGCATTGCCGCGGCGTTTGACCGCCTTAGGCTGTTTTGCGGAGCGACCCATTGCTCTCCCCTTTGCCACCGTCCGCTCTGGCTTTGGCCGCGGACATCGGCACCACGCCGGTCTTGTCCGCCGAGTGGCCCGTCGGGCCGTTCACGGGAAGGCTGATCGTTACCGTGGTGCCCTCGCCCGGCATGCTTTCGATCGACATGGTGCCGTCGTGCAGCGCCACCAGCCCCTTCACCAGCGAAAGCCCGAGCCCGGTGCCTTCGAACCGGCGGGTATAGTCGTTCTGTATCTGCATGAACGGCTTGCCGAGATTGGCAAAATCTTCCTCGGCGATGCCAATGCCGGTGTCCCGGACCCAGAAATGCAGCCGCGAGCCGATCCGCTTGGCGCCGATGACGACGTTGCCGCCTTCGGGCGTGAACTTGATCGCGTTGGAGACGAGATTGATCAGGATCTGCTGCACGGCGCGACGGTCGGCATTTATTTCACCTGCGTCCGGCGCGATCTGGGCCTGCAGATCAATGGCTTTTGCCTCGGCTTGCAGGCGCATCATCGACTGGCACATCTCGACCGCTTCGCGGAAGCGGAACGGTTCCGGTTCGGTCGCATAGGCGCCCGATTCGATCCGCGATACGTCGAGTATCGAGGTGACGACGGCAAGCAGGTGCTGGCCCGAATCCCGTACCAAGCCGACATATTCCTTCTGGCGCGGATCCTTGAAGGTGCCGAACATCTCGTGCAGCAGCATGTCCGAAAAACCGATGATGGCATTGAGCGGGGTGCGCAGCTCGTGGCTGACGACGGCAAGGAAGCGTCCTTTCGCCACCTCGGCCGAGGCAGCCGCTTCATTGGCGGCGGCAAGCTCCTGGCGCAGTCCGGCCAGTTCATCATTCTCGCGCAGAACGAGCGTGAAGACAGTCTCCTGCCCCGGCGCGCGCATCATCTCGAGCGAGAACGGCCGGTAATTGTCGGCCGTCACGCCGCTGTTCTGCGGCAGCCGGACGCGAAGGTCGAGCCGGCGCGACAGAGCGCCATCGCGCATATCGGCCAGCGCGCTGAGATACGGGACGCGGTCGGACAGATGGATGCGATCGAAAAGCCCGGCGCCGAAAAGCAACTCCGGCGGCAGCCTCAGCATCGTGCGCGCCTTGGTCGAGGCGTCCAGAACCTCGCCATGCGCCGCTATTCGCAGCACGACAGCGTCGATCAGGTCTTCGAGCCGGTCGCTGCCGGCAGGATCGAGCTGTGCGTTGGCGGCGCCACGAAGTGGAGCGACACGCGGAAAGAGCGTGAGCGCCCAGGCCAGTGGTACCAGCCAGTGCCATGCCGCGATTTCGGTCTGGCCGAGCGGCAAGACGGAACCGGCGAAAGGCTGCAGCAAGACTGCGACAAGGGCCGATATGGCGCCCCAGATCACGGCACGGCGCGACTGGCCGATCCACCAGGCTTCAAACGGCAGCGCCACCGCAAGCACGGCAACCGGCGAGGCCACACCGCCGGCGGCAGCGACAAGGGCACCCAGGGCAACACTGCTCACGACCAAGGCTAGTTGGCCGGCCAGAGTGATCTTACCCGATGCAGCCACCAGCAGGGCGGCGAACCAGCAAAGGCCGAACGCGGCAAAGATCGCAGCCACAGTCACGGCCGCGCCCATGCCCGACGTGACCAGCGTCACCGCCGCACCTGCGCTGAAGAAAGGAGCCGCCAGCATGGCGCCAATGAACCGGCTGTGGCGGCGGCGGTCATCCTGGCCGAGGACGGACGGATGAACCATCCGTTCGCAACCGGCGGCTATCGCGCCCGGCAACTCGGCGTATCTGGCCTTGATCGCACTCAACTCAACGCACCCGGTCGTGAACGGCCCTGCTTTGCAGGTGGCTTTTGTCGATCCGAAACTCGCATCCAGCGTTTAAGGAATGGATAAGGCTGGGCCGATCGTCCCCCGGCCGGCTGCAAATATCGGGATACCGGCGGCGAAAAACCGGGGCAATTGCCGCCATAGTAAACGGAGCGTTATCCGGACCGCCCGCGCCTGGACTTGGGCCGAGGGCATCAAACTGTCGCCGGGTCAAAAAACGAGCAGGAAAAACAACAGGTTGGATGGTTACCCTTTGCTGAATAAAATCTGTGCCTTTCGAGGCAAATGAATTTCAAAACGCTTCGTTTCGAATCTGCCTAAAATTTGAGGAAAACTGTTGCTTTCGGGACAAGCCGTCCTTTGCGCGTCTGTGCCAATATCGCGGTACAAGGGTTGTGCGGTTCGGATGCATGACCGTCATAAAGGACAGACAGATGGGCTTTCTGATAAGAGCTGCTTTCTGGTTTTCGCTGGTGCTTCTGGCGCTGCCGCTGGGTGTCGGCTCCGATGATGCGGGCCGCGAAAGCGTCGGGCCGCTCCAGGCGCTGTTTGCCGCGCGCGAAGCCGTCGGCGACATCGCCGGCATCTGCGAGCGCAAGCCGGACGTCTGCGAGACCGGCAAATCGGCAATGCACACCATCACCGCCCGGGCAAAGGAGACCGCCAAGATCGCGGCCGCCATGCTGGACGACAAGGCCGCTGAACCCGATACGGTGACGACCACCGGCAGCGTGCCCGAGGAAATCGTCTTGCCGGCGAAAGTCGATTTGCCGGCGAAAGTGCACTTGCCGGCAAAGAACTGAGACTGTTTCGGCCGAATCCATCGCTAAACCGCAGGGCGCCCCGCTCTCGGCGCCTGCGGCGTTTCTCCTCTTTTTCCGTGACGCGGCCGCGCCGGATGACTATATCCGGGGAAATGACCACGACGATCCAGACCATCCGCGACGACTTTTCCCTGCTCGACGAGTGGGAAGACCGCTATCGGTATGTGATTGAACTGGGTGAAGCGCTGCCGCCATTTCCCGACGAGCAACGCATACAAGCCAACAAGGTGCCCGGCTGCGTCAGCCAGGTCTGGCTGACCACCGAGCAAGGCGAGGGTGCCAATCCCGTTATCACCTTCAAGGGCGATTCCGACGCCCATATCGTGCGCGGCCTGGTTGCCATCATGCTGGCGCTGTTTTCGGGACGGCCCGCCAGCGAAATCCAGAGGACCGACGCAGAGGCAACGCTAAAGGCACTCGGACTTGACGAGCACCTGTCGCCGCAGCGCGCCAATGGTCTTCGCTCGATGGTCAAGCGTATCAAGCGTGACGCCGAGGCAGCGCTGAAGCAGACCGCCTGACCGGACGGCAATTACCGGCAGTATGAAGAACTGGCGGCCCGAGCTTGGTCTCCCCACAATACAAAACGGCGCCCGAAGGCGCCGCTTGAGTGTCAAACCGGAAGAGCCGCTTGTCAGCGTCCCTTGCGCTTGCGACCGAGACCCATCTTCTTGGCGAGCTGCGAACGGGCGGCCGCATAATTGGGCGCAACCATCGGATAGCTCGGGTCCAGGTTCCACTTTTCGCGATACTGGTCGGGCGTCAGATCATAGTGGGTCATCAAGTGACGCTTGAGCGACTTGAACTTCTTGCCGTCTTCGAGACAGATGATGTAGTCGTCATGCACCGAACGCTTCGGATTTACCGCCGGCTTCTGCTTGTCGGCAGGCGGCTGCTCGGCGGCCCCGCCGACGCGCCCGAGAGCGGCATGGACATCGGCGATGAGGTTCGGCAATTCGCCGACCGGCACGGGATTGTTGCTGACATAGGCGGCCACCACATCGGCGGTGAGCTCGATCAGCGCGTCACTGTTTCTGGAAGGTGTTTCGGTAATATCCATGGCGTTCAGGCCCCAACGAGAATTGTTTCTGTTTGCGCCCGTTTCGATAGTTGGGCATCGCGCGAACTTGTGCAGGAAAAAGCCTCCGCGATTCGCGTCGCGGCATCTTAATGGGCCTGGGCGTCAAGTAAGTCAATTCGCATCTTGCGCTCTATTCAGCGATACAAGTCAAATCTTTCATATTCAGCTTCACTCTTTCGTGCAGAGTGTAACTTTGCCGTTTTTTCTGGTCAGACCAGCATCGACTGACGCCGCGGCAAGCAGCCATTACACAGACGGCAGCAGGTAAATAGAGCTCAATGCTTGATCCTGCCGGCAGCATTACAGCCTGGCCGATCGGCGGATTCAGTAAAATCATAGGTTGCGAAGCGTTACTGTTGCTCGTGAGCCGTCGGCCGGAGCGGCGTGCTGCGTCACTGAAACGGGGTGATGTATTTTCCGTAGACCCAGCCGGTGACGAACTGGCCGCTCTGTGCCGGATCGTGCCAGACTTCGCACCAGCGATGGCGGATCTTCTGTTTCTGCTGCCAGTAGGTTTGGCTGGTCATGTCGAGCAGGTTTATCCCACCGGTGCATTTGCCGGTCATCTGCAGAACCGTCCCGTTGGGATAGGCGGCCTGCTTCTGCGAAGTTCCTGAAGGATATTTGCGCACATTGAGCGTGTCGCCGAACGGCACATTGGCCACTTGCCAAGCCGCAAAGGCAGTTGCATGAGATTGACCGGCATTGGCCAGGGTCATCGCAGCGACGGCGAGGGCCGCGGCAGTCCGAGAAAAAATATTCACTGTCCTCTCCTCCAGCCCGTCCTCTTGAGCCACCACGACAATAGATCGTAGCCCTTGAACCCGCGCTGATCGGCGTGTTCATTCGCCATTCAAATAACTTCCACAGCGAGACGCAATGACCAGAACCTCAGTGTTTCCGACCGCCACCCCGCCGCAGCCGGAGAAGCGGCCGATCTTCGACACGCATCACGGCATGACGCGGACGGACGACTATGCCTGGCTGAGGGCCGTGAATTGGCAAGAGATGTTCAGGGACCCGTCGCTGCTCGACGGCCAGATCCGCGCCCACCTCGAAGCCGAGAATGCTTACCAGGCGGCGCTGATGGCCGATACGGTCCAACTGCAGAAACAGCTTTTCGCGGAAATGAAGGGACGCATCAAGGAAGACGATTCTTCCGTGCCGATGAAGGACGGGCCTTACGCCTACGGCTCCTCCTTCAAGCTTGGCGGCCAGCAGCCGCGTTATTTCCGCACGGCGCGCGACGGCGGCGACAAGCAGATCTTGCTCGACGGCGATGCCGAGGCCGAGGGCAAGCCCTATTTCCGCCTGGGCGGCGTCGATCATTCGGACGACCACCGCAAGCTGCTCTGGGCCTTCGACGACAAGGGTTCCGAATTCTACACGCTGCGCGTCCGCGATCTCGCCGGCGGCAACGATCTGGCGGACAGGGTCCCCGACACCGGCGGCGGCGGTGTGTGGGATGCCGGCAATGACGGTTTTTTCTACACCCGCCTCGACCCCAACCACCGTCCTTCCAAAGTGCTGTTCCATGCGCTTGGCGATAGTCCTGAAAACGACCGGCTGATCTACGAGGAAACCGATCCGGGCTTCTTCATGGATGTCGGCGGCACACGCTCCAACGAGTGGATCATGATCGGCATCAACGACCATGAGACCTCGGAATATCGCATCATGAACGCCAACGAACCGTCCGCAGAGCCGAAGCTGGTTGCGGCACGCCAGACCGGCTTGCAGTACGACCTTGAGGAAGGCGGCGACATCTTCTTCATCCTCACAAATGCCGACGGCGCCAAGGACTTCAAGATCATGACGGCGCCGGCCCATGATCCGGTGCGCGCCAACTGGCAGGAACTGGTGCCGCACGAAGCGGGCCGGCTGATCCTTTCGGTAATCGGCTTCAAGGACCACATGGTCCGGCTGGAGCGCAAGGAAGGCCTGCCACGCATCGTCGTGCGCGATCGCAAGAGCGGCGAAGAGCACCTGATCTCCTTCGACGAGGAAGCCTTCTCGCTCGGCCTGTCCGGCTCCTACGAATACGACACCGAAATCATGCGCTTTTCCTATTCGTCGATGACGACCCCGGCGCAGGTCTTCGATTACAACATGCGCACCCGCGAGCGCGTGCTGCTCAAGACCCAGGAAGTGCCGTCCGGCCATGACCCGGAGCACTATGTCACGCGCCGGCTGATGGCGCCTGCCGCCGACGGCGAACTGGTGCCGATCTCGCTCCTCCATCACCGCGACACGCCGCTCGACGGGTCGGCGCCTTGCCTGCTTTACGGCTACGGCTCTTACGGCATAGCCGTGCCGTCCGCGTTCAACACCAATTTGTTTTCGCTGGTCGACCGCGGCTTTGTCTACGCGATTGCCCATGTCCGCGGCGGCAAGGACAAGGGTTATGGCTGGTACGACGACGGCAAGCGGGCGAACAAGATGAATACGTTCACCGATTTTGTCGCTGCCGCCCACCACCTCGTCGCCGAACGCTATACGCAGCATGACCGCATCGTTGCGCAAGGCGGTTCGGCCGGCGGCATGCTGATGGGCGCGGTCGCCAACATGGCGCCGCAATGCTTCGGCGGCATCGTCGCCGAGGTTCCCTTCGTCGACGTGCTCACCACCATGCTCGACGCCAGCTTGCCGCTGACGCCGCCGGAATGGCCGGAATGGGGCAACCCGATCGCCTCGGCGGAGGATTACCGGACCATCGCTGCCTACTCGCCCTACGACAATATCGCCGCACTCGACTATCCGCCGATCCTGGCGCTGGCCGGCCTGACCGACCCGCGTGTCACCTATTGGGAGCCGGCCAAATGGGTGGCGCGGTTGCGCGACCGCAAGACAGGTGGGAATCCGGTTCTGTTCAAGATCAACATGGATTCAGGCCATGCCGGCGCCTCCGGCCGGTTTTCCAGGCTGGAGGAAATCGCCTTCACCTACGCCTTCGCGCTCAAGGTGACAGGCAAAGCCGAACCAGCCGCGTGAAGTCGGGGGAGAGCGGTCATTGCCTTCCGTTCCAAGACGTGGCTTTCATTCGCGGTGAGAGTTGCGGAGACGCCCACCAATGATCGATCTCACCACATTGATTGCGTATGTCGCGGTTGTGCTTGGCTTTGTCTTCATCCCCGGTCCGGCCACCCTTCTGACCGTGGCGCGGGCTACCAGTTCCGGAACCAGGGTTGGCATCGCGACCGGCGCGGGGATCGCGGCCGGCGACGTGGTTCACACCTTCATGGCGATCGTCGGCATTTCGGCGATCATTGCCACGTCGGCCGCGCTTTTCAGCATCGTGAAATACATCGGCGCAGCCTACCTCATTTATCTCGGCATTCGCGCGATCATCGAGAAAACGCCTGCCTATCCGGCCGCCGGCGCACTTGCGATCCCCGCTGCCAAAGCATTTCGGCAGGCTGTTTTGACCGAGGTTCTCAACCCCAAGACCGCGCTTTTCTTCCTTGCATTTCTTCCGCAGTTCGTGCGGCCTGAAAACGGATCGGTGATGCTTCAACTGGCGACATTGGGCGTGATCTTTGTTCTGTTGGGCCTCATCAGCACGCTGGTTTTCGCCGTGGGTGCGGGCGGCCTCGGTGCATTCCTGCGCCGAAACCCGACGGTGCTGAGATGGCAAGGCAAGGCTGTCGGCGGCATCTATTGCGCCTTGGGCATCCGGCTGGCGCTGCAACAGCGCTAGGACCTCGACAGGCGACGCCGTATGAGGCTTCGGATAATGGGCAGGCACAGCTGATTTTCCGCTCGCAATTGCAAAGGCCGCGCGCTACCCAGTGCGCGGCTTTTCACAGCCGCGCCAACACACAATCACCCAGGGATCTGCCATGTTGCTCGTCGATGTCTATCTCGACAAATCGCCCATCCAGGGCATCGGCGTCTTTGCCAAAAACCACATTGCCCGCGGCACGCTGGTCTGGAAGCTCGACCCGAAATACGACCGGCGCATCGAGGTGGAGACCTACGAGCGGGAAACCGGGCCGGTCAAAACCTATCTCGACCGCTACGCCTATCCGGACCGGCGCGACCCGAATTACATCGTCTTCGAAGCCGACGATGCGCGCTACATGAACCATGCCGACAGCCCGAATTGCGACGTCTCGCAGCCGGAGGAGACCTATGCCTTGCGCGACATTGCGCCCGGCGAGGAAATGACCTGCGACTACAATCACTTCTTCGAAACCGGCTTCGACTTCCTCGGCGACCGCTGACCCAACGGCCCGTCAGCTCGCCGGCTTCTTGCGCGCCGGATAGCCGTTGGGATGCGGCGGCACGGCTTTCAGATAGGCGGCGATCGCCGCGCGGTCCTCCCGGGTCAGCACGGCCATGTTCCGTTGCACGTCGACCATCGCGCCGCCGACCGTATCGAAGTCCGGCGTGAAGCCGGTTTCGAGATAGTTGGCGATGTCGGCTTCCGACCAGTCGGCGATGCCGCCCTCGCCCGACGTGATGTTGGGCACGATGCCGCTGCCTTCCGCGGCCGCGGCGCCTGCCAGCCACTGGCTCTTCCTGGTACCGCCGGTAAGGTCCCGCGGCGTGTGGCATTCGCCGCAATGGCCGGGGCCTTCGACCAAATAGCGGCCGGCCTGCACCGGCTGCGGCGTGCCTTCGGGAAAGGAAACGACCGGCTTGTCGCTCAGATAGAGCAATTTCCACAGACCAAGGCCGCGTCGGACGTTGAAGGGAAACCCCAGCGAATTGGCGGGTGCCTTGCCGGCGACCGCGGGCAAGGTCTTCAGGAACGCATAGAGATCGGCAATGTCGGCCGGCTTCATGCGCGCGTATGAAATATAGGGAAATGCTGGATAAAGATGCTCGCCCGACGGCGACACGCCCCTCAGCATGGCGTTGGCAAAGTCTTCGACCGACCAGGCGCCGATGCCGTCCTTGGTATCCTGCGAGATATTCGGCGGCACGAAGGTGCCGAATGGCGTCTTGAGCTCGAGGCCGCCGACCAGCTGAAGGCGAGCGTCGCCTTGCGAGCCAGGCTTGGCATGACAGGATGTGCAGCCGCCAGCGTAGAAGATGCGCTTGCCCCTGTCAGCGTCACCGGGGCCAAGCTGCGCCAGCGTGGCGGCACCGAGCCTGACCGGAGCCGACAGGAACCAGCCGGCAATCGCGGCGACGCCGCCCAGAACGAGGGCGGCGCCGACGAGTTTCTTCAGCAAGGGCATTGCCCGCTATCAGCCTTTTTTCACCCTGTAGCTTTGATGACAGTTGCCGCAGCCGCCGCCGATGGTGTTGAACTGTGCCTTCAACGCGTCGGCATCCGCAGGTGCCGCGGCGACCGCCGCCTTGACGTCGGCGAGGTACTTGCCTTCAGCCGTCTTGAAGCCGGCCATGTCCTGCCAGATCTTGGGAGACGCCGTGGTGTCGCCGGTGTCGCTGCCCGCCGGGAACAGCGCGTCGACGCCGGCATGGAATTTCTCGGCATTGGCCTGCAGTGCCTGCAACGCCGTCAGCACCGAAGCTGCGTCGTAGGGCGTCTCGCCCTTGACCACTTTCGACAAGCCGGCGGCGATCTTGCCACGTTCCTTCATTAGGGCCTGCCGGTCAGCGACCGGGTCGGCAAATGCCGCCGAACCGGCGAAGGCGAGCATCGAGATGGCGAGGATAAGCTTTCTCATTCACTTGGCTCCATGTTGAAGGCAATTCAGGGTGCGGTCCCACCCCGATGACAAACGGCAAGCATGGCTTAAAAATTCCGACGCTTCGCCTCACGCTTGCGTGAAATTTTTGCAACTGTCGTTCTGATGCTGAAAAAGAAAAGCCCCGGTTCTGCCGGGGCTTTCTGGAACGGATCAGGCACTTTCGTAGAGTTCGAGCACATAGTCCCAGTTGATAAGACTGTCGACGAAGGCTTCGAGATATTTCGGCCGGGCGTTGCGATAATCGATGTAGTAGGAATGTTCCCAGACATCGACGCCAAGGATCGGCGTCGCGCCATGGACGAGCGGGTTCTCGCCATTCGGCGTCTTCGAGATCGCCAGCTTGCCGTCCTTGACCGAGACCCAGGCCCAGCCCGAACCGAACTGGGTGGTGCCGGCGGCGATGAAGTCGGCCTTGAACTTGTCGTAGCCGCCAAGATCGCTGTCGACCGCTTTTTGCAAGGCGCCCGGCAGCTTGTTGCCGCCGCCGCCCTTCTTCATCCATTTCCAGAAATGGATATGATTGTAGTGCTGGGCGGCATTGTTGAAGAGCCCCGCATTCTTGCCGAAGGACTGTTTGACGGCCTCTTCGACCGACAAATCGCCCAGGCCCGCCTCGGCGGCCAGCTTGTTGCCGTTGTCGACGTAGGCCTTGTGGTGCTTGTCGTGATGATATTCCAGCGTTTCCTTGGACATATAAGGCTGCAAAGCCTCGTAATCATAGGGCAAGGCGGGCAATTCAAAAGCCATCGGTCGTACTCCCTCGTGGAAAAATCCGGTGTCGATACCGGACTAACATAGGACTGGATTGGTCTGGAACAACTCCGGAAACGAAGCGCCGGGCCGCTTTTTAGCGGGTCAGCCGGGCGAAGTCGAATGCGCCCATTCCCAATAGAGTTCGCGCGCCTTCTTGGCCACCGGCCCGGGCTGCAGATTGCGATCCTCGATACGGGTGACCGGCACGACTTTCGAGTGGTTTCCGGTCGAGAAGATTTCGTCCGCCTCCAGGAAATCGCGGATCGACAGCGTCTTTTCCGTCGTCGTGAAACCGTACTCGCCAAGCAGGGCCATGGTGCGCGCGCGAGTGATGCCGGACAGGAAGGTGCCGTTCGGCGCCGGCGTCAGGACATGGCCGTCCTTGACCAGGAAAATATTCGAGGTCCCGGTCTCGGCGACATTGCCCAGCATGTCGAGCACGAGCGCATTGTCGAAGCCGCGCATCTTGGCTTCGAGGATGGCCCGGCCGTTGTTAGGATAAAGGCAGCCGGCCTTGGCGTTAGTCGGCATGGTTTCGATTGTCGGGCGGCGGAACGGCGACACCGTCACCGAAAAACCCGCTGGCGAGATCATCGGCGATTCATAGAGGCAAAGGCAGAAACGCGTCGAGGCCGGGTCGGCCGGCACGCCCATATAGCCGCCATGCTCGGCCCAATACATCGGCCTGATGTAGACCGCTGTGTTGCCGTCGAACTTCTTCAGCCCGTCCCAGGTCAGGCCGACGATCTTGTCGGTGCTCATCGTCGGTTTCAGGCCGAGCGCGATCGCCGAGGCGTTCACCCTTGCTGCATGGCGATCGAGGTCGGGAGCGACGCCCTCGAACCAACGGGCGCCGTCGAACACGCTGGTGCCGAGCCACATGGCATGGCTGCGCGGCCCGAGGATGGCGACGTTGCCCTCATACCAGTCGCCGTCGACGAAGGTCCATGTCGCGGATTGCGCCGCAGTCGCCAGTGTCATTGCCAGGTTCCGTTCGATGCTTGTTGCGGCGCATTGGAAGATGCTTTGGCGGCCGCCGTCAACCGGTTTGGCTGAGATTTGTTGAGGCCAGCGGGCTGGCGGACTGCAATCAGCGCTTGCGCCTTGCCTTGCGCAGCCTCAAAACTGTCGCATGCACCATGCAGCTTACGTTTTCGACGCCTATGGCACGCTGTTCGACGTGCACGCGGCCGTGCGCCGTCACGCCGACCAGATCGGGCCGGACGGCCAGTTGCTGTCCGAGATCTGGCGCGCAAAGCAGCTGGAATATTCCTGGGTGCGGACGCTGATGGGGGCCTATGCCGATTTCTGGCAGCTCACCGAGCAGGCACTCGATTTCGCCCTGCGCAAGGTTCCGTCCGCCGATGCCGGGCTGAAGGCGAAGTTGCTCGAGGCCTATTGGCGGCTGGACTGCTATCCGGAGGTGCCGGCCGTGCTCAAGGCGCTCAAGGCATCGGGGGCAAGGCTGGCGATCCTGTCCAACGGTTCGCCTGAAATGCTGGAGGCGGCCGTCAAGTCCGCCGCGCTCGACCAGGTCCTGGACGACGTCTTTTCCGTCGACAGCGTCAGGCGCTTCAAGACCGACCCGTCGGTCTACGACATAGTCACCACGGGCTGGCGCCTCTATCCAGGCGCTGTCTCTTTCCAGTCCTCCAACCGCTGGGACGTTGCCGGCGCCACCAAATTCGGCTTCCGGACGGTGTGGATCAACCGCGCCAATCACCCAGAGGAATACCGGGATTTCCCACCGGCCCTGATCCTGCCGTCCCTTGAAGGTCTGGTTGCCGCGGTTTGACACCGGAAATGTTGCGTCGGCGCAACAGTGGCGATCCAGTCACAGCTTTGCCTTTGTTTGTCCACCCTGCGGCCAGAATTGGAACCGCCTATCGCGCCGAGCATTGCTCGAGCACCTGCGCACAACCGGACGCATTCATGCTTTGTTGCGATTTGAGACTTAAAAAAGGCAATCATGTTCACACCTCCATCGTCCTCTCTGCGCCTTAGCCGTCGCGGTTTCCTCAACGCCGCAGCCCTTGGCGCCGCCTCGGTCGCGGTCTCCAGTTGCACCACGCTGTCGCAACAGCCGGTCGAGCCACCGCCGCCGACCTATGTCGAGCCGGCGCTCGGCGACTATATGACGATGTATGGGCCGATGTCTGATGGCGGCTTCGAGCTGCCGGCGATACCGGTCGACAAAATCGACCCGCAGTTCCTGCGCCAGATCGTGGACGATCCGACCGGGCAGCAGCCGGGCACCATCGTCGTCGACACCACCAATCACTTCCTCTACTTGGTGCGCCCGGGCGGCCAGGCTATCCGCTACGGCGTCGGCCTCGGCCGCGCCGGCTTCGAATGGTCGGGCGATGCCGTGGTCCAATGGAAGCAGAAATGGCCGAAATGGACGCCGCCGGATGAAATGATCTCCCGGCAGCCGGAGTTGAAGCCGTACAGCGCCGATAATGGCGGCATGCCCGGCGGGCTCAAGAACCCGCTTGGCGCGCGGGCGCTCTATCTCTTCCAGGGCAACCAGGACACGCTCTACCGCTTGCACGGTTCGCCGGAATGGCGGTCGATCGGCAAGTCGGTGTCGTCGGGCTGTGTTCGCCTGATGAACCAGGACATTATCGATCTCTACGACCGTGTGCCGAACAAGACCCCGGTCGTGGTGACGGCCGATATCGGCCAGCCGATGGTGGCGACCGCAAACCGCAAAGCCATTCCGATCGACGCCGGCGTGCCGGAAGGATCGATCCTGCTCGGCCCGATAAAATCGATCACAAACTCGATCTTCTGAGCTCGTCGAAAGCGCGGGCGGGATCTTCCTCGCTCCTGGTGGTTTCCGGTTAGATAGCTGCCTGAGCCATCGGATTTGCGCTATGGCAATCTACCACCCGAACGCGACTCCGCGGTCAGCGTGCCAACGGCAGATCTGCGCCTCATGTCAGCCGCCGAGTATCACTTAACACTTGCCTGAAAGCAGATATCAGCTCAGCAAGGTCCGCACCGCAACTCAATGCCAATAACGGCACCGAGCAGCGCGCCGGCGGTGGCGACGATCGCGCTGCTTTCGTGATTTCGTGCCAAACGCCACTAGCAACTTGGAGCAGGCTGCAGTTGCATTCGACCCAACATTCAGCATGTCGACGAGCGTTGCTTCAGCTATAGCGAGACTTCAAAATGCGGCCAATCTGGACCAGATTCAGTAGCACAAAGAAGACATTCCAGCCGACGACGTTCATGAGCGGCGTCGGCTGGCTGTAGAAATACACGGCGAGGCAGATTGCGGCCGCTGTGGTGAGGATCCTCAACCGCAAAATATCCAAGGTGAAGTAGGCGACCACATACATGATGTTGGCCATGTTTATAAGAATTTCCATGTCTCTAGTTCCGTTTGATGGCGAGCACTCAGAAACGATCGTTTTTGAGGTGCTCTCGAACGGCGTAGGAGATCGCATCGCGGCGAATGCCCATATCCTTCAGGATATAGTCAGATAGTTCGTGCAAAGCCCTTTCGGCTCTGCGCGCCCTCAGCCCGATCGAAACGCGCTTTAGGTAGTGAAACATCGTTTTCTCCACTCGTCAGGAATCGCAGCGCCAAGGAATGCGGGCAGGCCGCTCTAAGCGCCGTTCTGTTCATTGCTTACTGGTTGGATGACGCTGCCTCACGTTGACCACGCGAGGCAGCGACTGGAGGTCGTCAGGCGGCCGCTGTCGAAATCGGATCGTTCCGAAGTATGACTGTGTCGGCAACCGCGTAGAATTCCTCCCCAGGCATGCCAACGCGCTTGGCGTGATCCCGGATGGCCTCACCGTCTTTGGCCTCGTAGATGCAGAAGGTGCCGATGCGCCCATCGGGTTCATGCACAACGTAACTGCGGATCCAACTGACCGTGCCCGACATCTGCTCCTTGGCGACCTTTGCGGATTTCGCGCCGGCGGCTTCGAGTTCCTGCAGAGATGCCCACGCGCTCGGGCGACGGATGACAAAGAGGTTCATGATTTTCCCTTTCACTTTCGCGCCGACCCTTCGCCGACGCTGCTGATTGCCATGCGGTGTCTGCATGGCTGGGAAACAAATACGTCTTGGGGGACTGATCGTCCTTATCCAGAGCTGATCTCTGGCTGATCTTTCCCGTCGTCGGCTGACAAACCTGATCGGCAGATAATCCGAGCAAGCAGGAGGGCAAGGGTCAAGCAGTCAGCGCTTGCATAGAACCGTCGACAGGCGACTGGCTATCTTGCGAAAGGCTATGGCGAAGCATTGCAACTTCCTCTTCCAATCGCTGCGATCCCAGGTGACGAGCCGATCTCTCGGCCGCAGTGATCTCCACCTTCGCCCCGCTAATGTCGCCCGAGTTCAGCAATGCCCTCGCTAACTGTAGCCGAACCCTCGCAGCGTGATAATCAACGCCTGCGCTCGTCCAGAGTTGCCGGGCCAGTAGCAGAAGCCGATTTCCGTTCGGATCGCTTGGTTCGCAAAGCGCAGCCTTGGTTTCGGCTATCAATGCCTGCGTGGCCGGCTGCCGCCAGCGTTCTGGCTGTGCATCTATTTCAGCGAGATAGATTGATGCCTGGGCTGAGCGCCCACCGCGCGCCGCTATGCAGGCCGCGTTCACCAACAGGTTTCCGCGTCGCTGAAGATGGAACCACGACATCCCCTGTAAAGCCCGATCAAGTGCGGCTAGCGCACCGTCCAGATCGCCAGTTTCGAACAACAGCAGGGCATTGCCCGGCTCCGCATCCCAGCCGAGTGCATAGGCCTGATCGTAGTCGGCGCGCGCCGCTGCGAGATCGCCGATCATGGCGAAGATATCACCACGGACGCGAAAGCCTTCGCCAAGCGACCAGGATTCCTCCGCAGAAAGTTTGGGAAGCGCCTCGTTTATGCAGGTGAGCGCCTCAGGCAATATCTGCTGCGCTGCGACGACTTCAGCACGATGAAGGTCACAGGCTCCTGATGTTTGTGCAAAACTTGCAGTGCACCAGCTTTCAAAGCCTTCGCTCCACTGGCGAGCACGCGGCCAGTCGGCAAAAGTCCTGCAACTCCAGAGGATATTGCAGTAAACCAAGCTGCCGGTGATGGGGTCGACTTGACTCGACAAACGCGATCGCCGCCGCATGGTTTTGCTGCTCGCTGCCCTCATCGATCTTGCCGAGGGCTAGATTGAAAAATCCCTTGTACGTCAGAGTCAGCGCTCGGAGGCCAGGATCTTCGCAATTTTCAGCTATCGCGTGAGCGGCTGACGCCAGTTGAAGCGCTTCCTCCGGGCGACCGCCCGACGATGCAAGGCGCGATCTCATCCAGAGCAGATATGATTGCGTACTATCGTCTTTCGATTGGGAAAGAAGGGATGCAGCACGTTCCAGCCATCCCTCTGCGACGGCATCTGATCCGCGCTCGGCCTGGATCTTTGCGAGTGTGACAGCGGATCTGGCGGCGCGAGCGAAGTCGGCGACCTCAACATGAGCCGCCACCGCGCGGGCCAGCACAGGGATCGCCTCGGTCGGCCGCCCGTCACATTCGACGACCAGAGCCCAAAGGTCGATATCCGCCGGAGAGAGAGCTTCAATATCTGCAAGATTGGCAAAGAGTTTTGCAGCCGCGCTCCAATCACGTGCCGCTGCCAGCCTGCGAGCCTCAGCAAGATCGTCGGCCCCTTGAAACGAGGCAGGCTGCAAATATCCCAGCCCCGGCTCATCGATGGCGAAGCGATAACCGTGGCGAACGTAGCTGTGTATCGCGTCCTGCAACCCCCCCGCTGCAAGCGCCTTGCGGGTGAGGCTGACTATGCGCTGAAGCGAAGCTTCAGTCACAATGACATCGGGCCAAAGAGCGTCCATCAGTTCGTCTTTGGGGACGACTCTGCCCGCGTTGCGGACCAGGTACACCAGCAAGTCAAAAACAAGCGGCTGGATTTTCTGCCCAACGCCGCTTAGCGAAAGCTTGCGAGCAGCTTCATCAAGTTCGAATTTTCCAAATGAGTGGTGCATCGCCTCCTTCCGGTGCAACAATCTACCTTATCAAGCTAAAACATGGGAGAGGCTTGATACGTGGGTGGCTTCATCTCGAACTCAAGTAGCCCGATCCTTGTGACCTGACCGTCCGCTCTCACCTGTCTAAGGCCAGAAGCCGTCCGTCCGCCAGCGGCCCATTTCGATCGTTCACTAATATGCATCGCCATGGCAGTTCATGGCGCGAAGCTGATATTCGCGCCCTGCCTCACCTGCCCCTAGACAGGCTACCCAGAATGCCCCGGACGATCGCCCGTCTGACCGACGAGCCAACCGAACGCACCACGGATTGGTCGCAGCCTCCGCCACCGTCTGGCGGTTGGAGGGGCGCGGCGCGCGGCGGCCGCCGGTCGGCTGGGGATCGTCATTGCCGAAGCCGGGAATAGTCCAGCGCGAGCGGCCTGCGTCCTGTTGCTGCGCCTGTGCCTCCTGGGCATCCCTGGCCTTTTTCTGCAGGATCTCGAAAGCCGATTCGCGATCGACGGTCTGGCCGTACTGTCCCGCAACCGGGCTCTCAGTGATCAGCTTGCGGCGCTCTTCGGGCGTGATCGGGCCAAGGCGCGAGGACGGCCGGTCGATCAGCGTCCGCTGCACCATGGACGGCGCACCCTTGGCTTCGCCGGGACCAGCGCCTGCGATCGGCGGTTCCTAGCGGAGCACCGGCACCGGTCCACTACTGTGTGGCGGCGGTTGCCGTTCGCGCTCAATCAGCTCCTTATGCAAATCCATGATATGCCGTTCCCCGGCCTTCAGCGCCTCTGCCGAGGTGTGAACCGAGTAGTTCCCTAGATGGAGCGAATGCGGGTGCGGTGCGGCGCTACCAATCACCAGCTTTGCATCGACCTCACCAGTCGAGCGCATCTCGATGGCGCGGTCGCTGTCGTCGAATATTATCATCTCGCCCGCCGACGCTGGCGCATCGAGCATAACCTCGCCGCTTGAAACCGCGAGCCATCCCGCGGTTTGGCCGGCGGGCGTTTCATACCGCCAGCTCTCGCCCGGCTTCAACGTCACGATGAGATAGTTGACGCCGGCCTGCGCGCGGGCGGGGCTCTGCTGCCCGTCATAGCGCCCAATGATGAGACGGGCGGGGCCGACTTCCGGAATGGAAGCGGCTTCGAGATACTGGCTCTCGGCATCCGCAAGTTCGAGGTCGGCAGGAAGCGCCAGCTAGAGCTGAAAGCCCTGGAGTCCCTTGGAGTGGCCCGCTCCCAATTCCTTGCCGTGCCAGACGCCGCGGCCGGCACGCATCCACTCGACACCGCCATAGCCGATATTGCCAGAGTTACCCTGGCCCTCATCGAAGCTCGCATCGCCTTCAGTGAAGACGGTCACAGTCGCAATGCCCGAATGTGGATGGAGGTCGAAGGGGCTCTTGCTGGAGTCCGCAAGCGAGAAGATGTCGAGAAAGACGAACGGCTTCAACAACTCGCCGAGGTCGCTCGGGCTCATGAGCCGGGTGACCGGCCCATGAACATGGCCGCGGGTACGATAAACGACCCGCCGCGAGGTAGTCACCGCCGCGCTCATGCCGACACCCGTTGCGTCAGCCCGAGCAACGCAAGAGTGCTGCCGCGATACGACCAGGCGATTACCAAGGACAGGGCCAGCAGCAACGCGGCAGGCGCGGGCGATCCCGGGACCACGGTGAGGTGGGAGATGATCGCGCCTATCATGGTCGCTGCGAGCACCAGGGCGGCAGGCCCGACAAACCGCGGGCTGAGCAGCAGGATTGCGCCGCCCACCTCGATCATACCGGTCGCGTAGCGGAACCACTGGCCCAGGCCGACATGGTCGAATACATCCACCATCATCTGCATGCCGATCAGCTTGAGGGTTCCGAAAAGGACGAAGGCAAAGGCGACGAGGCCGCGCAGGGCCCTCAAGATGATCCGCTGCCTGGCGGACATGCTATCGCTATTCATGGCTAGATCCTCTCGATAGGGAGAAAAGCGCCGCACGCCGGGGGCGTGCGGCAAGGGATGAAAGCAGGACGGCTCGCCGCCCGTTGGTCACGCGCTCACGAGCGCCTGGCCCTCGATGCTGTATTCCTTGAGCAACGTGCGCGCGGCGTTCGCGTGGGGTGTAGCCCAATCGCGGAACAGCTCGGTCACTAGCGCGAAGGCGGTATTGGGAACAGCGCCCGCGTGCGTCAGCCGATCAACCGCGGTCCGATGTGCGAGCTGCGACAGTCCGCCGACGGCATCGACGACGAACATGACGTCGTGACCGACCGCCAGTGCGTCGACCACCGGAAACGCAAGGCAGATCTCGGTGTACAGCGCGCCGAAGATGAGCCGCTTGCGGCTGGTCTTCGCGACAGCCTCGCGAAAGGCAACGTCCTCCCAGGCGTTCATCGACGTGCGGTCGATGATCTGGATGCCGGGCAGTTCGTCGAGGATGGATTGACGCGTCGGATGATTGACGCCCATCTCGACGCCGACTGTTGACAGGATGATCGGGACCTTGAAGGCCTTGGCCGCCTTGATCATCAGCCGCACGTTGAGGTCGATGAGATTGGCCGGGGTCTCGGAACGGACGGTGTCGAACATCTCTTTCTGGTAGTCGATGAGTATCAGGACATGTCCTCGTGTTTCCAGACGCCTTGCTGCTTAGTCATGGCATTTCCTTTCATCAGCGCTGGGCTACCTGCCCGGCTCGTCAGTATCAATGCCGTAGCTGGTCGAGGGACGATAGCCGTGCTAGGCTAGCCACGCCGTCTCAAAAAGTGGAACGCCATGTTCGATCTGGAAGTGCTGAGTACCTTCGTTGAGGTGGCTGATGCTGGCGGGGTATCCGCGGCTGCGCGCCGGCTTGGATTGCCGAAGTCGATCGTCAGCCGGCGGCTCCAACGGCTGGAGCAGGATCTTGGCGCGCAGCTACGCGCAGCTACTTGTCCGCACGACGCGCGGCGCGGCGCTGACCGAGGCAGGCGCCACCCTGCGCGAGCACGCCGTCCGCGCCATCTCCGA
Source organism: Mesorhizobium sp. M1403 (assembly GCF_040317695.1). Lineage (NCBI taxonomy): Bacteria > Pseudomonadati > Pseudomonadota > Alphaproteobacteria > Hyphomicrobiales > Phyllobacteriaceae > Mesorhizobium > Mesorhizobium sp. M1403. The sequence goes on along the minus strand of NZ_JAMYKY010000014.1, from coordinate 18,496 downwards.
ACTGGAGGCGGCCCGAGATTCGGTTTCGCCCGAAGGAGATGTGCGGGGCCGGTTGCGGATTGCGGCCCCGCTGAGCTTCGGCGTCACGCACCTTTGCTCCGTGCTGACCGAACTGGCCAGCCGTCACCCAAGGCTGCATGTCCATACAGCCTATAGCGACCGCTTCGTCGACCTTGTCGGTGAAGGCTTCGACGTCGGCATCCGCGTAGGTATTCTGGCGGACTCAAACCTGATCGCACGGCGGATCGCACCCTTGCGCGGGACGTGCGTCGCCAGTCCCGCCTATCTTGCTAAACATGGAACTCCCATGACACCGGACGACCTCGCCCAGCACGAATGCCTCTTGCAGGGCAACGAGACGTGGCGCTTCGTCGTGAGCGGCAAGACGATCTCGATCAGTCCGCGCGGACGCTTCAAGGCGGACAACGGCACCGCACTGTTGACGGCTGCCTTGGGTGGGCTGGGCATTGCCGCGCTGCCCGACTTCCTTACCGACGTGCCGATCGCGGAGGGTAAGTTGAGACAAGTGATGGCGGATTATCCCTCGCCGGAGGCTGGGATCTACGTGGTGCGGCCACCTGGCGGGACCGCACCCAGAAAGGTGCGTGCGCTGATTGACATCCTCATCGAGTGGTTCGGCGCCCGTTGAGCGTAATCGCTGCGATGGGTGGTAAAACCTGACGTTCGCGCTATGCGTGATGCCGGCCCGTTCTGGTCGTTGAGAAATGCATGTCCGAACGGCTACTTCTGGCATAGCCGCCGTCGGTTGCCCTCCAAATTTTCTGCTGTGCTTGATGCCAAGACAGCATTTGTCAAACTCGGTGGTCCGATGCTCCCTCACCGCCCCCTGGCCAAACTCCCCAGAATACCCCGCACGATCGCCCGTCCGACCGACGAGCCGACCGAGCGCACCACGGATTTGATCGCCGCCTCCGCCACCGTCTGGCGGTTGGAAGGCCGCGGCGCGCGGCGGCCGCCAGCTGGCTGGGGATCGTCATTGCCGAAGCCGGGAATGGTCCAGCGCGAACGGCCGCTCTCCTGCTGCTGCGCTTGTGCCTCCTGGGCGTCCTTGGCCTTTTTTTGCAGCATCTCGAAAGCCGATTCGCGATCGACGGTCTGGTCGTACTGTCCCGAAACCGGGCTCTCAGTGATCAGCTTGCGGCGCTCTTCGGGCGTGATCGGGCCAAGCCGCGAGGATGGCGGGCGGATCAGCGTGCGCTGTACCATGGACGGCACGCCCTTGGCTTCCAGCGTGGAGACGAGTGCCTCGCCGGTGCCGAGCTGCGTGATCACGGTTGCACAGTCGAAATCGGGATTGGGCCTGAACGTCTCGGCCGCCGTCTTGACGGCCTTCTGTTCGCGCGGCGTATAGGCACGCAGTGCGTGCTGCACGCGGTTGCCCAACTGCGCCAGCACCGTTTCAGGGATATCCAGCGGATTTTGCGTGACGAAATAAACGCCGACGCCCTTCGAACGGATCAGCCGGACCACCTGTTCGACGCGGTCGATCAGCACCTTCGGCGCGTCGTCGAACAGAAGATGCGCCTCGTCGAAGAAGAAGACCAGCTTCGGCTTGTCCGGGTCGCCGACCTCGGGCAGTTCCTCGAACTGTTCCGACATCAGCCACAGAAGGAACGTCGCATAGAGCCGCGGATTCAGCATCAATTTGTCGGCGGCGAGCACGCTGATAGCGCCGCGTCCATCACGCGTGGTGCGCATGATGTCGGCGATCCGCAATGCCGGCTCGCCGAAGAAATTGGCAGCGCCCTGCTGCTCCAGGACCAGCAGCGTGCGCTGGATGGCGCCGACCGAAGGTTTCGTCACATTGCCGTAGCGGGCGCCGATCTCTTCGGCGCGGTCGGCGATGTTGGCAAGCAATGACTGCAGGTCCTTCAAGTCGAGCAGCAAAAGGCCTTCCTCGTCGGCGATGCGGAAGGCGATGTTCATAATGCCTTCCTGCGCCTCGGAGAGGTTCATTAGCCGCGACAGAAGCAGCGGCCCCATCTCCGAGATGGTGGCGCGGATCGGGTGACCCTGCTCGCCGAACAGATCCCAGAAGATGACCGGAAATTCCTGGAACTCATAGGGATCGAGCTTGACCTGCTCGGCCCGCTTGACCAGAAAATCCTGCGCTGTGCCCATCATGGCGATACCCGACAGATCGCCCTTGATGTCGGCGCAGAATACCGGCACGCCGGCATTGGAGAAACCCTCGGCCAATATCTGCAGGGTCACCGTCTTGCCGGTGCCGGTCGCGCCGGTGACCAGGCCGTGACGATTGCCATATTGCAGCAAAAGCCGTTCCGGCCGCTGATAGCTGTCGTCCGGCTTGCGGCTGGCTCCCATGAAGATACTGGTGTCGTCGGCCATGTGTCCGGTCTCCGCAAACCTATAGGGTTGAATGCCCTGATCCCCTTGAAGAAAAGGGAGGCCCGCCGCAGGTATAGTGAGGCCATTGCGCAGCGACAATGGGCATCGTCGAAAATGGCTTTTGGAGCTTGCGGAACCTGCCCATGTTTGGCAATCGGTTGACGGTCACCGTCACGGAAGGCGAGTTGCACGGCATGTGTGCTGCATTGTGATATGGGACCGGGGACCGTAGACTGACATAGTAGGCTGACACGGCCACTAGAACGAGGAGAACGGATGGGCGCCGGTGCCTTGACCCATGATGCCGACCTTCCGAACGCCGACCGGCAACGATGGCTGGCGCTGGCGGAGAAAGCGCTGGCCGGCGGTTCCTTCGAGGAAAAGCTCGTCTCGCATACGGACGACGCCATCCGCATCGAGCCGCTCTACGAGCGTTCGGTCACCGCCGAGCCTGTCGTGCGCGCCAACCCGGGATCACCGTGGATCGTCAGCCAGCGTATCGACGATCCGGACATAGTCCGCGCCAGGGCACAGGCGCTGGAAGACGTCGCGCAGGGTGCTACCGGACTGTCGCTTGTCTTCGAAGGCGCGCCGAACGCCTTCGGCTATGGCTTGCCGAGGACGGCCGAGGCGCTGGAGGGCGTGCTCGACGGCGTGCCGCTCAACCGCATCCAGATCCGCATCGATGCCCATCCCTGGAGCCGCGCCGTGGCCGACTGGCTGGTGGCGTTCTTGACCAAGCGCCGCTCCGACCCGGCAAAGCTCAACCTCTCCTTCGGCATCGATCCGGCGGCGATATTTGCCGGGACCGGCAGGCTGCGCATGTCGATCGAAGCTTTGCAGGCATCGATGCCGCAGTCGCTGGCGCATTTCTTTTCGATGGGGGTGCCCGGCGTGCTGCTGGAAGCCGACGGGCGGGTGTTCCACAATGCCGGCGCAACCGAGGCGCAGGAGCTTGGCACGATGCTCGCCTCGGCAGTCTCCTATTTGAGGCTGTTCGAGAAGGCGCGCCAGCCGCTTGTCTATGCGGCGCCGCATATCGGTTTTGCGCTCAGCGTCGACCAGGACCAGTTCGTGTCGACGGCCAAGGTCAGGGCGTTACGGAGACTGTGGGCGCGTGTCCAGGAGGCCTGCTCGATACCGCCCTCCACCGCCAGCATCCATGCCGAAACCTCCTTCAGGATGATGACGGCGGCCGACCCGGAAACCAACATCCTGCGCACCACCATCGCCGCTTTTGCCGCTGCCGCCGGCGGAGCGGATTCGATCGCCATCCTGCCGCATACCATCGCGCACGGCCTGCCCGCGGGTTTTGCACGCCGCGTTGCCCGCAACGCGCAACTGATCATGGCCAATGAAAGCCACATCGACCACGTCGCCGATCCGGCTTGCGGTTCGGGCGCCGTCGAAGCCCTGACTGCGGAGCTCTGCGCGGCGGCCTGGCAGGAGTTCCAGCAGATCGAGGCGGAAGGCGGCGTGCTGACCAGCCTCGAACAAGGCCACGTCCAGAGACGCGTGCAGGCAGCTTCCGCCCGCCGCAACGCTGCCTACCAGGCGGGCGAACGGGCGATCGTCGGCACGACGCTGCACCCGTCGAAAACCGAGCGTCCGGTCGAGACGCTGGCGGCGGAGCGGCGGCCAGCCTTCACCGAAGGCGTTGCGGTGTGCGAGCCGCTGTTTCCGATCCGCATCGATCAGTCGATCGGAGCCGTACCATGATCCCCGATTTCAGCCAGATCGGCTGGTCGCCGCCACGGCGGGCGCCGGTCGAGGTCAAAGGCCAGCGGATGACGCCGGAAGGCATCGCCGTCAAGCATCTCTACAACCAGGGCGATCTCAAGGGCTTGCCGCATCTCGATACCTATCCGGGCCTGCCGCCCTTCGTGCGCGGCCCCTATCCGACGATGTATGTCCAGCAACCCTGGACGATCCGGCAATATGCCGGCTTCTCGACGGCCGAAGAGTCCAACGCCTTCTACCGGCGCAACCTTGCCGCCGGCCAGAAAGGCCTGTCGGTCGCCTTCGATCTCGCCACGCATCGCGGCTACGACAGCGACCATCCGCGCGTCGCCGGCGATGTCGGAATGGCCGGCGTCGCCATCGATTCCATTCTCGACATGCGCCAGCTGTTCGAGGGCATCCCGCTTAACGAGATGACGGTATCGATGACGATGAACGGCGCGGTGCTGCCGATCATGGCGCTCTACATCGTGGCGGCGGAGGAACAGGGCGTCGCGCAGAAGGACCTCACTGGGACCATTCAGAACGACATCCTGAAAGAGTTCATGGTGCGCAACACCTACATCTATCCGCCAAAACCTTCGATGCGGATCGTGTCGGACATTTTTTCCTACACGTCGAAGCATATGCCGAAGTTCAATTCGATCTCGATCTCCGGCTACCATATGCAGGAGGCGGGTGCGACGGCGGATCTCGAGCTCGCCTACACGATTGCCGACGGTATCGAATATGCCCGCGCCGGCGTCGCGGCCGGCCTCGACATCGACCGTTTCGCGCCGCGCCTCTCGTTTTTCTGGGCGATCGGCATGAATTTCTTCATGGAAGTCGCGAAGCTGAGAGCAGCGCGCCTTTTGTGGGCCAGCCTGATGCTGAAGAACTTTTCGCCGAAGGACGAGCGCTCGCTGTCGCTGCGCACCCATTGCCAGACTTCGGGCTGGTCGCTGACGGCGCAGGACCCCTACAACAACATCATCCGCACCATGATAGAGGCCATGGCGGCGACTCAAGGCCACACGCAGTCGCTGCACACCAATTCCTTCGACGAGGCAATGGCGCTGCCGACCGATCATTCGGCCCGCATCGCCCGCAACACACAGCTCATCCTGCAGAAGGAATCCGGCACGACCCGGAGCATCGACCCGTGGGGCGGCTCGGCCTATGTCGAGCGGCTGACGCATGATCTGGCGGCGCGCGCGCTCGCCCATATCGAGGAGGTCGAGAGCCTCGGGGGCATGGCCGCGGCGATCGAAAAGGGCCTACCGAAGCTGCGCATCGAAGAGGCTGCCGCGCGCACCCAGGCGCGCATCGATTCCGGCGAACAGATCGTGGTCGGCGTCAATGCCCACCGTCCCGGCACGGACATCGAAGTCGACGTGCTGAGGATCGACAACGCGGAAGTCAGGGCGCGGCAATTGTCGAAGCTGCAGCGGCTGAAAGGCACGCGTGACGTCGCCGCCGTCGAGAGCGCGCTCGATGCGCTGACCCGTGCTGCCGGGAGTAACGAAAACCTGCTGGAATTCGCCATCCGGGCGGCGCGCGCCAATGCCACGGTCGGCGAGATTTCGCTGGCGCTGGAAAAGGTCTTCGGCCGCCATGTCGCCTCGGTGCAGACGATCTCCGGCGTCTATCGCAACGCGCTTGGCGACAATCCGGTGGTCGACCGGCTGCAGGACAAGGTCGTAGCGTTCGAGGAGAAGTCCGGCGGCAAGCCGCGTATTCTGGTCGCCAAGATGGGGCAAGACGGCCATGATCGCGGCCAGAAAGTGATCGCCACCGCCTTTGCCGATCTCGGCTTCGACGTCACCGTTGGGCCGATGTTCCAGACGCCGGACGAGATCGCCAAACTGGCGGTCGAGCATGACGTGCACATCGTCGGCGCCTCGTCGCTGGCGGCAGGACATTTGACGCTCATTCCCGAACTCAAACAGGCGCTGAAGAAGCTCGGCCGCGACGACATGCTGATCGTCGCCGGCGGCGTCATCCCACCCCAGGATTACGATGCAGTCCGGCAGGCAGGCGCCACTGAGATATTCCCACCCGGCACAGTCATCCCCGAAGCGGCGGACCGGCTGATGGACCGGCTGCTGCAGGCCGGCTGACGCCTTGTTATAATGTCTGTTGCAACGAGAAACGCGCTGAGTCGTTGCAACGGGATATCTCACCATGAACACGACCATTCGCAAGATCGGCAATTCCGAAGGCGTGATCCTGCCGAGGGAGATTCTCGATCGTCTGAACCTGAAGGCCGGCGACCAGCTTCAAATCGTTGAAACAGGTGACGGTCTTGCGCTGAAGCCGGTGGACGACAGCTTCGAGCGGCAAATGAAAGCTGCCCGCGAGGTCATGGACAAATACAAGGTCGCGCTTCAGAAGCTCGCGGAATGAGCTGGGCGTTTCTGACGCGGCGTGCAGTCGAAGCGATGCACGCCGAGCAGTTGCGCCGACACGGCGGAGCACAAGGCTTGAGGGATGAAAATGCCCTTGAATCGGCGCTCGCCCGCGCCGAGAACAAGGCGAACTACAGAGACCCGTCGGTTGAAGAACTCGCAGCCACTTATGTCTTCGGCATCTCCCGAAATCATGCCTTTGTCGACGGCAACAAACGCACCGCCATCGTCGCGGCCGGCGCATTTCTGATTGTGAACGGTTGCGGCCTGACGGCCAATGACGGCACGATCTACGAATTTGTCATGGGCGCCGCCGCCGGTGAAATCGACGAGGCCGGTGCCGCGGCGTTCTTCCGCGATCATGTCGTCAAGCTCGAAGACTAACTATCGGAGAGCTTGACGATCTCCCATTCCTTGCCATTGACCACGGCAACTTCGCCGACCTTCTTGCCGAACAGGGCCATCGCCATCGGCGACATATGGGAAATTGTCCCCTTGGCCGGATTGGCTTCGTCCTCGCCGACGATCTTCCAGTGCACCTTCTTGCCGTCGTCGCTTTCCAGTGTGACGCCCATGCCGAAGCGAACCATGTCGCTGCCCGGTTCCGGCACGGAAAGCTCGGCGCTTTCCCGCCGCGCCGTCCAATAGCGAAGATCGCGCGAGACCAGCGCGATGCGCTCCCGGTCGGCCCTCTTCTCGGCTCTGCCCAGTTCGTCGCGCAGAGCGGCCACCTCAGCATCGATCAGCGCCAAGCCGCGTTCCGTCACCAGATTGCGGTGATGGCTGATCGGCCGCTCGCCGATGCCGGCAATGGCGTTTTCGCTGTCTTCCTCGCGGGTGAAGGCCCTGCTCATCCGATGAACTTAGGCCCGGCGCGACGACTCCACAAGCCATAGCCGGCAAACCGACCTCGGGGCCGATCCCGTCTGGCACGAATCCTGCGACATGATCTTTGAACGCCAGGGATCTGTGCCGATGTTGAACAGACGAACGCTGCTTACGCAGACCGCTGGCTTTGCAGTCATGGGGCTTTCGCTCGGCAAGGCAGCGGCGGAAAACCTGTCCGGCATCGACAAAGCCGCGATGCGCGGGGCGATCAATGCGACCGATCTCGGCGTCCGGCCCGGCGCGCTTGAGGACCAGAGCAAGGCTTTCACCAAGCTGCTGCGCGAAGCGCACGTTCGCGACATGCCGGTGTTCCTGCCGCCGGGGACGTATATCGTTTCCAACCTGTCGCTGCCCGGCCGCGTGCGCCTGTCCGGCGTGGCGGGCGCATCGCGGATCGTCTATGGCGGCAACGGCCATCTCATCATGGCGGAACAGGCCGAGCATATCGAACTCAGTGGACTGGTGTTCGACGGCAGCAAGCACTGGATGGGCGATTATACGCAAGGCCTGCTCGATCTGCGCCGCATCGCCCATCTGGTCGTCGACAATTGCCAGCTTAACGGCAGCGGCAAGAATGGTCTGGCACTCGAACACGCCTCGGGTCGTATCCAGCGCTCGGAGATATCCGGTGCGGCCGATGCCGGCATCTATTCGGTCGAGGCCGATGGCCTGGAAATATCAGGCAATAGCGTCTCCGACTGCGCCAATGGCGGCATTCTGGTGCACCGCTGGCAGGTGGCGGAAGATGGTACCATCGTCAGCGGCAACCGCGTCGAACGCATCCAGGCACGCAACGGCGGAACCGGCCAGAACGGCAACGGCATCAATGCCTTCCGCGCCGGCAATGTCATCATCTCCGGCAATATTGTTTCGGATTGCGCGTTTTCGGCTATCCGCGCCAACAGTGCCAGCAATTTGCAGATCACCGGCAACACCTGCTCGCGCTCGGGCGAAACGGCCGTGTATTCCGAATTCTCATTCGAAGGCGCCATCATCAGCAACAACATCGTCGATAGTGCTGCGAACGGTATTTCGATCGTCAATTTCAACGAAGGCGGCCGCATGGGGGTCTGCTCCGGCAACATCGTCCGCAACCTGTCGACCAGCGGCCCCTACCCTGCCGATGCGCCCGGCTTCGGCGTCGGCATCAGCGTCGAGGCAGACACCACCGTTTCCGGCAATGTCGTTGAGAATGCGCCGCTTTACGGCATGCAGATCGGCTGGGGACCGTTCATGCGCAATGTGATCGCCACGGGAAACATCATCCGCAAGGCGGGGACCGGCATCGTCGTCACCGTGGTCGAAGGTGCCGGGACGGCAATCATCTCCGACAATGTCATCGACGGAGTCCAGAACGGCGCGATCGTCGGCCAGCGCTGGGCCGAGCCGGTGACCGGCGACCTCGCCGCGTCAGGCAATGCCGGCTATGCGCATTTGACCGTCGAGCGCAATCACGTCAGTTGAGGGCGGCGGTGGGCCGGAGCGCGCCGACTTTGGCGCCGATCCGGCTTTCGATAGGCGGATTTGCCTGTTCGATCAGCTTTGCCGCCAGCGGCTGGTCTGCGTGCAAAAGCTTTGACAGCACGGCCGCGAGCATGACTTCAGTTGCGCGGCCGGCGCCGTCGTCGCATTTCAGCGCGATGCCAAGGCCAAGCTCTGGAAGGGCGGCACAATGGACGCCCTCGGCGCCCCCCTTGGCAAAGATCCGGCCGGGCGCGGCCTCCATCATCGCGACGTCGGACCTGCCAGTGCCGGCGACGAAAAACGGCTCGGCCATGCAGGCGGAAAGCAGCCGCTTCGCCGCCCGGGCGCGCACCGGCTCGAAGCTGGCGCCTGTCGCCATGCGGGCAAAGCCAAGCGCAAAGCTGCGCAGCGGCACGGCATAGGTCGGAATCGAGCAACCGTCAGTGCCACGGTGATCGGCGTCATGGGCAGCACCGGTCACCGCCTGCATCGCTTCGCGCACCATCTCCTGCGAAGCATGGCCAGCCTTGACGTAACCGCGATGGGCGATGCCGCTGTGAACGCAGGTGCATAGGAAGCCTGAGTGCTTGCCGGAACAATTGTTGTGCAGCGCGTTCGGCACGCTGCCGGCGCGGGCAAGCGCCAGCGTCGCCCCATGGCTCGACGGCCAATGCGCGCCGCATTCGAGTGCCGTCTCGTCCAGGCCGGCCTTCGCCAGCATAACCCTCGCGAGCTCGACATGTGGCGGCTCGCCGGAATGCGAGGCGCAGGCCAGTGCCAGCTCCCGGTCACCGAAGCCGTAGGCATCGGCAGCGCCGCTCTCGACCAGCGGCAACGCCTGGATCGCCTTGACCGCCGAACGCGGGAACACCGGTTGTGCCGTGTCGCCGATCTCCCAGACAGGCTTGCCGTCGGCGTCGAAGACGGCAACAGCGCCGCGATGCGCGCTCTCGACGATAGCGCCGCGCAAAACTTCGACCAGAACCGGATTTGTCATGAATTCCCCGCTAGCGCATGATCTCGAAACTCGGAATCAATTTTCGAAAAGGATCATGCGCAAAATCAAAGCGATATAGCGCCCTTTTGCGCGCGCGATGCGGCGCGCGCGCTGTAATGCGGGGCCGCTTTTATCTGATCCGGTCGAGAATGGAAACGTAGTTGGCGACCGCCGCGCCGCCCATGTTGAAGATGCCGCCGAGCTTTGCTCCCGGCACCTGGATGCCGCCCGCCTCGCCGACGAGTTGCATGGCGGTAAGCACATGCATCGATACGCCGGTGGCACCGATCGGGTGGCCCTTGGCCTTCAGCCCGCCGGACGGATTGACCGGCAGCCTTCCGTCTTTCGCCGTATCGCCATCCAAGGCCAGCTTGGCGCCCTCGCCCGGCTTGGCCAGGCCCATCGCCTCATACTCGATCAGCTCGGCGATGGTGAAACAGTCATGCGTCTCGACGAAGGACAGGTCGCCGAGCGTCACGCCGGCCTGCTTCAGCGCCTGGTTCCAGGCCTGCTCGCAACCTTCGAACGCGAGGATGTCGCGCTTCGACATTGGCAGGAAATCCTGCACATGCTCATTGGCGCGGAAGGCGACGGCGCGGCGCATCTTCAGCGCCGTCGCCGTGTCGGCGAGGACAAGGGCGGCGGCGCCGTCCGAAACCAGCGAGCAGTCTGTGCGCTTCAGCGGACCGGCGACGAAGGGGTTTTTTTCGCTTTCCTGCCGGCAGAACTCGTAGCCGAAATCCTTGCGCATCTGCGCGTAGGGGTTGTCGACGCCGTTCTTGTGGTTCTTGGCGGCGATCATCGCCAGCGCGTCCGACTGGTCGCCGTAGCGCTGGAAATAGGCTTGGGCGATCTTGCCGAAGACGCCGGCAAAGCCAGCCGGCGTGTCACCGTCCTCCGGCAGATACGAGGCCTTGAGCAGGTTCTTGCCGATCTCGGGACCGGGCGTCGTCGTCATCTGCTCGGCGCCGACCACCAGCACGATACGGGCGGCATTGGCGTCGATGGCGCGGATGCCTTGCCTGACCGCCGCCGAGCCGGTGGCGCAGGCATTCTCGACGCGGGTCGCCGGCTTGAAGCGCAGCCGGTCGTCGGCCTGGAGGACCAGGCTCGCGGTGAAATCCTGGGCGGAAAACCCGGCGTTGAAGTGGCCGAGCACGATCTCGTCGACGTCATCTGGACCGATGCCGGCATGATCAAGCGCCTCGACCGCCACCTTGGTGATCAGGCCCTCCAGCGTCTCGCCTTCGAGCTTGCCAAAGCGCGAATGCGCCCAACCGACGATGCATGCTGTCATGGCGATCTCCATCCTGCAGGCCCGGCTGCGCGATGTCGCGGCCGCTCGGCATTGTTCAAGGATGAACCGTTCCGCCGGTTTCGTGAAGGGGCCAGAACCGCACAATCGCTTGATCTTGATATCTGGTCATAATGCCTGGCGTTTGCCAGCAAATCAGGCTGAATTTTTTGTTGATTGATGCGTCAATAAAAAATAATCTTTATCCCAACAGGCTGGAGCAAGAATGCCGAAACTCGGAATGGAGCCGTTGCGCCGCAGGGCGCTTATCGATGCAACGATCTCGGCGATCGGCGAGCGCGGTTCGCTTGATGTCACGATGTCGGAAATCGCCGGGCGCGCCGGCGTGTCCTCGGCGCTTGCCCACCATTATTTCGGCGCCAAACACGAATTGCTGTTGGCGACGATGCGGCACATCCTGAGCGGGCTCACCGCCGATACGCGGCGCGCGCTTCGCACGGCCGGCACGGCGCGCCAGCGCGTCTCGGCAGTGGTCGCGGTCAATTTCTCCGACGTCCAGTTCCAGCCGGAAACGATCGCCGCCTGGCTCGCCTTCTATGTCGAGGCGCAGAAATCGGCAGCACTTCGCCGGCTGCTCAAGGTCTATGCACGGCGGCTGCATTCCAATCTGCTCAGCGGGCTGACCGGCATCCTGCCGAGAAGCGAGGCCGACCGGGTTGCCGAAGCGACGGCGGCGCTGATCGACGGGCTCTATATCAGGCGCGCGCTGAAGGACGGCGTGCCCGATGCCGCGACCGCGATCGCACTGGTTGAGGACTATCTCGAAATGAAGCTTAGCGGACGGCAGAAGCAGTGACATCCAAGCGACCCAACATCCTGATCGTCATGGTCGATCAGCTCAACGGAACGCTGTTTCCAGACGGGCCGGCAGACTTCCTGCACGCGCCACATCTGAAGGCGCTCGCCGCGCGTTCGGCGCGTTTTTGCAACAACTACACCGCCTCGCCGCTCTGCGCGCCGGGCCGGGCCGCATTCATGAGCGGCCAATTGCCGTCACGCACCGGGGTCTATGACAACGCCGCCGAATTCACCTCGTCGATCCCGACCTTTGCCCATCATCTGCGCGCCGCCGGCTATCACACCTGCCTCTCCGGCAAGATGCATTTCGTCGGGCCGGACCAGTTGCACGGCTTCGAGGAACGGCTGACCACCGACATCTATCCGGCCGATTTCGGCTGGACGCCGGACTATCGCAAGCCCGGCGAGCGGATCGACTGGTGGTATCACAATCTGGGCTCAGTGAGCGGTGCCGGAACTGCCGAAATCACCAACCAGCTGGAATATGACGACGAGGTCGCCTTCCATGCGGTGCAGAAGCTCTACGATCTTGCCCGCGTCTCCGACGACGTCGCACATCGGCCCTGGTGCTTGACGGTTTCCTTCACCCATCCGCACGATCCCTACGTCGCACGGCGGCGCTACTGGGACCTCTACGAGGATTGCCCGGCGCTCGAGCCCGAGATCGGCTTCATTCCCTACGACAGGCAGGACCCGCATTCGCAGCGGCTCTACCGCGCCAGCGACTATGATAGCTTTGACATCACCGCGGAGCAGATCCGCCGCGCGCGGCGCGGCTATTTCGCCAATATCTCCTATCTCGACGACAAGCTCGGCGAGTTGCTGTCGGTGCTCGAGCGCACGCACATGCTCGACGACACGGTCATCCTGTTCTGCTCGGACCACGGCGACATGCTCGGCGAGCGCGGCCTGTGGTTCAAGATGTGCTTCTTCGAAGGTTCGGCGCGGGTGCCGCTGATGATCGCCGGCAAGAGCATACACACCGGGCTGATCGACACGCCGGTCTCCAACCTCGACGTGACGCCGACGCTTTGCGATCTCGCCGGCATCGACATCAGCGCGATTGCGCCGTGGACCGACGGCCAGTCGCTACTGCCGCTGCTGAACGGAAGGAAACGCTCCGCGCCGGCGCTGATGGAATATGCAGCCGAAGGCTCGAACGCGCCGATGGTGGCGATGCGCGAGGGCCGCTACAAATTCATCCATTGCGAGATCGATCCGCCGCAACTGTTTGATCTTGAATCGGATCCGCTGGAATTGACCAACCTCGCCGCCGATCCGGCCAATGCGGCTTTGGTGGCGGCTTTCACCGGCAAGGTGCGGGAGCGCTGGGACATGGCGGCGTTCGATGCCGCGGTGCGTGCCAGCCAGGCACGCCGCTGGGTGGTCTACCCGGCGCTGCGCAACGGCACCCACTACCCTTGGGAATTCCAGCCGCTGCAGAAAGCATCGGAGCGCTACATGCGCAATCACATGAACCTCGACCTGCTCGAAGAGCAGAAGCGCTTTCCGCGAGGCAAATGATGGCAGACAGTCTCGTCCCCTCGCTCGACCATCTCAGGCAGGCCTATGCCGCCACCTCCAAGGCGACGCAGATCACGCCGCTGCTGGAATCGGCGGCACTCGCCCGCGAGACCGGCGCCGCCCGCTTCTTCGTCAAGGCCGAGTCGCTGCAATGGGCAGGATCGTTCAAGGTGCGCGGCGCCTACTGGCGGCTGAAGCGGCTGTCGCCTGACGAAGCCAAAAAGGGCGTCGTCGCCTATTCCTCCGGCAATTTCGCGCAAGGGCTGGCGGCGGCGGGCCAGGCGCTCGGCATTCCCGTCACCATCGTCATGCCGATCGACGCGCCGGCCGCCAAGCGCGACGCCACATCGGGCTACGGCGCGCACGTCGTGCTGACCGACCATGGCGAGCGCGCGCGTGAGGAAGTCGCTGCCGCCAGGGCGCGCGAGATCGCCGCGAGCGAAGGCCTGGCGCTGCTGCACCCGTTCGACGATCCGGAGATCGTCGCCGGCCAGGCCGGTGCCGGGCTGGAGGCCCTCGACCAGCTCGCCGCCAGGCAAACCGAGGCCGATCTTTTGTTCTGCTCGGTCGGCGGCGGCGGCCTGATCGGCGGTGTTTCGCTGGCCTTCCACTACCTGTCGCCAGCCACGAAGATCATCGGCGTCGAGCCGGAAGGTTTTGACGGCATGGGCTCGTCGCTGGCACATGGCGCCATCGAAACCATGCCGATCGGGCCGAAATCGATCTGCGACGGGCTGATGTCGCGGCGGCCGGGCGACGCGCCGTTCGCAGCTGCGAAGGCCGCCGGCGTTCGCGGCGTCACCGTCGACGATGCTTCGGTGCGGCGCGCTATGCGGATCGCCTTCGAGCGGCTGAAGCTGGTGCTCGAGCCTTCGGGCGCTGCTTCGCTCGCGGCGTTGCTCGGCGGCAAGGTCGACGTGACCGGCAAGACCGTTCTCGTAGTGGCAACCGGCGGCAACGTCTCGCTGGCCGATTTCATTGCGCATATGAACCATGGGCGCGCATGAACCATGCTTGAAGCGGATTTCGTCATCATCGGCTCCGGCTCGGCCGGCTCGGCCATGGCCTACCGGCTGTCGGAGGACGGCAAGCATTCGGTGATCGTCATCGAATATGGCGGCAGCGATATCGGGCCGCTGATCCAGATGCCGTCGGCGCTGTCGATCCCGCTCAACATGAGCCTCTACGACTGGGGCTTTGCCAGCGAGCCGGAGCCGCATCTCGGCGGCCGCGTGCTGGCAACGCCTCGCGGCAAGGTCATCGGCGGCTCATCCTCGATCAACGGCATGGTCTATGTGCGCGGCCATGCCCGCGACTTCGACCATTGGGCCGAACAGGGCGCGGCCGGCTGGGGCTTCGCAGACGTGCTCCCGTACTTCAAGCGAATGGAGGACAGCAATGGCGGCGAGAATGGCTGGCGCGGCCATGGCGGCCCGCTGACTGTGCAGCGCGGCTCGCGGACCAATCCACTCTACGGCGCCTTTGTCGAGGCAGGCCGTCAGGCCGGTTTCGAGCTGACCGATGATTACAATGGCGCGAAGCAGGAAGGTTTTGGGCCGATGGAGCAGACCATTCGTGGCGGTCGCCGCTGGTCGGCGGCGAGCGCCTATCTCAGGCCGGCACTCAGGCGGAAAAATGTCAGCTTGGTCAAGGGGTTCGCCCGACGGGTAATCATCGAGAATCAACGCGCCACCGGAGTCGAGATCGAAGCGCGCAAGCGGATTCAGGTGATCAGAGCGCGGCGTGAGGTGATCGTTGCCGCGTCCTCGATCAACTCGCCCAAGATCCTGATGCTGTCCGGCATCGGCCCCGGCCAGCACCTCAAAGAGAACGGCATTCCGGTGATTGTCGACCGGCCCGGCGTCGGCCGCAATCTGCAGGACCACATGGAACTCTACATCCAGCAGGAATCGACAAAGCCGATCACGCTGAACTCCATCTTGAACCCGTTCTCGAAGGCATTGATCGGCGCGCAGTGGCTGTTCTTCAAGTCCGGCCTCGGCGCCACCAATCATTTCGAGGCGGCCGCCTTTGTGCGCTCGCGCGCCGGCGTCGATTATCCCGATATCCAGTATCACTTCATACCGGCAGCAGTCCGCTATGACGGCAAGGCGGCGGCGAAGGCGCATGGCTTCCAGGCGCATGTCGGGCCGATGCGGTCGAAGTCGCGCGGTTCGGTCACGCTGCGCTCGCCCGATCCCAAATCGAAGCCGGTGATCCGCTTCAACTACATGTCGCATCCGGACGACTGGACGGAGTTCCGCCACTGCATCCGGCTGACCCGTGAGATCTTCGGGCAAGCGGCCTTCGATCCTTACCGCGGCAAGGAACTGTCGCCGGGTTCGCACGTACAATCGGACGACGAGCTCGACGCCTTCATCCGCGACCACGCCGAAAGCGCCTATCACCCTTGCGGCACCTGCAAGATGGGCCGTGCCGACGATGCGATGAGCGTCGTCGATCCGGAATGCCGCGTCATCGGCGTCGAAGGGCTGCGGGTCGCCGATTCCTCGATCTTCCCGCGCGTCACCAATGGCAATCTCAACGCGCCGTCGATCATGACTGGCGAGAAGGCCGCCGACCACGTTCTCGGGCGCTCGCCGCTGGCGCCGTCCAACCAGGAACCATGGATCAATCCGCGCTGGCAGGCGTCGGACAGATAGGCCATGATCCGGCGGACGCACATTCCGCCTGCCGCGAAAGACGATTGGAGAACAGTCATGCGCGCCCAGCCAACGGCATCGCATTATGTCAACGGCCGCTATATCGACGACGAGCGCGGCGCGCCGCTGCCGGTCATCTATCCGGCGACCGGCGAGACCATTGCCATGCTGCGCTCGGCGACGCCGAACGTGCTTGAACTCGCGATCGAAGCCGCGCGTGCGGCACAGCCGGCCTGGGCACGGCTGAAGCCGGTCGAGCGCGGCCGCATACTGCGCCGTGCCGCCGACATTTTGCGCGCCCGCAATGCCGATTTGGCGCGTATCGAGACGCTCGACACCGGCAAGCCGATCCAGGAGACGCTGGTTGCGGACGCCCCTTCGGCGGCGGATTGCCTCGAATATTTCGGCGGCGCGGTCGCCGCCTTTAATGGCGAGGCCGTCGATCTCGGCGGTCCCTTTGCCTATACCAGGCGCGAGGCGCTCGGCGTCTGCGTCGGCATCGGCGCGTGGAACTACCCGATCCAGATCGCCGGCTGGAAATCCGCACCCGCCCTCGCCATGGGCAATGCGATGGTGTTCAAACCGTCGGAAAACACGCCGCTTTCAGCGCTGGCGCTCGCCGAAATCTACACCGAGGCCGGGCTGCCCGACGGGCTGTTCAATGTCGTGCAAGGTTTTGGCGATGTCGGCGCCGGCCTTGTCGGCCATGAGGTCGTCGCCAAAGTCTCGGTGACCGGCTCAGTGCCGACCGGCCGCAAGGTGCTGTCGCTCGCCGGCTCGAAGATGAAGCACGCGACGATGGAGCTCGGCGGCAAGTCGCCGCTGATCGTCTTCGAAGACGCCAACCTCGAAAACGCCATCGGCGGCGCGATGCTCGGCAATTTCTATTCGACCGGTCAGATCTGCTCCAACGGCACACGGGTCTTCGTGCAGCGCAGCATCCATGACCGTTTCGTCGAAAGGCTGACCGAGCGGACCAAGAAAATCCGCATCGGCGACCCGCTCGACCAGGACACGCAGATGGGGCCGCTGGTCTCGAAGGCGCAGCACGACAAGGTCGTCTCATACATCGAGGCCGGCAAGCAGGATGGTGCGGTGCTCGCCTGCGGCGGCAATGTGCCTTCGCTGCAGGGTTTTCAGGGCGGCTTCTTCGTCGAGCCGACGGTGTTCACCGGTGTCACCGACACGATGCGCATCGCCCGCGAGGAGATTTTCGGGCCTGTCATGAGCGTGCTGAAGTTCGACAGCGAGGACGAGGTGATCGAGCGCGCCAACGACACCGAATTCGGCCTCGCTGCAGGCGTGTTCACGCGCGACCTGGCGCGCGCCCACCGTGTCATCGCCGAATTGCAGGCCGGCACCTGCTGGATCAACGCCTACAATCTGACGCCGGTCGAAATCCCGTTCGGCGGCTTCAAGCAGTCCGGCATCGGCCGCGAGAATTCGCTCGCGGCATTGGCACTCTATTCGCAGCTAAAGTCGGTCTACGTCGAGACCGGTGATGTCGCCAGCCCGTACTGATCCTTGCGGGCCGTACCGTCCAGATACTGCGTCAGCGCACAGACCAGATGGTAGAAGATGCTGGCCGGCACCTCGCTTGCCAGCGAGCGGCCACGCTCGTCGATGCGGTCGATCCACAGGCCGAGCGGTGCCGGATTGATGTGCCAGCGGAACAGCCGGCCGACACGCGCCTCGATTTCCGGCTTCAGGTCGGGACCGCCCGAGCCGTCCAGCGCGATCGCTGCCTTGATTGCTTCGGCCTGCGGCCAACTGCGCGAGACGCGGTCGAGCGGCAGCCCTTGCCGCGAGACGGCGCCGTAGGCGAGGCCTGTGGCGCGGTTCAGGCCATTGGCAATCGCCGACGCGTAGAGTTTCCTGGCGAGGCCGGTCAAGCCGCTCTGGCCGCTGCGGCCCGCGAAGTCGACCAGCAGCGAGGCCCATTCGAAATGATGGCCCGGTTCGGTCCACGTGCCTTTCTCGCCAGGGGCTGGCCGCCATTCATTGTCGAAATACTCACCCAGCGTCCAGCTTTCCGGGTCGAAGAAATGGCTGCGGAACAGATCGACGATGCGCGCGGCGCGGCGGAGATAGGCGCGCTCGCCGGTCGCCTGATGCCAGGCCAAAAACGCCTCGAGCAGATGCATGTGCGGGTTGGAGCGGCGTTCGCCCTCGCCGCTCGAGGTCTCGCGGAAGCCGGTCAGGCGTTCGTCCTCGAGATGCGCGTCGATGAACGCAAAGGTCTCCTCGCCAAGCCGCAATGCATCCGGATTGCCGCACATATGGGCATGCGCCAGCGCCAGAAGCACGCAGGAATGGTCATAGGCATCCTCGGCGGCATCGGCGACGGTGC